>NZ_JALJRR010000036.1:25400-40878 GCF_024519615.1 Pseudomonas sp. Pse79
TCCTACAGGGTTATGCCCCCACGGTAGGAGCTGGCTTGCCAGCGAAAAACCCACAGCCACCGCGGGCATCCAGGCTTCCCGCGTCATCGTTGACGACCATCGCCGGCAAGCCGGCTCCTACAGAACTCTGCGCTCGAAAATCGCGCCCTCGATGCCCAGCACCTCGCAGGTATCGGCATAGATCCCCACGCCCTTCTCCCATACGTGCTTGATCGACTGGTCGGCGCAACGAATCTGGTAATTGAGTTCGAACGGTTCCTGGCGCGACAACGCATATTGCACCTCGCGCCATACGTAGTCGGCATCCTCGGCGAGGATCAGGCTGTTGTAGGTGAACTCATGGTTGTCCACCAACCGCTCGGCGGGGTAGCCGGTCAATTGCAGGCAGCCGGCACTGACGAATTCCATGGTCCAGTCGCGGTTGTTACGGCCGCGATAGATCAGCCCAGGCATGCTGTCGAGCAAGCTCATGCTGCTGCGTTGGCTGGCCTGCAGGGCGATTTCGCGGCGCTTGTGCGCGGTGATATCTCCGGCCACCAGGTAGAAGCCCTGCGGGCCGCGCTTGAGACTGACCTCGAACCAGCGCAGCTCGCCGCACGGATGCACGAAACGCAGGCGTTGGTTGAACGAGGTCTCGGGACGCCGGCGCAGCTCATGCAAGGCCTGGCGCCACAGCGGGCGGTCTTCCTGGTGGACGTAGTCGACGAGGTTGCGCTCCGCGCCCGGCGCGCCCATCAACTCGGCCCAGGCCAGGTTGAAGTGAGCGATCTGGCCGTTGTCGCGCAGGTGCAGCAAGGCGGCGGGAAAACAATCCATCAGGTGCGCGGGCGATGTCTGCACCCAAGCGTCAGAGCTTTCCCTCATCTAGTGACGCTCCTCGTGTTTGAGCAAGGCGCCGCTGTGTACCCGGGCCGCCAGCTCCAGGCGCGAATGCAGGTTGAGTTTCTGCAACAGGCTGCGCACATAGATTTTCACCGTGCCGTCGCTGATCCCCAGCTCCCTGCCGATCTGTTTATTGCTCATGCCGGCGGCGATCAGCGCCAGGGTCTGGCCTTCGCGTTCGGTGAGGTTTTCACCGCCCGGCGTCTCACCGTGTGGCCTGGGCTCGGCCGGGTCGGCGAGCAAGGCGATCAGGGTTGAGTCGAGCATGATCGCGCCCTTGTGGCAGTTGCGCATATACGCCAGCAACGCCTCGGGCTCGGTTTCCTTGAGCACATAACCGCTGGCGCCCAGGCGCAGGGCGCTGAGCAGTTCGGCGCGGTCCATCGAAGCGGTGAGCACCACCACCTGGCAGTCCAGGCGCAATTGGCGCAGTTCGTCCAGCACCTGCAGGCCGCTGAGGCCAGGCATGTGCAGGTCCAGCAACACCTGCTGCGGCGTCAGGCTCACGGCCAGGTTGATGCCCTCCCGGCCACTGGCCGCCTGCCCCACCACTTCAAAGTCGTCGCTGGCATCGAACAGTTGCGCCAGGCCTTTGCGAAACAGTGGGTGATCATCGATCAGTAATAAGGTCGTGCAGTCCATCGAGACTCCCGTGTGGCAGGTCGTGGTGGCGGCGCAGGCCAAGATGCACGCGCACGCCGTGCGGGCGGATCGCTTCAATGCTCAGCCGCGCGCCGATGCTGGCGGCGCGCTCGCGGATAATCGCCAGGCCGAAATGGTTATGCTCATCGCAAGCCGGGCTCAAGCCGATGCCATCGTCCTCCACCGACACCGAGGCATCGCCGTCCTGGGTCTGGCGCAGTTCGATACGCACATGCCGTGCGTGGGAATGGCGCACCGCATTGGCCAGGGCCTCGCGAACGATCTGCAGGATCTGCAATTCGGTTTCCGGGCTCAGGGCATCGTCGGCCAGGCGGTTATCCAACTCGAACACGATGATGCAACGCCGCGAAAACTCCGCGACGGAGTCGGCCAGGGCCTGGCGCAGTGAGCGTCCGTCCATGGTCAGGCGTGCGCTGGTGATCAGCTCGCGCACCTGGCGTTGCAACTGGCTGAGGCCTGCGCACAGGTCCTGCAGGGCAGGCGCGCCCAGCTGTGACTGCAAGCCGTGGGCCTGGAACGCCAGGTAACCCAACTGTTGCGCCACCGAATCGTGCAGCTCACGGGCCAGCGCGCCGTGGCGCGACGTTGCCTGTCTGCGCTGCTGCTCACGGTTGTCGCTGCGCAGACGCACGCTGACCGCCACGGCTTGCGCTGCTTCCTCCAGCAACTGGCGCCAACTGGCACCGGCCCGTCTGGGGGTGTCGAGCAGTAACGCGCCTTTTTCACCCTCGGGCAAGGCGCACACCAATCGGTGTACCCCACGCTGCCGGCAAGGGCCGCAGGCCTGGGGCGTGTCCATCGCACTCGCGTCGCGCCAGGGGCAGCGCGCCACGTTCTGGCAGCCCTCGATCAAGCCACGTCGCGTCGGGCCCAGGTCTTCGCCGCCCAGGATCAGGTTGAGCCTGGCGGCGGGCAGCAGTGCGTCGAAACGGTCCAGAAAACCCGACAAGGCACCGTCAGCGTGCAGGGGCAACCCGGCCAACAGCCTGCGCACGCTGCGCGCCTGTTCGGGGCGCACAGGCCCCAACCAGAGCGGCCAGCTCTTCGGTCGCGTTCGCACTCTTCGATAACTCCCCGTCCGGTTGCTGAGCATTAGTGCAAGACCAGCAACTTCCATGCCCCGAACGCCAGTGCGGCAAGGCTTATCTCCAAAGACATAGCCCTTTTTCCAGATTGAGAAGATTTTCCTCATAGGAAAGTATCTCTCCCAACAGGAAACAAAACGCACCTTGGAGAGCCCGCATGACGCACACCCACAACCGCCCCATCGTGGTGATGCAATCGGCAACCGCCGGCATGGCGGTTGCCGCCGACCTGCACAAGCCTTTGCTGCTGAGCGGCGAACAACCCGACTTCAGCCGGCGTTTACAACAGGCATTGGCCAGCGCAACCGTGGGTTGTCGGCTCTACCTGTTGGGCGATGAGGCCTTTGTCTGGCGCATTCACGCCGAGGCCCGCGCCGCCGGCCTGGAAGACGACGAGATCAGCGTGACCTGCACGATGCCCGGCCTGCGCCAGGTGTATTGCGCCCATTGCGGGCTGACCCAGACCGCAGGCCCAGAGCCGGTGTTGAACTGCATCGGCTGCAACGTCGGGCTGGAAGTGCGCGCACACTTTTCCCGGCGCCTGGGGGCTTACCTCGGCGTGTGCATCAACCCCGACCAGCCCTACGCGGGGTTCCAGCCATGAGCGCCGCCCTCAAGGTTCAGGTCAGTGCGGCCAGAATGCTCACCCCCGTGGTGCGCGAGTTCACCCTGACCGCCTGCGACGGCGCCCTGCCCGCTTTCTCGCCCGGCAGCCACGTACAGGTACATCTGCCGCTGGCCGAGGGCACGGTGCGTAATGCCTACTCGTTGACCAGCGACCCGGCGCACACGCGCCACTACCGCATCGCCGTGCGCCTGCAGGACGCGTCTCGCGGCGGTTCGCAGTACTTGCATCGCCAGGTGCAGGTCGGCGACACCTTGCGGATTTCGCCGCCGGCCAATCTGTTCGCGCCCCATGGCACCGCACGCCGGCACATCCTGATCGCCGCCGGCATCGGTATCACGCCGTTCATGGCCTATATCGCCACGATGGAACAGCAGCAGGCCGACTTCGAACTGCATTACCTGTTCCGGCCAGGCCTCAGCGATGCCTACCTCGATGAATTGCAACAGCGCCTCGGCCCGCGCCTGCACGCCTACGACCGCCGCCCGGACCTGAGCCGCATCCTCGCCAACCGGCCGCTGGGCAGCCACGTCTACACCTGTGGCCCGCAACCCTTGATCGAGGCGGTCGAGCAACACGCCGATCGCCTCGGTTGGCCGCGCAATCGGCTGCATGCCGAGGCGTTCAAAGGCGCGCAACCGGGCCAGCCGTTCGACCTGCAACTGCTGCGCAGTGGCCGCACCCTGCGCGTGGAGGCCGAGCAGAGCCTGCTCGAAGCCTTGGAGCACGCGGGCTTGCAAGTGCCCAACCTGTGCCGTGGCGGGGTCTGCGGCCAGTGCATCACGCGCCATCAAGGCGGTGCCATCGAACACCGCGACAGTTTCCTCAGCCCGGCCGAGCAGGCCGAATTTCTGATGCCCTGCGTCTCACGCGGCAGCGGCCCCTGCGTTTCGCTGGACCTATAGGAGTGAGTGCCATGCCCCTGCAATCGAGCCCTGTGCTGAGCTATCGCGACGATTTCAGCTTTCGCAACAGCCCGGCGGCGATCCGTCGCTTCCCGTTTCCGTTTATCGAGGACAGCTACCTGTACTCGGTGAACATCGAACCGGCCACCTCCCGCGACCCGGGTTCCGTCTACGAGCACGCCTTCGACATCGACGAGCACTACCGCTCGGAAATGGCCGAACGCGCCCTGATCCTGGACAACGACCCGCGCCGCTACCTGGTGATGCCGCACATGCAAGCGGCGGCCTGGGATGCGCTGCAAATGCTCATGGAAAACCTCGCCGTCGACTACCCGCAGTGGTTCAGCCTGGTGCGTGACGGCGACCGCTGGCACTGGCGCAACCACCTGCTGCAGATCGATCAACCGTTCATCTTCGGCGATGCCGCCAGCCTGCCCTGCGCACCGCTGGAGTACATCGGCCGCCAGGTGCAAGGGGATTTCGCCCTGCTCGACCAGCGCGACGGCGACCTGTACATGGACGCCGGCCTGGTCACCAGCCCGGCCGACTGGTCACTGGCGTTCGATGCCGGGATGAGTTTCAAGCAGTGGCATGCACCGGTGCCCATGGCCCACCAGATGGGCGTGTTCGAGCGCGCACTGAAGTACCTGCTCAACCTGCAGGCCGGCCAGCCGGTCCGGCGCCTGAACTGGACCCTGACCATCAACCCGCGCCTGGATTCGTCGCCGGAAACCTTCCATCAATGGGGCGCCGACCGCGGCCGGATCACCGCGCAGAACGTCGGGCAACAGGTGCATCTGCGGGTCGAACTGCAAGTGATGGCGCGCCTGCCGCGCAGCAACGCAGTGATGTTCAGCATTCGCACCTACCTGATCAGCCTGGACGAACTGGTCAGCCACCCCGGCTGGGGCTGCCGCCTGCACCGCGTGCTGCGCGACCTGCCCGATGCCATCGCCGACTACAAGGGCATGACCCGCTATCGACAGACCCTGGTCGAGTGGCTGCGCCAGTTCGATCCACTCGCCTGAACCATTTCCCGGTGCTCCTTTTCACAGCAAGGAATCTCACATGACCCACTCCTGGCGTATTTCTGCATTGGCCGAGCGGCACCGCGCGCTCGGCTCGAACCTCGAAGACTGGAACGGCATGGGCACCGCCTGGACCTACAGCAGCGCGCTGGCCGACCACCACGAAGCGATCCGCACCCGCGCCGGCCTGATGGACGTATCGGGCCTGAAAAAAGTCCACTACGTCGGCCCGCACGCCGAAAGCCTTTTGCAGTGGGCCACCACCCGCGACATCGCCAAGCTCTATCCCGGCAAATCGGTGTATGCGTCGATGCTCGACGAGGACGGCAAATTCGTCGATGACTGCATCGTCTACCGCACCGGGCCCAATGCGTTCATGGTCGTGCATGGCGCCGGCACCGGGCATGAAATGCTGGTGCGCTCGGCCCAGGGCCGGCAAGTGGCGGTGCTGTTCGACGACGATCTGCACGACCTGTCGCTGCAAGGCCCGCTGGCGGTGGATTTTCTCGCCGAGCACGTGCCTGGCATCCGCCAGCTGCCGTACTTCCATCACCTGCAAACGCGCCTGTTCGAGCGCCCGGTGATGATCTCCCGCACCGGCTACACCGGCGAGCGCGGCTACGAGATTTTCTGCAAGGCCGCGGACGCCCCGTTCCTGTGGGACAGCATCCTCGAACAGGGCGCGAGCCTGGGAATCATTCCCTGCGCCTTCACCGCCCTGGACTGGCTGCGAGTGGAAAGCTCGCTGATGTTTTTCCCCTACGACAACTCGCAGATGTACCCCTTCGCCGACCAGAAGGCCGGCGACACCCTGTGGGAGATGGGCCTGGACTTCACGGTTTCGCCCGGCAAACAAGCGTTCCGAGGCGCCGAGGAACACCTGCGCCTGCGCGGCCAGGAGCGCTTCAAGATCACCGGCGTGCTGCTCGACGGCGTGCGTCCGGCCGAGGCTGGCGACACCTTGTGGCAGGGCAACCAGCAAGTCGGCGTGATCACCTGCGGCATGTATTCGCGCCTGAGCAAACGCTCGATGGCCATCGCGCGCATGAGCGTCGCCTGCGCCGCACCCGGCATCGCGCTGCAGGTGCGCGGCAGCTTCGAAGGCGCCGCCACCACCCACGCCCTGCCCTTCGACGACCCGCAAAAAACCAAGCGCACGGCCAAGGGCTGAGCCTTCCTTCACCGCATTCAGGAGCCTTCGATGGACGCCTCAAGCGAACATTACATTCTCAAGATCACCTGCCCGGCGGCGTCCGGGATCGTCGCCGCGATCAGCGCCTGCCTGGCCCGGCAGCAGTGCTACATCAGCGAGTTGGCGCAATTTGACGACGAGTTCACCGGGCAGTTTTTCATGCGCGCGGTGTTCCGTTTCAACAAGGGCGTCAGCGGTGATATCGGCGACCTGCGCAAAGGCCTGGGCGAGCTCGCCGGCGGCTTCGACATGCAGTGGCAGTTGTTCAGCTCACGCCAGCCGACCCGCGTGCTGCTGATGGTCAGCAAGTTCGACCATTGCCTCACCGACCTGCTCTACCGCCACCGCAAAGGCGAAATGGACATGACCATCACCGCCGTGGTCTCCAACCACCTGGACCTGCGGGCGATGGCCGAGCGTGAGGGCATCCGCTTCATCTACCTGCCCATCACCAAGGACACCAAGGCCGGCCAGGAAGCCGAACTGATGCGTATCGTCGAAGACACCCAGACCGATCTGGTAGTGCTCGCGCGCTACATGCAGATCCTGTCCGACGGCCTGTGCCAGCAACTGTCGGGGCGGGCGATCAACATCCACCACTCGTTCCTGCCCGGTTTCAAGGGCGCCAAGCCGTATCACCAGGCCTATGACCGGGGGGTGAAGCTGATCGGCGCCACCGCCCACTACGTCACCAGCGACCTCGACGAGGGCCCGATCATCGAGCAGGAAATCCAGCGCGTCGACCATACCCACTTGCCCGATTCACTGGTCGCCATCGGCCGCGACACCGAAACCGTCGCCCTTTCCAAAGCCCTGAAATACCACCTGGAACACCGGGTGTTCATCAACCACGACAAGACAGTGATCTTTCGCTGAAACCCTTCAGGAGGCACGCTCATGACTCTACGTGTAGCAATCATCGGCGCCGGCCCATGCGGCCTGGCACAACTTCGCGCCTTCCAGTCGGCCCGCGACAAGGGCGCCGCCATTCCCGAACTGGTGTGCTTCGAGAAACAGCAGGACTGGGGCGGCATGTGGAACTACACCTGGCGCACCGGCCTGGACGAAAACGGCGAGCCGGTGCATGGCAGCATGTACCGCTACCTGTGGTCCAACGGCCCCAAGGAATGCCTGGAGTTCGCCGACTACACCTTTGAAGAACATTTCGGCCGGCCCATCGCCTCCTATCCGCCCCGCGAAGTGTTGTGGGACTACATCAAGGGCCGGGTGGAAAAGGCCGGCGTGCGCGACTACATCCGCTTCAACAATGTGGTGCGCCAAGTCACCTTCGACGAACAGACCCAGCGCTTCACCGTGTACGCCCACGACTACACCCACGACACCTTGACCTGTGAAGAATTCGACTACGTGATCAACGCCTGCGGCCACTTCTCCACGCCCAAGGTGCCGTACTTCGAAGGCTTCGAGCAGTTCGCCGGGCGCATCCTGCATGCCCATGACTTTCGCGAGGCGCTGGAATTCAAGGACAAGGACCTGCTGATCATCGGCAGCAGCTATTCGGCCGAGGACATCGGCTCGCAATGCTACAAATATGGCGCGCGCAGCATCACCAGTTGCTACCGCACCACGCCCATGGGCTATGCGTGGCCGGACAACTGGGAAGAAAAGCCGCTGCTGCAACGCCTGGAAAACAACCGTGCGTTCTTTGCCGATGGCAGCAGCAAGCACATCGACGCGGTGATCCTGTGTACCGGCTACAAGCACCACTTCCCGTTCCTGCCGGATGAGCTGAGCCTCAGGACCGACAACCGCCTGTGGCCGATGAACCTCTACAAGGGCGTGTTCTGGGAACCCAACCCGCGGCTGATCTACCTCGGCATGCAGGACCAGTGGTACTCGTTCAACATGTTCGACGCCCAGGCCTGGTATGCCCGCGATGTGATCCTGGGGCGTATCCCATTGCCCAGCCAGGCCGCGATGATCGCCGACAGCCAGCAATGGCAGGCACGGGAACTGACCCTGGAAACCAACCAGCAGATGTTCGAGTTCCAGGGCGCCTACATCCAGCACCTGGTGGACGCCACCGACTACCCGGATTTCGACATCGCCGCCGTCAACGAGACCTTTCTGCACTGGAAGCACGACAAGGCCGAAAACATCATGGGCTATCGCGACAAGTCCTACCGCTCGCTGATGACCGGCACCCAGTCGCCGCCGCACCACACCCCGTGGCTGCTGGCCCTGGACGACTCGATGGCGGCGTACCTGGGCGAGCCCGTGACGCCCATCAAATCAGTCGGCTGAGCGGGTGCCCATGATGAATGCTCCGCGTGTTTCCCACCCGCGAGAACCCGGGCTGTTTGCCCGGGCGCCGAACCTCGAACGCTACCGCGTGGCCGCCGGCGGTGTGACCCTGGTCGACCTGCAGCCCGGCGACGGCCTGCAGGTGATCGACCTCGAAGGCCGGCAAATCTGCGAACTGCTGGCCCTCGACGCCAGCGGCCGCAGCGCCCTGGCGAGCTGGGGGCTGAGCGGCTCGAGCGCCTGCCGCGTGCCACCGCGTGTCGGCCAGGCGCTCAAGCGGCGCGGCATCGACGCGCAGGCATTGCCCCTCGCCGCCGCGCTGTGGGACGACGCCAGCCCACCCGGTCACACTCGGCAGTTTGTCGCCCATGACCGCCTGCTGGTGATCGTCGCCGCTCCTGCCGGGGCCACCGCCGTCGACCGGCAATACCGGCCCAGCGAACTGCGCCTGCTGGTGACACGGGCCAACCCGTCGCCCCTGCTGGTGCCTGCCCTGCCCGAGCCATTGGGCGAGGTGCTGGACGAGTTCACCGTGCGTGCGGGCACGGCCCACGGCTACAGCGTCGCCAAGGGCCAGTACGTGCAGGTGCTGGACGTCGCCGGCCGCCAGTGTTCGGACTTCGTCGCCCTCGACCGCCGCGCCCTGGATCGCGGCGTGGAGCTGGACCTCGACCAGACCGTGACGCGCACGCTGAACGGCAGCGCCTACCCGGCGCCGGGGCTGTTCTCGAAGTTTTTCGACCGCCGGATGCAGCCGATGCTGGAGGTGGTGCAGGACACCGTCGGGCGCCACGACGCCTTCGCCCTGGCCTGCGCGGCGCGCTACTACGAATCCCATGGCTATTTCGGGCACGACAACTGCAGCGACAACCTCAGCCGCGTACTCGCGCCCTACGGCGTGCAGGCGCGCAGTGGCTGGCCGGCGATCAATTTCTTCTTCAACACCGGCATTGATGCACACCAGCAGATGACCCTGGATGAGCCGTGGTCGCGGCCCGGCGACTACGTACTGCTGCGGGCCATGACCGAGCTGGTGTGCGGCAGTACCTCGTGCCCGGATGACATCGACCCGGCCAATGGCTGGAACCCGACCGATATCCATGTCCGTATCTACCGCGAGAAGGAGCGTTTTTCCATCGCCATGAGCACTCGAACCACGGCCGATGCCGACCCGATACTGACCCGTGAGACCGCGTTCCACTCACGCACCAGCGCCCTCACCGGCAGCTTCATCGACTACCGCAACTGGTGGCTGCCGTTGCGCTACGACGGTTATGGCGCCACCGAGGAATACCTCGGCTGCCGCGAACGCGTGGCCGTGATGGACCTGACCGCCCTGCGCAAATTCGAGATCATCGGCCCCGACGCCGAAGCCCTGTTGCAATACTGCCTGACCCGCGACGTGCGGCGCCTGGCGGTGGGCCAAGTGGTCTATTCGGCGATGTGCCACGAACACGGCGGCATGCTCGACGACGGCACCCTGCTGCGCCTGGGCCCGGACAACTTCCGCTGGATCTGCGGCGAAGACTACGCCGGTGTGTGGCTGCGCGAGCAGGCCCACAAACTGGGGATGAAGGTGTGGGTCAAGTCCGCCAGCGAGCAGATTCACAACCTGGCGGTGCAAGGGCCGCTCAGCCGCGAGCTGCTCAAGCAGATGGTCTGGACGCCGCCCACCCAACCGAGTGTGGACAGTCTCGGCTGGTTCCGCTTCCTGGTCGGCCGGCTGGACGGTTTCGAGGGCTGCCCGTTGATGATTTCGCGCACCGGCTACACCGGCGAACTGGGCTTTGAGGTGTGGTGCCAGCCCGAAGACGCCGAACGGGTGTGGGACCGCATCTGGCAACTCGGCCAACCCTTGGGCCTGGTGCCCCTCGGCCTGGAAGCGCTGGACCTGTTGCGCATCGAAGCCGGGCTGATTTTTGCCGGCTACGAGTTCAGCGACCAGACCGACCCGTTCGAGGCCGGCATCGGCTTCAGCGTGCCACTCAAGAGCAAGACCGATGACTTTATCGGCCGCGACGCCCTGTTACGGCGCAGCGCCCATCCCAGCCACAAGCTGGTCGGTCTGCACCTCGGCGGCAACGAGGCGGCCCACCACGGCGACCCGGTGTACCACGGCCGCGCCCGGGTCGGGGTCATCACCAGCGCCTGCCGCTCACCGTTGCTGGCCAGCAATATCGCGCTGTGCCGGGTCGACGTGAGCTGCGCCGAGCCCGGCACCCTGCTTGAGATTGGCAAAGTCGATGGCCTACAGAAGCGCATCAGCGCCACGGTCAGCGCAGCGATTTTCTATGACCCGGACAAGAGCCGCGTGCGTAGCTGATCGTCCCGATACCGATGTGTGCCACCCCACTTTGACTGCCCACTTTGATTGCCCTTCTTAACCGCTACTCAGACATGGGAATACGAAGATGGAAGCGACGACGTTCGAGGCTGTACCGCAGGCTGCCAGCTCAGTGGGCAGCCTGCACCGCAAGATCGATTGGCGCGGTGCATTCTGGGTCGCCAGTGGCGTGCCCGCGCTGGTGCTGTTCTCCATCGGCGCGATTGCCGCCACGGTGGGCAAACCGGCCTGGATCGTGTGGATCGTGTCGATCCTGTTCGGGTTTATCCAGGCCTTCACCTATGCCGAGATCGCCGGGCTGTTCCCGCACAAGTCCGGCGGCGCGTCCGTGTACGGCGCGGTGGCCTGGGTGCGCTACAGCAAGTTGATCGCACCGGTGTCGGTGTGGTGCAACTGGCTGGCCTGGTCGCCGGTGCTGTCCATCGGCTCGGGGCTGGCGGCGGGGTATATCCTCACCGCGCTGTTTCCCGCCGATGCGCTGATCAACACCTGGCAACTGACCCTGCTTGACCTGGGTTGGGTCAAGAGCGGCCTGTCGTTGCGCATCAACGCGACGTTCGCCATTGGCCTGTTGATTCTGCTCACGGTGTTTGCCGTGCAGCATGGCGGCATCCTGCGCTCGGCGCGCCTGACGCTGGTGCTCGGGGTCACCTCGCTGATCCCGCTGTTGCTGGTGGGCGTGGTGCCGTTGTTCACCGGGGACGCGACCCAGGCCAACTTCCTGCCGCTGTACCCGCTGGCCCATGACGCAGCCGGGCAAGTCATCGACGGCCCGTGGGATATATCCGGCTGGTCGCTGATGGCCGGCGGGCTGTTCATGGCCGCGTGGTCCACCTACGGGTTCGAAACGGCGGTGTGCTACACCCGCGAGTTCAAGGACCCCAAGCGTGACACCTTCAAGGCGATCTTCTACGCCGGCCTGCTGTGCATCCTGGTGTTCACCCTGGTGCCGCTGGCGTTTCAAGGCAGCCTGGGGCTGGGCCAACTGGTGACCCCGGCGGTGCTCGACGCCAGCGGCGCGGTAGTGACTCCGGCGGTGTACAGCGGCCTGCTGTCGCCGGCGATCTACAGCGGCATGGGCGTTGGCCAGGTGATGGCCGACAGCATCGGCGGCGGCAAGGTGGTCGCCAATATCGTGCTGATCATGCTGGTGCTCGCCACGTTGCTGGCAATCATGACCTCGATGTCCGGCTCGTCGCGCACCCTGTATCAGGCGTCGGTGGACGGCTGGCTGCCCAAATACCTGGGGCGCACCAACGAACACGGCGCGCCCACGGCGGCGATGTGGACCGACCTATCGTTCAACCTGCTGTTGTTGCTGATGTCGGACTATGTGTTCGTGCTGGCGGCGTCCAACGTCAGCTACATCATTTTCAACTTCCTCAACCTCAACGCCGGCTGGATCCACCGCCTCGACCGCCCCGACTGGGTGCGCCCGTACAAAGCCCCCACCGTGCTGCTGGCGGCCGGCGGCGTGCTGAGCTTCGTCAACCTGGCGTGCATGGGCCTGGGTGCGGATATCTGGGGCGCAGGCACGCTGGTCACCGGCTTGCTGCTGGCGCTGTTGATCCTGCCGGTGTTCTGCTACCGCCACTATGTGCAGGACAAAGGCCGCTTCCCCGCGGCCATGCTCAGTGACTTGTATATCCAGGCCGATGACGGCCAACGCCGCGCCGGCTGGCTGCCCTACGCCACACTGATCGCCGGTGTGCTGGTGGTGTATGCCTGCCATCAACTGGTAGCCTGAATGCCCTGGGCTGCCTATTGCTGAGGGATTTATCCCTCAGCGCCCCTATTTCTCCAGACAACGGTGACGCTTTTGACCAGCACTCTCCCTTCCCTTGCCCGCGATATCGACGGCAAGGCCATTTCTGCCCAGGTTCTCGACGAGGTTCGCGAAGAGGTCCTGCTGCTTGCCGCGCAAAAAATCTTCCCGGCCCTGGCTGTCGTGCTGGTGGGCGACGATCCGGCCAGCGAAGTGTATGTGCGCAACAAACTGCTGCGGGCCAAGGAAGTCGGGATTCGCTCCCTTGAATACCGGCTGCCGGATGACGCCAGCCAGGCGCAAGTGCTCGATCTGCTGGCCCAGTTGAACGCCGACGTTTCGGTCAACGGCGTGCTGGTGCAGTTGCCGTTGCCGGCGCATATCGACGAGGCGGCCGTGATCCATGCGATTGACCCGATCAAGGACGTGGACGGTTTCCACCGTGAGAACGTCGGCGGCCTGGTGCAAGGCATCGAGGTGCTCACGCCTTGCACGCCCAGCGGCTGCATGCGCCTGCTGCATGAAACCTGCGGCGATTTGAGTGGCTTGCACGCGGTGGTGATTGGCCGCTCGAACATCGTCGGCAAACCGATGGCGACCCTGCTGTTGCAGGCCAACTGCTCGGTCACCGTGGTGCATTCGCGCAGCGTCGATGCTCAGGCATTGTGCCGCTTGGCCGATATCGTCGTCGCCGCGGTCGGTCGGCCGCAGTTGATCGATGCCAGCTGGCTCAAGCCTGGCGCGGTGGTGATCGATGTGGGGATCAACCGCATCAGCACCGAGACCGGTACGCGGTTGGTGGGCGATGTGGACTACGCCAGCGCACGCACCGTGGCCAGCGCGATTACGCCGGTGCCGGGTGGTGTGGGGCCGATGACGATTGCCTACCTGCTGAAGAACACCCTGGTGGCAAGCCAGTTACAACGCAAAGCCCTGCCCCGAGCGCTGGCGCCGCACCTGTAGGAGCGAGCTTGCTCGCGAAAAACGCCCAGGCAACGCGGTCATCCAGGATGCCCGCGTTATCGTTAACGACCTTCGCGAGCAAGCTCGCTCCTACAGGGTTCTCAGGGGTTGTAGGCGGCCAGGTCCCGACTCATGGGCTCGCAGGCTGAAGAACACCCTGGTGGCAAGCCAGTTACAACGCAAAGCCCTGCCCCGAGCGCTGGCGCCGCACCTGTAGGAGCGAGCTTGCTCGCGAAAAACGTCCAGGCAACGCGGTCATCCAGGATGCCCGCGTTATCGTTAACGATCTTCGCGAGCAAGCTCGCTCCTGCAGTGGGCCGTTAGTGGTTGTAGGCGCGCTCGTTGTGCTCGGCCAGGTCCAGGCCCATCTCTTCCACCGACTCATGGGCACGCAGGCCGACCAGGGCATTGACCACCTTGAGGATGATCCAGCTGACCACGAAGCAGTACACCGTGGTCAGCAACACCCCCTTGATCTGGGCGACGACTTGGCCGCCCATGGTCACGCCTTCCACCAGGCCGCCCATGGACGGCACGCAGAACACCCCGGTGAGCACCGCGCCGATCATGCCGCCGATGCCGTGCAGGCCGAATACGTCGAGGCTGTCGTCGTAGCCGAAGCGACGCTTCAACACGGTCACGCTCAAGTAGCAGAACACCCCGCACAGCAAGCCGATGGCCAACGCGCCGCCGACGCCGACATAGGCGCACGCCGGGGTGATCCCCACCAGACCGGCCAATGCACCGCTGGCCAGGCCCAGGGCGCTGGGTTTGCCGACCTTGAACCACTCGGTGAACATCCAGCCGAGAATCCCCGCACACGCGCCCAGTTGGGTGTTGAGCATGACAATCCCCGAGGTGCCGTTGAGGCCGCCGCCGGAGCCGATATTGAAGCCGAACCAGCCGACCCAGAGCATCGCCGCACCGGCCATGGTCAGGCTCAGGTTATGCGCGGGCATCGGCGTGTTCTGGTAGCCCTTGCGCTTGCCGAGGATCAGGCATGCGGCGAGCGCGGCCACACCGGCGTTGATGTGTACGGCGGTGCCGCCGGCAAAGTCGAGCACGCCCCAGTTATGCATCAAGGCCCCCGAACCGCCCCAGACCATATGCGCCACCGGGGCATACACCAGGGTGAACCAGATGGCCATGAACAGCAGCGCCGCCGAGAACTTCATGCGTTCGGCGAAGGCGCCAGCGATCAGCGCCGGGGTGATGATTGCGAAGGTCATCTGGAAGGTCACGAACACGCCTTCCGGAATATCCCCCACCAGGCTCTCGGGGGTCATGCCCGCCAGGAACGCGCGGCTCAGGCCGCCGACAAAACTGTTGAAGGTCACCTGCCCTTCGACCATGCCCGTGGTATCGACCACCATGCTGTAGCCGTAGATCACCCACAGCACGCCCACCAGCCCGGCGACGCCAAAACACTGGGTGAACAGCGAGAGCATGTTTTTCGCCCGGACCAGCCCGCCGTAGAACAGCGCGAGCCCCGGCAGGCACATGAACAGCACCAGCACCGCGGCGGTGACCATCCAGGCGGTGCTGCCGGTGTTCAAGGTGGGCGCATCGGCGGCCTGCGCCAAGGGGGCGAAGGCACAGGCGGCCAATAAGCCGAAGAGGGATTTGCCGAGAAGACGATTGATCATGTTCAAAGCTCCTGCAAAAGATAGGGGAGATGCATGTAGGAGCGAGGGGGACGCCTAGTTCTTGCTCGCGAAAAACGTCCAGGCAACGCGGTCATCCAGGATGCCCGCGTTATCG
>NZ_JALJRR010000037.1:0-40591 GCF_024519615.1 Pseudomonas sp. Pse79
TGCGGTGTGTGAAGACGAAACGAACCGAAAGTTCGACTCTTACAAAACACCGAAAACTATCGCATACCCAATTTGCTGAAGCGAGGCCATCAGGCCACGACTCAGTACCCGAATTTCTTGACGACCATAGAGCATTGGAACCACCTGATCCCATCCCGAACTCAGCAGTGAAACGATGCATCGCCGATGGTAGTGTGGGGTTTCCCCATGTGAGAGTAGGTCATCGTCAAGATTAAATTCCAGAACCCCTGTTTGCTCGCGCAGACAGGGGTTTTGTTTTAGTAGAAGTCCACGAATTTCACTGGAGCGTTGCCAAGGCAACGGTCTGGTACACAGAATTTCTTGACGACCATAGAGCATTGGAACCACCTGATCCCATCCCGAACTCAGCAGTGAAACGATGCATCGCCGATGGTAGTGTGGGGTTTCCCCATGTGAGAGTAGGTCATCGTCAAGATTAAATTCCGAAACCCCTGTCTGCTTGCGCAGACAGGGGTTTTGTCGTTTAAGAGGTCTGCTTCGGTCGCACATCCGCTCAGCTGACTCCCTGCATCTGATCGATGCTCATCCGTCCTGGAAAACTGCAAGACTTTGCAGTTTCGGACGCCTTGTTTGTACCGCCGGTCTGTTTCCCACTCAAAAAGAGGATCTTTCTGACAAAACCTTAAGATTCCACTTCATTTGGCCGAAAGCCTGACGAGCCATGCGTGCACCGATTTGGAGCAGATCAAGCGTCTGCCCAGGCGTTACATGGAATGTTCCACCCAGCACGCTCCCCCCCTTTGGCAAAAGAAGTCGATGAAATGAATCTAAAGTTCAGTCATAAAATTCTGTTGGCCGCGTCAGGCGTCGTGGTCTTGGCCTTCGCGTTATTCACGTTGTACAACGATTACTTACAGCGCAGCACCATCAAACAGAACCTGGAGTCGTCCATCCAGCAATCCGGAGAACTCACCGCCAGCAGTGTGCAGAACTGGCTCAGTGGCCGTGTGCTGATACTCGAAAACCTGGCACAAAACATGGCTCACCAGGGCAGTGCTGCAGATCTTCCAGGCTTGGTTGATCAGCCCGCACTCACCTCGAACTTCCAGTTCACTTACGTCGGCCAAACCAACGGCGTGTTCACCCAACGCCCCGACGCAAAAATGCCCGATGGCTATGACCCGCGCCAGCGTCCTTGGTACAAGCAAGCCGTGGCGGCTGACAAACCGATGCTGACCCCGCCTTACATGGCAGCCGTGGGTGGGCAGATCGTGACCATCGCCATGCCGGTGAAAAAGAACGGCGAGTTGCTGGGCGTGGTCGGTGGTGACCTGAGCCTGCAAACGCTGGTGAAGATCATCAACTCGGTAGACTTCGGCGGCATCGGCCATGCGTTCCTGGTCAGCGGTGACGGTCAGGTCATCGTCAGCCCCGATCAGGGCCAGGTGATGAAGAACCTCAAGGACATCTACCCAGGCACCAGCGTCCGTATCGAGAAGCTTAACCAGGATGTTGTCCTCAACGGTCAGGATCGCATTCTGTCCTTCACCCCTATCGCCGGCTTGCCAGGTGCGGACTGGTACATCGGCTTGTCGATTGATAAAGACAAAGCCTACGCACCCCTGGGTAAATTCCGCACCTCCGCGCTGATTGCCATGCTGATTGCCGTGGTGGCGATTGCGGTGCTCTTGAGCTTGCTGATCCAAGTACTGCTGCGGCCATTGACCACCATGGGCGTTGCCATGCAGGACATCGCCCAGGGTGAGGGTGACCTGACCCGCCGCCTGGACGTGACCAGCAAAGATGAGTTTGGCGAGGTAGGCAGTGCCTTCAACCAGTTCGTCGAGCGTATCCACGCCTCGATTTCCGAGGTGTCCTCGGCAACACGCCAGGTGCATGACTTGTCCCAGCGCGTAATGGCGTCGTCCAACGCTTCGATCGTCGGTTCTGACGAGCAGAGCGCGCGCACCAACAGCGTAGCGGCGGCAATCAACGAACTGGGCGCCGCGACCCAGGAAATCGCGCGTAACGCCGCTGACGCTTCCCAGCACGCCAGTGGTGCCAGCGAGCAGGCTGACGATGGGCGCAAAGTGGTGGAGAAAACCATCCTGGCTATGTCGGAACTGTCGCAAAAGATCAGCCTGTCCTGCACCCAGATCGAAACCTTGAACGCCAGCACCGATAACATCGGCCACATTCTCGATGTGATCAAAGGCATCTCCCAGCAGACCAACCTGCTCGCGCTCAACGCCGCGATCGAGGCCGCCCGTGCCGGGGAAGCGGGTCGCGGGTTTGCCGTGGTCGCCGATGAAGTGCGCAACCTGGCTCACCGTACCCAGGAGTCGGCGGAGGAAATCCACAAAATGATTACTTCGCTGCAAGTGGGTTCGCGTGAAGCGGTGACCACCATGAATGCGAGCCAGACCTCCAGCGAAGAGAGCGTCGAAGTCGCCAACCAGGCCGGTGAGCGCCTGATCAGCGTGACGCAGCGGATTGTTGAAATCGACGGCATGAACCAGTCGGTCGCCGCCGCCACCGAGGAGCAGACCGCGGTGGTGGAAACCCTCAATGTCGACATCAACCAGATCAACCTGCTGAACCAGCAAGGCGTGGCCAACCTCAATGAAACATTGAAGGACTGTGACGCGTTGTCTCAACAGGCCAGCCGCTTGAAACAACTGGTCGACAGTTTCAAGATCTGACCTCAGCGGCATAGGAGCGAGGCCTCTCGCTCCTACTGCTTAGCCGAGCATTTGTCGGACATTTTCCAGTGCGCCGTCGGCGAAGTTCTGCATAAAGTGTTCGAACCCTTCCTGCGCGGTGTCAACCGGTTCGCCGATGAGCGTCCAGGTCGCCCTGGAGCATCCGCAGCCAAGTGGCTCCACACGCATTGCCGCCCACAAGCGGGCCACGCCCAAGGTGTTGTAGACCGTGGTCCAGGTCATGAACATGGCCTCTTCGTCACGGCTGTTGAGCTGCTCCACCGCACAATGGCCATCGTGGAAATACTTCGTGCGCAAAGCGCCTACGCCGGTGCCGGTCATTTCGATGTGCGACAAGGCGGGAATGAACGCATCAAAGCCTGCAAAGTCCCCCACCAAGCCCCACAGCCTGGCGGCCTCGCAGGTGACTACGACAGAGGCCACCACTGGTGTGCCCCGGGGGTTGCGGATCAATGTATCGGGTTGCAACGGTTTCATGAGGTTGTCCTGAGGCGGTTCAGAGAAAGCCGATGGCCTTGAGGTAGTCGCAGCCTTTGCCTAACAGCGCGGGGCTTTTCTCGGGGTACGGCTTACCCATTTCTTCCACGCCCCGGCGTGCGTTGTCGTGACGGATCATCGACGTATCGCCGATGTCTTCACCCAACCCGTCCAGGTAAAAACCCAGCACGCCAAACAGCGCATTTTCGCGGCCCACCGTTCGCAGTTGCCGTTGCCACTGCGCGATACTGACCCGCTCGAATGTGTAGCCGGCGTCGCGGAATGCATCGAGGTACTGCTCCCAGCTCAGGGGTTGTGGGTTATGCAGGTTGTACACGCTGCGCCCGGTTGCGAAACGAGCGCAGTGGAACGCGATGAAGCGTGCAAAAAAGTCCACCGGCATCAGGTCGAAGTTTGCCGCTAAGCGCGGAACCAGGCCCAACTGCAGCGAGCCCTTGAGCATCAGCATCAGGCGATTTTTCTGTGGTTGGCAAACACCGCTTTGGCTGTTGAAACTGATATTGCCCGGACGATAGATATTCACCCAGGCACCTTGCTCCAGCGCGCGCGCCGATAGCCGCTCGGCCACCCATTTGGACAGGTTGTAACCATTCTTGATGTAGATCGGCGGTGTCGCCGCAGCAGGCGACTCGAGGACCTGTCCCGCGGCGTCGATGGCGCTGCATGCCGAGAGTGTCGAGATGAAGTTGAAGACCTTTTTGCTGTGGGTTTCACACAGGCGCACGCATTCCAGTACCGGGTCGACGTTGTCTTTCACCAGCGACGCGTAGTCCATCACATGGTTGACCCGCGCCGCGTTATGCACCAGCACGCCAAAGTCCCTGGCGAGGCGCTCGTACACCTCGGCGGCCAGGCCCAGGCCAGGCTGGCTGACATCGGCGGCGTACACCTGCACCCGGCTCAGGTCCAGATGTTCCAGGCGGTACTCCTGCAACGCCTGGGTGAACCGTACCGTTGCCAGCTGGTTCGGCAGTTCCCGCACCAGGCATGCCACTTCGGTCGCACCGCCGGCCAGCAAGGCTTCGACAATGTGGACCCCGATAAAACTGTTGGCCCCCGTCACGATCACTTTGCGGCGATCACCGGCGCGGTCCTCGGGCAGCACCTCAAAAGCCGGTTCCCGCTGTGCGTCTTGAACCGCCTGGCCGACGGGTGCGGCAGCGCGCGGGCCGTCCTCCAGCAGCGCCGCGAGCGTGCGAATGGTCGGCATTTCAAAAAAGCTGTTCAGGGGCAGGCTGCGACCAAATTGTTCGCGAACCCGCAGCAGCAGGCTCGACAGCAAAATGGAGTGGCCGCCGACGTTAAAGAAGCTGTCATCGATGGACAACGTGCCCGTGGGAAGCTGCAACAACTCATGCCACAGCCCCAACAGCTCAACCTGCAGCGGCGTTTGCGCGGCCTTTACGGTGTGATTCGAAGGGCGCTGCACCGGCAGTTGCAACAAGGCCTGGCGATCGACTTTACCGTTGCTCGCGTAAGGCAGGCCGGCGAGTTCGATCCACCGCTCGGGTTGCATGTAATCAGGCAGCCACTGCCGTGCATGCTGCTTGAGGTCGTCCATCGTGGCACCCGGTTCCGGCTGGGCGACCACACCGCGAATCCTGCGATCACCGTCGATCACCACCGCCACCTGGCGGAACAGGCGGCTGGCACGCAGGCACTGTTCGATCTCCTGGGGTTCGACTCGAAACCCCCGAATCTTCACTTGCTCGTCCCGACGCCCGCCCAGCTCGATGCCGTCGCCGGTCCACTTTGCGTAATCACCGCTGCGGTAGGCGCACACGGGTTGTCCTCCCGGCAGTACCAGTTCGACAAAAGCGTCGTCGCGCAGTTGTGTTGCGTTCAAGTACCCCAGGCTCACGCCCGGCCCGACGATGTACAGCTCGCCCATCACCTGTTCGTCCACCGGCTGTAAATGCTCATCGAGTATCAGCACCTGGCTGTTGGCGATGGGACGGCCGGCGTTGCGATTGCTGTCCCCGGGCCGCAACGTGCGATGGGTGACCAGCACCGTGGCTTCGGTGGGGCCATAGAGGTTGTGCAACTGGCATTGGCCGGCCAGTCGTTCGATCACATAGGGTTCACAGGCATCGCCGCCGGTCAGCAGGTGCGTCAGGCCCAGCGGTTGGTCCAGCGGCAGGATGCTCAGCAGCGCCGGCGGCAGGAAGGCATGGGTGAGCCGCTGCTGGCGGATCAGTTCTACCAACTGCAGCGGGTCGCGTCGTTGCGCCTCGCTTGGAACAATCAACTCGGCGCCGGCAATCAGGCTGGGGAAGATATCCATCAGCGAGGCGTCGAAGCTCAACGAAGCGAACTGCAGTACCCGACTCTGTTCGTCCAGCCCCATGCAACCGCCGAACCAGGCGGTGAAATGGGCCAGGTTGCTCTGGCTCAGCAACACGCCTTTGGGGCGGCCGGTAGTGCCCGAGGTGAAGAGCACCATGCACGGTGCATCCGGGGAGGGGCGATGCTGCAGCAACGGTGACGTGTCGTGCTGATCGAGCGCATTGACATCCAATGAAACGAAGTGCTCGCGCAGTGGGTGGCCGCCATCATCCAGCAACAGCCTGGCTCCCGCGCTGTCCAGCATGGCCTGTTGGCGTTGCGCCGGATGATCCGGTGCCAGCGGCAGGTAAACCGCGCCACAGCCCAGCACCGCAAGAATGCTGGCATACAACGCCGTTGTTTTTTCCAGGCACACCCCGACCACCGGTGGTACCTCGAGGCCTTCCAGCAGTGGGCCGAGGCGTTGCTGGATCGCCCGTGCTTGAGCGTGCAATTGCCGGTAGGTCAGCACACGGCCGGCAATGTTCAGCGCCGGTCGTGCGGCGAAGGTGAGCAGGCTGGCTTGCAGTCGTTCGATCATCGGCACCTGCGCTGCCTGCAGCAATTGCACATCGGCGGTGTGATTGAACCGATGCACGAACGCCAGTGCCTCCAGCTTTTGCAAGCTGTGTTCGGGCCAGGCATTGGTGCCGGCCGCGGCGGGGCAATACTCCGGGTCGCGGGCGAAGCCGCTGACCAGCACGGCGACCCATTCCACCAGCGCGCTTGTCGCTTGCAGGCGCAGTCGCTGGCCATTGCCGCTGGGCGCGTCGGCAAGGTCCAGCACGGCCAGCAAGCATTGGCCGGCGGCATAAGCGCGTAACTGTAGCCGCGGCAACCCATGCTCCGTCAGCGGGCCGACGCCCAGGCGCAGGCTGATGCGTGGAGCGGCGGCCAGGTGCGCGGGCAGTGACTCGCTACCGTCCTCGATCACCAGGTCGGCAACGTCATGCCCCGACAGATGACCATACTGTTCCAGCTCCACCCTCACCGCATCCAGGGCACGGCTGATACCCAACCATCCAATTGTCAGGCGCCTCATGCCGCTCTCCCGGCCACCGGCAGATAGTCGGCCAATGCCAGGGCCACGCTCGGTGTCTGCAGCAAACCGCTGTGTTGCAGAAAGCCCATGATGTTACCGATCAGCGGGTGGTGGCGGGTGATGGGGAACTCCAGTGCCGCCATGTCGGCCCGCAGCGCATGGCGAACATCAGCGCTGACGTCCAACTGATCGATCAGTTGCAGGTCGAAGGATTTTTGCAGCTCGTTGGTCAGGTAATGCGCCAGAAAGATGGGCAAGACCGGCGCAATGCTGTCGCGGTCAGCCGGGCTTGCCGCCTGCCAATAGAGGCGCACCAGGCGTGTCCAGAACTGCCCATGGCGCCCTTCGTCGAACAGGTGATCGGCCATCAAGCCACGGATGGAGGCCTTGACGCTGTCGTCCCTGGAAAACGCCGCCACGTCATGGGTCACGGTGTTTTCGGCAATGGCCACGGCAATCAATTCCACCGCATCGCGCAGGTGCGCCGGGGCTTGCGCCTGCGCCGCCGGCAGGGCGCGGCTCAGTTCGATCTGCCCGGGCAGATCCAGCGGTGATATACCGGTCATCTTCACGGTCTGTTGCAGGAAGTCCAGCGCGACCAGGGCGTGATAGTCCTCGTCCACCACGACGGTCATCGCGTCATAGCGACACACAAGGGGGAAGGGCAGGGCGAAACGGTTCTTGGCGATGTTGCGCGCGGTCCTGTCGACGATCTCGGTTTCGAAAATCACCACGTCATTGATGAATTTGTAGAAGCTTTGCAACAGCACGAAGTCGCGCCACTGCGGGCAATGTTCAAGAAAGGTCGCGCTGAGGACCAGAGGTTGGCGGCACAGCGGATAGATCAGTTTGTCGTCGTTTTCCAGCAGGCGGCGAGGGCGTGTGCGGATGGTGGCGCGGCGTTCCCAGTCTTCGGCGATGGAGCGGTAGGCGCTGATGTTCATGGGCGCACCTGTTGCAGCAAGGTGTGTACGTCGTCCCAGAGCTTGATGCGGTTTTCCACGGCGTTGACCGCGGTTTCAGCCGCCTGTTGCTGGCGCTCGGGCGCGCTGTCGGTAAGGCCCTGGAGCATCCTCTGCGCCCCTGGCTCGTGGTCTTGGGTGTCCAGTTCGATGTGGCGGTTGAGGTACTCGCCCAAGGTTGGCGCCTGGCTTCTGATGATCTCACTGCCCTGCAACAGCCGTTCGAACATGCTCGGGATAATGCTTTCGCGGCCGTGCAGGAAGGCGGCGGCCACACAATGGGTGGGCGCATTCAACGCGATGTGCAACGTGCTGGCGACGAAGCGGGCCACGCCGGGCAGCACATCGACCTGGCCCAGGGCGGCATTGGCCTCGACGCCCCGACGTTGCAGCGTGATGAACGTATCGATGGCGTGGGTACTGGCGCCCACTTCGAGCATGGCTTCGCGGTACAGCTCGAAGTGGCTGCAATGACCGCGCCGGGGGTGTTCGTCCGACTCCTCGCCCAGCACGATTTCGTTGATCAGGCGGGCGGCTTGCGGGTCGGTCGGCGGGAGCCAGGGTAATTGCGTACAGGTCAGGTCCCGTTGCAGGCGTTTGGTGAGGCTCATGAAGTCCCAAACGGCAAATACATGGTTTTCCATAAAGATTTGTAACTTGCCGAGTGAAGTTATTTCTTCAAATAACGGATGGCTGCATAACTGCAGTTTTTTTTGTTTAAGTAAACCTTGATACATAGTTGATGCCTATAAGTTGTTGCGACTGCTCTGAAAACAGTGCTGGGCTTTTGCAGCCCAAAAGCGGACAGATAACGTTTAGCCAAGCAGCGCGCGCAGCGCTGCCCAAACAAGGGTTCGTGCAGGCTGTTGAGGTGCTTGGTTTATTGAAGAAAGATAATAAGCCGATTAAACGTTTGGGCGAGCTTATAAATGTATCAGATGTTTTTTCGAAAAGATTCCGATTGTGGGTAAGTTATATTATTAAACGTGGGAAGTTTCTCGAGCATTAGCAGGCATTACGCAGCCGAATAGTTTTAACCGGGGCGTCTTGATGCAGGTTCTGCCAACAGCGAAGGTCGCCCCGCAACGCTTGATCGGTGAAGCAGGCTGGGAAAGTTCAGTTGCCGGTCGCCTCAAGGCCCTTGAGGTAAGTGCTGATGACCTCCATGCCTCGCATCAAGTGATTGCGCAACGTCAGGATACTTTCGTCGACCTTCTTCTGCGCCACCAGGCTCAGCAGTTCGCGGTGATCTTCCTGGGACGTCTCGCCGAGCCCCATCGCCTCAAGGTTGAAACGCAGGAAGCGCTCCTCTTCATTCAAACCGTGTTCGACCAACGTGAGTAGCCGCCGGTTGGGGGCCTTGCCATACAGCGCCATGTGGAACAGGCGGTTGAGCCGGCCGATCTCGGTATAGTCTTTCTCTTGTTCCAGCGCCGTGATGAAGGCATCGGCCTGGGCAATGTCGTCTGCGCTGAGCAACGGAATCGACAAGCGCAGCGCTTCGGACTCCAGCAGCATGCGCAGGGCGTAGGTCTCGGCCGAATTGTCTTCGATCAGCGGTGCAACCACCGCCCCCTTGTGCGTCACGACGTGCAGCAACGACTGGGCTTCCAGCTGCCGAAGGGCTTCACGCACGGGCATGCGACTGACGCCGAACAGGCTGGCCAGCTCCTGCTGGCGCATGGCGGTACCACAAGGCAATCGGCCATCGAGGATGGCGTTGCGCAAGGTTTCTTCGATTACGGAACGAGCAAGATGGGCGGGAATAGGCCCGCTGACCTTGATACTGCTCAAAGGGCTCGGCTTTTGCGTCACGGCTACGCTAGCCTCCTCATAGAATGGCAATGGCTTATTGGATCCAATGCACACTAGAGATTGCCTACAGGCTTGTCAAACGAGCAAGGTTTTCGGCTTGTAAGCGGCTAAACACGCCACTCTGGGTGCCCACATCGAGCTTTTGCGGTGTCTTACACGGTGGTGTCGGATTGCCCTGCATTGAACACTTCACCGCCATCGTTTGTGCCATTCCCGCCGCCCAGCGCAGGGTTTCGTCGGTGCATTCCTGTCTATGAATATTCTCTAACGGTATTTAAAATACAGTTCTTATATCTATAAAGTTACTCTCCTGTCCGATCGGGAGTGAACTCATGTCAGCCACCTCTACTGTTCCAGCAGCGATCCCTAACGCCCAAACCTTCGAGATTCGCCCACTTCCCGGCAGCGTGGGGGCCGAGATCATCGGCCTGGATTTGTCCCGCCCGGTCAATGACGAGGATTTCGCCCGCATTCACCGCGCGCACCTGGATCACCATGTGGTGGTCTTTCGCGACCAGCGCATCACCCCCGACCAGCAGATCGCCTTCAGTCGCCGCTTTGGCGTGCTGCAGATCCATGTGCTCAAGCAGTTCCTGCTGGCCAACCACCCGGAAATCCTGATCGTCTCCAACATCATCGAAAACGGCCAAGCCATCGGCCTGGGCGATGCGGGCAAGTTCTGGCATTCGGACCTTTCCTATAAAGAACTGCCGAGCCTGGGCTCGATGCTGCATGCCCGGGAACTGCCAGCCGAAGGCGGCGACACCTTGTTTGCCGACATGCACAAGGCCTGGGACCACTTGCCCGAGCACCTGCGCAACGCCGTACACGGCCGCAGCGCTGCGCATTCCTACACCGCGCGTTACAGCGAAACCAAATTCGAAGGCAACTGGCGCCCGACACTGACCCCCGAGCAGCTCGCCCAGGTCGCCGAAGTGGTCCACCCGATTGTGCGTACCCATCCGGAAACCGGCCGCAAGGCGCTGTTCGTCAGTGAAGGCTTCACCACCCGCATCGTCGGCCTGCCGGAGGACGAAAGCCGCGACCTGCTGGCCCAGCTCTACGCCCACAGCGTGCTGCCGGACAATATCTACCGCCACCACTGGCAGCCCCACGACTTGGTGTTCTGGGACAACCGCTCGCTGATCCACCTGGCTACCGGTTGCCCGAGCCATCTGCGCCGCAAGCTGTACCGCACCACCATCCAGGGCGACGCGCCTTTCTGATTCGGAGCATGACCATGTCCAGAAACATTCCATTTGCGCGGCTGGCCGCCACGTTCGGCCTGGGTATCAGCCTGCTGGCCGGCAGCCTCGTCGCCCCGGCGGTGGCGCAGGCTGAAGGTGAGATTCGCATCGCCGAGCAGTTCGGCATCGTCTACCTGTTGCTCAACGTGGTGCGCGACCAGCACCTCATCGAAAAATACGGTAAGCAGGAAGGCCTCGATATCCAGGTCGACTGGACCCAACTCTCCGGCGGCGCGGCCGTGAATGATGCGTTGCTCTCCGGTTCCATCGACATTGCCGGTGCCGGCGTCGGGCCGCTGCTGACCATCTGGGACCGTACCCGCGGCAAGCAGAACGTCAAGGCCGTCGCCTCCCTCGGTAACTTTCCCTACTATTTGGTGAGCAACAATCCCAAGGTCAAGACCATCGCCGATTTCACCGATAACGACCGCATCGCGGTACCGGCGGTGGGTGTGTCGGTGCAGTCGCGCTTCCTGCAATACGCAGCTGCCAAGCAGTGGGGCGACAAGCAATTCAATCGCCTCGATCAGTACACCGTCGCCGTCCCGCACCCCGACGCCACGGCGGCGCTGATCGCCGGCGGTACCGAGCTGACCGGGCACTTTTCCACCCCGCCGTTCCAGGACCAGGCCCTGGCGAACCCCAATGTGCATGTGGTGCTCAACACTTATGACCTGCTGGGCCCGAACTCGCCGACGGTGTTGTTCGCCACTGAAAAATTCCGTAACGACAACCCGAAAACCTACAAGGCATTCGTCGATGCGCTGACCGAAGCCGCGCAGTTCGCCCAGCACGACAAAGGCGCCGCCGCCGACACTTACATCCGCGTGACCAAGGCCAAGATCGACCGTGCCGAGCTGCTGAAAATCATCGACAACCCGCAATTCGAGTTCAGTGTCACGCCGAAAAACACTTACCCGCTGGCGGAGTTCCTCTACCGCGTCGGCGCAATCAAGAACAAGCCGGAATCGTGGAAGGACTACTTCTTCCAGGACGCCAAGCCCCTGCAAGGAAGCTGAGATGAACGCGCCCCTGCAAGGCCACACGGCCAGCAACCTGCCCACCGCCACTGCGCTGCTGGCGGTGGATAACGTCAGCCTCGAATACCGCACCCCCGAGCACGTGGTGCGGGCCACGCACCAAGTCAGTTTCGACATCGACCCGGCCGACCGCTACGTGTTGCTCGGCCCGTCGGGTTGCGGCAAATCCACCTTGCTCAAGTCCATCGCCGGGTTTATCCAGCCTTGCGAAGGGGAGATCCGCCTGCTGGGGCAGAGGGTCGAACAGCCCGGTCCAGACCGCATCGTGGTGTTCCAGGAATTCGACCAGTTGCCGCCGTGGAAAACCGTCAAACAAAACGTCATGTTCCCGCTGCTGGCATCGAACACCCTCAAGCGGCGGGACGCCGAAGAACGCGCGTTGCACTACCTCGACAAAGTCGGCCTCGGCGCCTTTGCCGACGCCTATCCGCACACCCTCTCCGGCGGCATGAAAGCCCGCGTGGCCATCGCCCGCGCCCTGGCGATGCAGCCGAAAATCCTGTTGATGGACGAACCCTTCGCCGCCCTCGATGCGCTGACCCGCCGCAAGATGCAGGAAGAGTTGCTGCGGCTCTGGGAAGAGGTGCGTTTCACCTTGCTGTTCGTCACCCACTCCATCGAAGAGGCGCTGGTGGTGGGCAATCGCATCCTGTTGCTGTCGCCCCATCCCGGGCGCGTGCGCGCGGAAATCCACAGCCATCAATACGATCTGCACAGCCTTGGCGGTGCGCAATTCCAGGCCTCGGCGCGAAGGATTCATCGCCTGCTGTTCGATGAAGCGCCCGAAGCCGAACGTGAGTTGGGCTTCGCCGATATCCGCATCGCTTACTGAAGGGCCCCTCCCATGCGCCAGGAATATGAAGTCACCCTCGAACCGCTGCTCAGCGTCCCCGTGGAGCGCGAGCTGCCCCTGCGCCAACGCGTGTGGCAACAAGGCTGGTTGCGCAAAGGGTTGATCCTGATCGTGCTCGCGATCCTCTGGGAAGCGGTTGCGCGCTACCAGAACAATGACCTATTGCTGCCGAGTTTCTTGCAGACGTTTCACGCGCTCTACGACGGGCTTCTGAGTGGCGAGCTGCTGAGCAAAGTCAGCATTTCGTTGGTGGTGCTGATCAAGGGTTACCTGATCGGCATTGTGCTGGCATTTACCCTGACCACACTGGCGGTCTCGACCCAACTGGGCCGCGACCTGCTCAGCACCCTGACCTCGATGTTCAACCCGCTGCCGGCGATTGCGCTGTTGCCGCTGGCGCTCTTGTGGTTTGGCCTGGGCCAGAACAGCCTGATTTTCGTGCTGGTGCATTCGGTGTTGTGGGCGTTGGCGCTCAACACCTATTCGGGGTTTCTCGGCGTGTCCGAAACCCTGCGCATGGCCGGTCGCAACTACGGGTTGAAGGGCATGCGCTTCGTGCTGTTCATCCTGATCCCGGCGGCACTGCCGTCGATCCTCGCCGGCCTGAAAATCGGCTGGGCATTCGCCTGGCGCACGCTGATTGCCGCCGAGCTGGTGTTCGGCGCCACCAGCGGCAAAGGCGGCCTGGGCTGGTACATCTTCCAGAACCGCAATGAGCTGTACACCGATAAGGTTTTTGCCGGGCTGGCGGTGGTGATCCTGATCGGCTTGCTGGTGGAGAACCTGGTGTTCGACACGTTCGAGCGGCTCACCGTGAAGCGTTGGGGCATGCAGCGTTGATGCTGTAGCCCCACGCGACATCCCTGTTACGATTGCGCCCAGTTCACTCCCTATCGATCACGAGTGCTTGGCATGCAACTACCGGACATGAACCTGCTGGTCGCTCTCGACGCATTGCTCGACGAGGGCAGCGTGGTCGGTGCTGCGCGGCGGATGAACCTCAGCCCGGCGGCGATGAGCCGCACCCTCACGCGTATTCGCGAGGCGGTGGGTGACCCGATCCTGGTACGCGCCGGGCGTGGCCTGGTGCCGACGCCCAAGGCGCTGGCGTTGCAGGGCCAGGTGCGCAGCGTAGTGGAACAGGCGGCGCTGCTGTTCCGTTCGGCGGATCAGGTCGACCTGAGCACCCTGCGCCGGCGCTTCAGCGTGCGGGCCAACGACTTTTTCATCGGTGTGTATGGCGGTCGTCTGTTCGACACCCTGGAGCGTTCGGCACCGTTATGCGAGCTGTGCTTCGTGCCCGAAGGCGATACCGACGACGAAGCGCTGCGCGAAGGGCGCCTGGACTTGCGGGTGAGCAATACCCTGCCCGCCAGTCCCGAAGTCAAGGTGCAGAACCTGTTCTCCACCACCTTCGTCGGGCTCGCGCGGGAAGATCATCCCTTGTTCGATGAGGAGATCACCGCCGCACGGTTCGCCAGCTATTCCCACATCAGCATCTCGCGACGCGGCATCGCCCGAGGGCCGATCGACACTGCGCTCAATGCCCTGGGCCTGGAGCGCCACGTGGCAATGATCGCCCCGGGTTTTCACGGCGCGATGTTCATGTTGCCCGACTCCGACCTGTTGCTGCCGGTGCCCAAGGAAGCGCTCTACAGCGTCAATCGCTTGAAGTTGCCGTTGCGTGTGTTCCCGTTGCCGATTTCCCTGCCGACCCTGGTCCTGGCCCAATTCTGGCACCCGCGTTTCGACAAGGACCCGGCCCACAAATGGCTGCGCGAAACCCTGCGCGAGAGTTGCCACGCCACCTGGTTGGAAGCCCAGCCTGCCCAGGCTTTAAGCATGCACGATCAAGGGTGGAAGGGGTGAGCCCAGGATTGCGTCCGGCGCACTTATAACCTTCCGATAAGTAACTTTTTGTCATGAATGTGCCCGATTAAACTGCTCGGGTATTTCTCATCCCGAGTTACCTGTTCATGACGTCCCTCGCTGCCCCGGCCCCCCTGGCCGCGGCCAAACCCACTGCCCCGAGCCCGCCCGTGTTCGGCCCGCGTATCATCGTTGGCCTGGTCGGCGTTTTGCTCGCGGTGTTGGTGTCCGGTCTCAACGAGATGGTCACCAAGGTCGCCCTCGCCGATATCCGTGGCGCGCTGTACATCGGTTTTGACGAAGGCACCTGGCTGGTCGCGGCCTACACGGCCACTTCCGTAGCGGCCATGGCGTTTGCGCCCTGGTGTTCGGTGACGTTTTCTCTGCGCCGTTTCACCCTGTGCGCCATCGGCCTGTTCACCGTGCTCGGCATCCTGTGTCCGTTTGCGCCGAACTACGAAAGCCTGCTGCTGTTGCGCACTGTGCAAGGCCTGGCGGGCGGCGCGCTGCCGCCGATGCTGATGACCGTGGCGCTGCGTTTTCTGCCGGCCAACGTCAAACTGTATGGCCTGGCCGGCTACGCGCTCACGGCCACCTTCGGGCCGAGTCTGGGTACGCCGCTGGCGGCGTTGTGGACCGAATACGTCGGCTGGCAATGGGCGTTCTGGCAGATCGTCGGGCCGTGCCTGCTGGCAATGGCCGCCGTGGCTTACGGCCTGCCACAAGACCCGCTGCGGCTGGAGCGCTTCAAGCAGTTCAACTGGCGCGGCCTGCTGCTGGGTTTTCCGGCGATCTGCATGCTGGTGATCGGCCTGTTGCAGGGCAACCGCCTGGACTGGTTCGAGTCGGGCCTGATCACCGGCCTGCTGGGCGGCGGCGCATTGTTGCTGGTGCTGTTCATGTTCAATGAATGGTCGCACCCGATGCCGTTTTTCAATTTGCAGATGCTTGGCCTGCGTAACTTAGCGTTTGCCCTGATCGTGCTCGCGGGGGTGTTGATAGTGCTGACCTCAGTGATCATCATCCCGTCGAGTTTCCTTGCCCAGGTTCAGGGTTACCGGCCGCTGCAAACCGCGCCGCTGATGTTGCTGATGGCGCTGCCGCAATTGATCGCGCTGCCGCTGGTGGCGGCGATGTGCAACCTGCGTTGGGTCGATTGCCGTTGGGTGCTGGGGATCGGGCTGGGTCTGTTGGCGCTGTCTTGCATCGGCAGTGTGCACCTGACGTCGGCGTGGGTGCGCGACGATTTCTATGGCCTGTATCTGCTGCAAATCTTCGGCCAACCCATGGCCGTGTTGCCGCTGCTGATGCTCTCCACGGGCAGCATCCAACCGGCGGACGGGCCGTTCGCTTCGGCCTGGTTCAACACCGTCAAGGGGCTGGCCGCCGTGATCGCCACCGCCGTTCTCGATGTGCTGACCACCCGGCGCCTGCATTTCCACTCGACTGTGCTGGTCGACCGCCTGGGCAACTCGCCACTGGCCGACAGCGACGCGCAGGGCCTGGCCCAGCGCCTGCACGCGCAGGCCGTGGTGCTCACTTCCTCGGATCTCTATTACGTCATGGCGGTTGTCGCGGCGACGTTGATCCTGCTGATTTTCTGGATGCCCACGCGGATTTTTCCGCCCCGCGCGCCGACTTGATTGCTCACCGAGCCCTAAGGACTTTCCATGAAACGCAAAGACAAAATGGCTGTCTCCGCCATCGCTGTGTTCGCCGTCGGCGTGCTGCTGTACCAGGCTGTGCCGGGGCTGCTGGGCAGCCAGCGCCAGACCACCAATGACGCCTTCGTCGCCGCCGACTTCACCCTGGTCGCACCCCGTGTGGCCGGGTTTATCAAGGAGGTGTTGGTGGAAGACAACCAGCGCGTCAAGGCCGGCCAGTTGTTGGCGCTGATCGACGACCGCGATTTTCGCGCCGCCGCCCAGGCTGCCGATGCGGATATGTTGGTGGCCCAGGCTCAACTGAAAAATGCCACCGCCACCCTTGAGCGCCAAAGCTCGGTGATCACCCAGGCCCAGGCCACGGTGGCGGCAGAGCGCGCCGAAGTCGCCTTCGCCGAACACGAACTGAACCGCTACAACCACCTCGCCGGTGTCGGTGCGGGCACTGTGCAGAACGCCCAGCAAGCCAGGACGCGCATCGACCAGGCCACCGCGCGCCTGACCAATGCCACGGCGGTGCTGGCGGCCGAGCGCAAGCAGGTGGAGATCCTCAGCGCCTTGCGCGACGCCGCCGCCGGTGGACTCAAACGCGCCCAGGCCGCTCTGGAAATGGCCAGCTATCAGTTGTCCTATACGCGCATCGTCGCGCCGCTGGATGGCATGGTCGGCGAACGCGCGGTGCGGGTCGGCGCCTACGTCACGCCGGGCAGCAAAATCCTCGCGGTGGTGCCGTTGGCCGAGGCATACGTGGTCGCTAACTTCCAGGAAACCCAGCTTCTCCATATGCATGCCGGCCAGGCCGTGCAGGTGCGCGTCGACAGCCTCGACGGCGAGTTGCTCGACGGTCACCTTGAAAGCCTGGCACCCGCGACCGGGGTGACGTTCTCCGCGGTCAAACCGGACAATGCCACCGGCAACTTCACCAAGGTGGTGCAGCGCATTCCGGTGAAGATCGTCCTCGAACCCCACCAAGCGCTGACCGAACGCCTGCGCGTCGGCATGTCGGTGGAAGCCAGCGTCGACACTCGGTCCGTTGCGCAACAGCGTGAGGTGGCCCAGCAATGAGACAGGTCGCCTGGCTTACCTTGAGCCTCATCAGCCTGAGCGCCTGCAGCGTCGGCCCGGATTTTCAGCGGCCACAAGGCCTGCCCATGGCGCAATGGGCCGAACCCCAGGGCCGTCAGGCGGCCAGTCGCGCGGTCAGCGATGCGCTGCAAGAGCGCTGGTGGGACGTGTTCCATGACGAGCAACTGTCGGCCCTCACCCGTCGCGCCCTCACCGATAACCTGGACCTGAAACTGGCCAGCAGCCGCCTGCAACAAAGCCGCGCCATGCGCCAGGTGATCACCGCCGAACGTTACCCCAATGTCGAGGCCACGGGTGGCTCTCAACGCAAACGCAACAGCGGCAAAGGCTTGAGCGACCCTTCCGGCGAAAATGGCCGCTCGGCGTTCAGCCAATGGGACATGGGCTTCTCCGCCTCCTGGGAGCTGGACTTCTGGGGCCGCGTCAAGCGCGAAACCGAGGCCGCCGACGCCACCCTGCACGTCGCCGAAAACGACCGCCGCGCCGTGTTGCTGTCGGTGCTGGCCGAGACCGCCCAGGACTACATCCAACTGCGCGGCGTGCAGAACACCCGCGCCGTCACCGAACAAAACCTTGCCGTCGCCCGCCGCAGCCTCTCACTGTCGCAACTTCGCCTGGCTGACGGTGTAGCGACGGACCTGGACGTGGCTGAAGCCGCCGCCCAGGTTGCGGCCATCGAAGCGCGCCTGCCGGATTTGCAGCAACGCCAGGACCAGTTGATCAACGCTCTCAGCCTGCTGATGGGCGAACCGCCGCAAGCCCTGCATGCGCAACTGTCCGGGGACGCGGCCGTGCCGCAGACCCCGCGTCAGGTCGCCATCGGCCTGCCTTCGCAACTCGCCGAACGCCGCCCCGATATCCGCCAGGCCGAAGCGCGCCTGCACGCCGCCACCGCCAGCATCGGCGTGGCCCGGGGCGACTTCTACCCGCGCATCACCCTGTCCGGCAGTCTCGGCTCCCAGGCCATGCAACTGTCGGACTTCGGCTCCTGGGGCTCCCGCGCATTTGCCTTCGGCCCGCAATTCAGCCTGCCGCTGTTCAACGGCGGGCGCTTGCAAGGCATGTTGAACCTGCGCGAAGCCCAGCAGCAGGAAGCCGCGCTGGCCTACCAACACACCGTGCTGCGTGCCTGGCATGAAATCGACGATCAACTGACCCGCTACAACACCAGCCAACTGCGCCGCGACAGCCTCGCCGAAGCGGTGCGCCAGAACCAGATCGCCCTGTCCACCGCGCAACACCAGTACGTCGAAGGCGTGGTGGATTTCGTCAACGTACTCACCGTGCAAAGCGCGCTGCTGACCACGCAAGAGCAGTGGGTGGAAAGCTCTACCGGCGTGTCGTTGGCGATGGTGGGGTTGTATAAAGCGCTGGGCGGCGGCTGGGAGTCGGTCTACCCGTTGACGGACGTTCGACGCTGAAATGGGAAAATCTTCTCGTCATTTCCTGCGAGGCGAAGATTTAGAAAGGGGTCGAGGTTAGCCCGGGCCTCCGCTGGAGCAAAGACGCATGGCTTCTTGCATATTTTAATTGGGCGTCAGGATTGATCAGGGGTTGCGCAAAAACACCACATACCCGCGAAACCACTCACTCCCCTTCAAATACCCCGGCGCCGTCCATTCCCCGCCCTGGATCAAGCCGATCTTGAACGGCAGCCCCAGCCGATTCATCCGTGGCAGATACGCGGCGTAATCCGGGATGCTCTGGCGCCCCTGATACGTCTGCACCACCACCTCATCCACCACGCCGTTGAGCCGGGCGATGGCGGTTGGGTCGGCGTTGCTGCTCCAGTCCATCAGGCCGGTGATGCTCAGGCGCAGGTCGGCGGGCAGGCGCTGGCGCAGGTCGCGCAGGAAGTCGGCGTATTCGTGCAGGTACTGGGTGCGGGCGTCGAAGTCGATCTGGATGCCGATCACCGGGTTGCCGGCGTCGCGCCAGCGTTGTACCTGGCCGAGCAGTTGGGTGTAGACGCGGTCCGGCCAGCGCAGGGTGTGGGCGCGGTAGACCAGCCAGATGTCGCCCTGGGTGATGCGCGGCACGCTTATGCCCTGGGCGATCAATTGCACGCCGCGTTGGGGCGCGCGGCGGGTGGCGTTGATCTGGCCCTGGAGGATGTACAGGGTGTTTGCCTGCTTGAGCACCGGCTGCGGCGTGACCCCGCTCCACAGCCAGAAGGCGTCATAGTCGCGGGCGTCGACCGCGCCGAAAGCCGGGCTTGCCAGCAACAGCAAGCCGAGCCACAGCGGTTTCACCAGTAGTACTGCAGGGATTTGCCCCACTGCGTGTCGGCAAAGCCCGTCTTGAGTTGACGGAACCAGGCCTTGCGCACGGCCGGTGCGACGTCTTCGCCGCCGCAGCTGTTATAGCCGGCGGGCGCGTAGCAGTTGATGGCGCGGAACAGCGCGTAGGCTTTGTCGGTTTTCGGCGCCTTGGGGTTGCCGATCACCTGTTGGTAGCCGTCGAGCCGCGAGAAGGTGTCACCCTTGAAGTCCGATGGCGTACTGCCCAGGCTGCCGGCGGCGCGTGCCTGTTCAAGGGGCATGCCGTCGAGGTTGTTGCGCAGGATGAACTCACCGAAGCAGTTCAGGCCCTGTGGGTTTTTCGCGTCGTTCTGCAAGGTCGCGGCGGTTTGCGCAATGCTCGGGCAGACGTAGCCGGATTCAGCTTTTTCGCCGTTCCATTGGAACAGTTTCAACGTCTGGCTGGCGCTGTAGACATAACCCAGGCTGGTGCCCAGCTTGTCGTCCGGGGCCGACGCCGGCAGTTGCTTGAGGTCGTCGTCGAAGGTGGCGAACTGGCCGCGCAGCAGGTCTTTATAGAGCAGCACGAATTGGGCGGTCTGGCGCTCCAGCGGGTCATGGGCCTGGGCGATCTGTTGGCGCAGCAAGTCCGGCCCGGCGATGTGGCGCAGCAGGATGTAGCGCACCTGTTTGGCGCTGATCGGCGAATCGGCGGCGAACACCTTGGCCAACTGGCCGCTGTGTTCGTAATTCATCGCCAGTGCCAGCTCCAACTGGTCGCGTTGCAGCGGTTGTTTGGCCAGCGGCAGCAGTTGCAGCCACAGGGTTTCGGCGGCTTTCCAGTCTTGCTTGGCTTCCAGGGCCAGGCCGCGCAGGGTCTGTTGGCTGAAGGCGAAGTAATCCGGGTTCGACGGCACGTCCTGGGGCAGGTGTTTCAACGCGTTGTCGGGTTGATGCTCGACGTACAGGGCATACGCCGCTTGCAGGTAGTCGAACAGCGCCGGCGTGTCGGCAAACACGGCTTTTTGCTGATCGAGGTCGGCGCGGCTGAGGGCCGGCGGCGTGTGAGCGCGCATCCGCATCAGGTCGCTGACGAGCAGGATCATCGGGTTCTGGACTGCCTTGCCGTTGACCATCAGCAGCTTGACGTCGGCTTCGGCCACCAGCTCATCCACGGACACATTGCGCTGCGCATCGGTGGCCTGGGTCAGTTGCCAGGCATAGGCCTCGGCGAGCTTGGCTTGATCGTCCGCCAACCAATACACCCGGCGCAGCAGGCCACGGGCGGAGGCGACGTAATCACCCTGTGGATAAGTCTTCAGGTAACCGAGGAAGCCTTCTTCGGCGTCGCTCAGGGCGGACTTATCCACATGCTCGAGTTGCGGCATGCCGTATTCGTCGAAGGCGTCGGCCTGCGCCTGGTTCAGTGACGTCCGCGCGGTCATGTACAGCGCGGTTTCCTTCAGCCAGGGCACATTGCTGGTGCTGGCGCCGGCGAAACCGCGCTCGGCGTCGCTGAAACGGCCGCTATAGAAGTCGGCGGCAGCCTGCAGATAAGTGCGGAACAATTGGCCTTCGCTGGATTGGATCTGCTGTGCATCCAGCACTTGGCCTTCCCAAGAACAGGCCGTGAGCAATTGCAAACGCGCCTTCACCAGTAGCTCGCGTTCGGCTGCCGGCATGTCGGCCTTGAGCACCTGGCGGATAAACGCGGTGGCGCTGTCATCGTCGTTGCTGCGGCAGCGGCTGCCTTCGCCATTCAGGAAGTCAGCCCCCGCCGATTTGTATTCGTCGCGCTTGATGCCCAAAGGCTGGAGCAGGGTGTCGAGTTCGGCGCTGGGCGAGGTGTGCGATGTGTTATCCGCTTCGGCCGGCGCGGCGGCGATCGGCACCAGGCGGTACACCGGGAACGGCACCGGACCGAAGCCTTGGGACAGGTCGTCCTCGCTCAAGGCGTTCGGTGCCAGGGGCGCGGCTTTTTTGTCGGCCAGTAACAGGCGCAGGTTGGTTCGGCTGTCATTGCCGGGGCTCAGGAACGGCAGGTTGTTGCAGGTGTCCAGGCTGTCCCGCGAGACCCTCCAGTCGGGGTAGCACGAGTCGTCGGAGCTGGCGAGTGCCGGCAGGGCGAGACCGGCGAGCAGGGCCAGTGCCAGGGGTGACAGAAAACCGATGTGCATGACGTGTCCTTGATCCTGAGTCCTTGGAGGTCGGCAATCATAACGTGATCCGGCGAAGGCTTCGGCAAAGGCCTACAAAAAATGCTGATTTGTCTGACTGGGGGTAGTGGCAATTTAACTCCGCTGCCCTAGACTGCGCACATCGTCAGGGAGGTCGAATGTATGAAGCAGTTATGTAGATCGGTACTGGGATTTTCCTGCTTGGTGAGCCTGGCGCCGATGGTCATGGCGGACGATCCGCTGTTGGACCACGCGCCCGCAGCGGCCGTCAGCGCCGACAGCGAAGCCCGTGGTGTATTGCGCGCCCGTGACCAGGCGATGCTTGCCAGTGAATTGTCGGGGCGGATTGTCGAACTGCCGTTCAGCGAGGGCGAGTCGTTCAAGAAAGGCGACACCCTGGCGCGTTTCGATTGCTCGGCCTACCAGGCCCAACTCAATGCCGCCTCGGCCGCCAGCCGTGGCGCCGGCGAAGAACTGGCTCACAACAAACAACTGGCGGCGCTGAATTCGGTCGGCCGGTTCGAAGTGGCCCGCGCCGAGGCCAAACTCACCGAAACCCAGGCCCAGTCCCAGGTCTATCAGGTGCAGGTCAAGCGCTGCAGCGTGCTGGCGCCGTATGACGGCCAGGTGGTGCAGCGCAAAGTCCAACGTTATGAAAGCGTCTCGGCCGGCGCGCCGCTGCTGGAAATCGTCGACAACCGCAGCCTGGAGATCCACCTGCTGGTGCCGTCGCGCTGGATGGGCAAACTCAAGCCCGGGCAGACGTTCAGCTTCACCCCCGACGAAACCGGCCAGGCATTCAACGCCACCGTCAAACGCCTTGGCGCGCGCATCGACGAAGGCAGCCAGACCCTGTTGCTGGTCGCGACCTTGCCCAATGCCAGTGGGTTGATGGCCGGCATGAGCGGCACCGCGCACTTTGCACAACTGCAATGAACGCACCGATGACGGGCAATGCCGAGCGGGTATTCGCGCAGTTTCTCGAGTTGGAACGCCAGACCCGCGCCGCCCACAGCACTGAGCAATTGGCCTACAGCCTGGTCAACGATGGGCAACCGCTGTTCGGCTATCGCCATGCGGCGCTGTTGATCGCCGGCAAGGTGCGGGCGGTGACGGCGGTGAGCAGCGTCGACCCGAACGCGCCGTTCGTGGCCTTCGTCGAGCAGGCCGTGGCCCAATTGCACAAACACGGGCTGGGCCAGACCGCCCGGGAAGTGCCGGCCGCGCAATTGAGCGCGCAACTGCAGGCCGACTGGCAGAGCCTGTCCGCCGGCCATGTGTTCTGGTTGCCCTTGATCGACCCGCAAGGCCGCGTGTTCGGCGGTGTGTGGCTGGCGCGGGATACGCCCTGGAACCCGGCCGAGCAAGTGCTGCTGGCGCAGTTGGGCGACACCTACAGCCACGCTTGGCGTGCGCTGCAACCGCGCCAGCCGTGGCGCCTGCGCCTGACCCGCAAACGCCAGGTGCTGGTGGTCGTCGCGTTGCTGCTGATGCTGCTGATTCCGGTGCGCCAATCGGTACTGGCGCCCGCCGAAGTGGTGCCGTTGGCCGGCCAGGTGGTAGCGGCGCCGCTGGACGGGGTGATCGCCGAGTTCCTGGTCAAGCCCAACCAGACGGTGAAAACCGGCGACCTGCTGCTGCGCTTCGAAAGCACCACCCTCACGGCCCAGGCCGATGTGGCCGCGCGTGCCCTGGGCGTGGCCGAAGCGGAGCTCAAGGCCAATTCCCAGCGCGCCTTTGCCGATGCCGAATCGAGTTCGCGTATCGACCTGCTCGCGGCCCGGGTCGAGCAAAAACGCGCCGAGCGCGACTACGCCCGCGAACTGCTCAAGCGCAGCGAAGTACGCGCCGAGCGTGACGGTATCGCGGTGTTTGCCGACGCCGAACGCTGGACCGGCAAACCGGTACAGACCGGCGAGCGTCTGCTGCAGATCGCCGACCCCGGCCAGGCAGAGTTGCGCATCGAACTGGCGGTGGGCGATGCCATCGCATTGGCGCCCGACGCCCAGGTTGCGCTGTTCCTCGACAGCGACCCGTTGCAGCGCCACCTCGCCACCTTGCAACGCGCCGCCTACGAGGCGCAGCCCACGCCCGGCGGGCAACTCGCCTATCGCCTCGATGCGCGCTTCGATGAGGCACCGCCACGCATCGGCCTGCGCGGCACGGCGAAGCTCTTCGGTGAGCGCGCGCCCCTGGCCCTGTACCTGTTGCGTCGGCCATTGGCCGGCTTGCGCCAGAGCGTTGGCCTCTGATGAACCTGCCCCCACTGCGCGAAGACCTGCAACTGTCCAGCGCCGGCGCGGCCCTGGACGGCTCGCCGCGCTGGACCCTGGCCGACCCGGTGCGCGGGCGTTACTTCAAGCTCGGCGCCACCGCCATTCGGCTGCTGCGCCACTGGTCCCTGGGCGACCCGCAACACGTCCTGCAAGCCGCCAACCGTGAGCCGGGCCTGCCCCTGGGCGCCAGCGAAGTGGATGAGCTGCTGAGCTTCCTGCGCGCCCATGACCTGATCGCCGCGCTGGACCCGCAGCAACGTGCCAGTTACGCCTACAAGGCCGCCGCCCGTAAGCAAAGCCTGTGGCAAATCCTGCTGCACCAATATTTGTTCTTCCGCATCCCGCTGTGGCGCCCGGACGCGTTCCTCAACCGCGCCTGGCCGTGGCTGGCGCGCTTCGGGCCGGGGCTGTTGCGCTACGGCTTGCCGCTGACCCTGGGCCTGGGCGTGTTTCTGGTGGCGCGGGACTGGCAGCGCTTTCTGGCGACGTTCCCGCACCTGTTCAGCCTCGGCGGTGCCTTGGCGTTTGGCGTGGCGCTGTTCTTCGCCAAGCTGTGCCATGAATTCGGCCATGCCTTCATGGCCAAGCGCGCCGGGTGCCGCGTGCAAAGCATGGGCGTGGCGTTCATGGTGTTGCTGCCGATGTTCTACACCGATGTGAGTGACGCCTGGCGGGTCAATGATCGGCGTGCGCGATTGCTGATCGGCGCCGGTGGGGTGATGGCCGAGTTGTTGCTGGCCTGCGTGGCCTTGCTGGCCTGGTCGCTGCTGCCGGACGGCGCGGCGCGCACGGCGGCGTTCATGCTGGCCAGTGCGACGTGGCTGACCACCCTGGCGATCAACCTCAACCCGTTCATGCGCTTCGATGGTTATTTTTTGATCAGCGACCTGTGGGGCGTCGACAACCTGCAAGGTCGCGCCTTCGCCCTTTGCCGCTGGCGCCTGCGCGAGTGGTTGTTCGGCTATGGCGAACCGGCGCCGGAACCCTGGGCGCCGAACATGCAACGGCGCCTGCTGTGGTGGGGTTACCTGGCCTGGTTGTGGCGGGCGGCGCTGTTCCTGGGGATCGCCCTGGCGGTGTATCACCTGTTCTTCAAGCTGCTGGGGATCTTCCTGATGCTGGTGGAACTGGTGTGGTTCATCGGCCTGCCGATCTTCAAGGAGTGGCGCGAATGGTGGAGTCGCCGCAGCCAGGCCCATGCGCCGCGGGTGCTGCTCAGCGGCCTGGGCCTGCTGTTGTTCGTGCTGGCCCTGGTGGTGCCGTGGCGCAGTGCCGTGGAGTTGCCGAGCATGCTCGAGGCCGGGCGCGCCAGTGCCTTGCACGCGCCGGTGGCGGCGCGGGTGAAACAGTTGCGGGTGGTGGATGGGCAAGTTGTGACCCAGGGCCAGGTGCTGATCGAATTGGAATCGCCGGATTTGGATGCGCGGCAAAGCATCGTGCGCCGCGAAGTGGAGATCCTGCAGTTGCAGATGCGTCGCCAGGCCGGACGCAGTGAAACCGCGGCCGACGCCGGGATCAACGATCAGCGCCTGTCCCAGGCCCTGGCCGAATACCGCGGGCTTGCCGCCCAGCGCGAACGCCTGCTGTTGCGTGCGGCCCATGCCGGCACCGTGCGCGACGTGCTGCCGCAATTGAGTGTGGGCCGCTGGCTGTCGCCTAAAGACGCGCTGGCGCGAGTGGTCGAGGAGGGCGCGCGCCTGCGCGGGTATCTGGCGGAAGCCGAGCTGTGGCGGGTGACGCCGGGGGCGAGCGGGCGGTTTATCGCCGATGACCCGATGCGCGCCGCCATCCCGGTGGTGCTGACCGATATCGATGCCAACGGCGTGGCCTATCTGGACCAGGAAGCCCTGACCTCCGACCACCACGGGCCGATTGCCGTGCGCCGCGACGAAAACCAGCGCCCGGCGCCGGTGCAGGCGCAGTACGGCGTGCGGTTGCGCAGTGCGCAACCGATCGCCACCCCCCATCAACCGCTGCGCGGCGTGGTGGTGTTGCAAGGGCGCAGCGAGTCGGTGCTGGGCGTGGCCTGGCGTCGAGCGGCGGCCTTGGGCGTGCGGGAAAGCGGATTCTGACAGGAGTGCAAAGGCATGTTGAACAAGGATGGCGCTTTGGCGCAGGGCCTGGTGGTGCGCCCGTCACGGCCCACCGACGGGCCCTTTCTGCAAAGCCTCTACCGCTCGGCGCGTGCCGATTTGCAGTGGATCGACGGTGAGCAGGGGCTGGTCGAGGCGGTGATCGCGCAACAGTTTCAAGTGCAGGAAAACGGCATGGGCGAGCATTTTCCCGGGGCCTTGCATTATGTGATCGAAAAACTCGACACGCCCATTGGCGCCCTGAGTGCCGATTTCGGCCCGAATGAAATCCGTGTGCTGTACCTGGCGTTTATCCCCGCTGCCCGAGGCCAGGGTTTTGGCCGCGCGGTACTGCACGGCGTGCAACGGGCCGCGCAGCAGGTGTGTTGCCCGGTGGCCACGGTGGTGTGGGCGAGCAACCCCCATGCGCGCCAGCATTACCTGGCGCTGGGGTTTCGGTTGGAGGAAGAGACGCCCGCCGCGCAGCGGCTGGTGTGGTACCCGTCTCAGTTGAACACGATGCAGAAATAACCGCGTGCGTTGTCGCGGCCCATGGCGGGTTCGCGGGACACAAACACCTGCTCCAGGCAGGTCTGCGCCAGCGGCAAACGGCAGAGGCCGTCGACGAAATCCGTCGGCTCCAGGCTGTCGAGCAACACGCTGAAGGCCGTGCGCGGGCTGCCCGGCACGCTGGCTTTGGGCGCATCAGTCACCTGTTGGATCTGGATCGGCAGCGCCGACCCGTCCGGCAGGTACAACACACTCGTGTGCGCAAGCAGAGGGCGAAAGTGCTCGGGGGTGACCAGGTTCAACATACATCAGCTCCGTGTCAGAGAGGCCGAGGCCCAAGTGCCCCGGCCCGGGTGCGGGTCAGTCGCGTGACGGGAAGACCCCGTTCAGGGCAATGCTGAAGTTGATCACCAGGAACGGGTTCATCGTGTCCATGGGCAGCCCTTGGCCGGCCAAGGCCAGCGTGCCGGTCAAGCTCGTGCTGACGCCTTTGAGCGGTACCGGGCTGGCGCCCTGCTGGTCGGAAAAGATCGAGGCACTGCCCGGCCCGCCGCCGGAGGCGCCGATAAACGCATTGGCGGCGGTCGGCGCTGTAAGCGGGTTGCTGGCGGTGGCGGCCAGTTGCACCGCCGCGCTGACCGCCAGCGCCGCCGTGCTATGGGTGTGCGTGGGTAGGTTGGCCTGGGTGGCCATCACGCTTTCGACGCCGTCGACGTCGCCGATCAACCGCTGCGACAGGCCCGGGCCATTGCCTTGGCCGATGGGCAGGCGACCTTGCAGGTCAGGCAGCTTGAAGGTTTGCGTGCCGTCCCCGCCATATGTCGTGCCGATCAGCGCGTACAGCGCCTGGTATTGGCTGATGGGCAGGAGCTGGCCGGCGCAGAAGGCCCAGTTTCTTGGGGCGAAATTAAAGGCGAAAGGTTGGATGGTGCCGATGAATACTTCCATGAATCGTTCATCCTTGTGTGAGCTGTTCAAGGGGATATAAAGCCAGTCGATCTGGCTTCATCGCAGAGCGTAGACGCAGGTTTTGAGCGCTGCCTGCCGGTTGCGAAACAACGAGCGAATCCGGGGCTTTTGTCCTAGAGTGGCGCTTGTTTGCGCATGCGCAGGTTTGGCCCTGAAAATGGGCAGTGGCGGGGGAGTCGGGGTGCGACGGTCTGTGGTAGAGCAAGACGACAACGTTGGGGTGATTTCTGCTGTCAATCGCCTCGCAAAGGCCCGTGAAGGTGGCGATTGGTTGCGCCAGTTATGGTGGGTGCCGATTCTGGCGCTGGCGCTGGCCGTGCGTTTTTATGGCCTGACGGCCGCGGCGATCTGGGGCGACGAAGGCTCGAGCCTGCTGCTCAGCCAATATGCGGCGACCGACCTGTGGTTTCACGCCGCCCACGATGTGCATCCGCCGTTGTATTTCTTCTTGCTGCGCGGCTGGATCGAGCTGTTCGGCGACGGCATCTGGTCGATTCGCAGCATGAGTGCGATTCCCGGTGTGGTCGTGGTGGGCCTGGGCATCTGCCTTGCGCGGCAGTTGTCCACCCTTCGTGCCGCCGTGCTGGCGGGTGTGCTGCTGGCGCTGTTTCCCAGCGCGGTGCGCTACAGCCAGGAAGTGCGTATGTACTCGCTGCTCGGCGTGTGGCTGCTGGGCGCGACGCTGGCGTTGGTGTATTGGGTGCGCCACCCCGAGCGCACGCGCTACCTGCTGGGGTACGGGCTGCTGATGGCCGCCGGTTTCTATACCCATTACTTCACCGCGTTGTGTGTGTTGGTGCATTGGGCCTGGCTGGGCCTGTTGAGTGCGTCCCAGCCCCCCGGTCGGCGCTTGATCACGCGTCCGGCCTGGTGGGTGGCCAACGTCGCGATCGTGCTGGTGTACCTGCCTTGGCTGCCGAACCTGGTGGGCCTGGTGCAGCATGTCGAACAGCTCAAGGTCGGCGGCGACATCGGCTGGGAAGAGCCGATCAACCTGTTCTCCGTGCCGTCGATGATCTGGCAGTTCATGTTGCAGGACGAAGGTCTTGGCTTATCGCCTGTGCTGTTCTGGTCATTCCCGCTGCTGCTGGTGGCCGTGGTCGGCGTCTGCGCCTGGCGCGATCAGACGCGCTACCGGCCGGCCGGTCTGTTGGCGCTGTTTTTCTTGCTGCCGTTGCTGCTGGTGTACGGGGTGTCGTTTATCTCGTCGGTGTTTATCGAGCGTTACCTCACCGTCTACGCCCTGGCTTTGCCGATCATCCTGGCGCTGGCCATCGACCGCCTGCCCGGACGTCTTTCATGGCTGGGCGCGGCATTGTTCGTGCTGTGCGTCGGTGTGGAACTGCTGGGGGTGAAGAACAATGCCACCGTGGATGTGGATGATCAGTTCAACGTGCCGGTGGAGTTCGTCAATCGCAACTACCAGGAAGGTGACCGCATCGTCCTCAGCGACATGCTGTGGTACCTCAGCTACGTGTATTACGACCGGACCGACGCCCAATTGCAGCTTTACACCCCGCCCAAACCGGATGGCACGCCGACGCGGCCGAACTCCTATGGTTTTGGCACGCTGGTGGATCAGGACGGCGGGCGTATTTACCTCGACCGTTTGTCGGCATTACCGGCCGATACCCAGCGTGTCTGGCTGATCAGCAGCAACGAAGCACCGGACGATTTTGCGCCGCTACCGGACGGATGGCGTGAAAAAATGCAGCAGGACGGGGGCGGTGCCAGGGCGCGATTATTCGTGCTATGCCTCGGCCCAGAGCCTTCGCAGCCAGAGGCCTGCCGCTAATATCCATTTGGAATGAAAGGAATATCAAAACAGTGGCATTTGACCACTAGTGAACTTTGTAATCATCAGTTACGATTCGTATACAAATGGATTTTTGTCCTACAAAAGTGGTGAAGGGATGCAGTATCACTTTATCTCCGGTTTGCCCCGCTCCGGTTCGACGCTGCTGTCTGCGATCCTCTTGCAGAACCCGCGCTTCCACGCTGGCATGAGCAGCCCTGTGGGCACTCTGTTCAACGGCGTGCTGGGGCAATGCAGTGCTGGCAGCGAGTTCGGCTCGGTCATCGATGCCAATACCCGGCGCCGCTTGCTGCGCGGGTTGTTCGATGCCTATTACGCCGACCGTGCCCCTGTGCCGGTGGTGTTCGACACCAATCGCCAATGGTGCGCCCGCATGCCGGCGCTGCACGACCTGTTCCCCCAGGCCAAGGTGATCGCCTGCGTGCGTAACGTGGCGTGGATCATGGACAGCCTCGAGCGTGTGTACCGCGCCAACCCCTTCGAAAACACCAAGCTGTTCAACGACGACGTCGAGCGCAACACCGTCTACAGCCGTGTCGAAACCCTTGGCCAGCGCAATCGCCTGGTGGGGTACGCCTGGTCGGCGCTCAAAGAGGCGTACTACGGTGAACACGCCGACTCGATGCTGGTGGTCGACTACGACTTGCTCTCCCAGGCCCCCGAGCGGGTCATGCGGCTGGTCTACGAATTTATCGGCGAGCCCTGGTTCGAGCACGATTTCGAGCACCTGAGCTACGACGCGCCGGACTTCGACGACGCCCTCGGTGTGAGCGGTTTGCATCGGGTCAAACCGAAGGTGGAACTGCAGCCCCGGCGGACCATCCTGCCGCCCGATCTCTTCGAGCAGTTCGCGCATATGTCTTTTTGGCGTGATGGCACTTCCAGCGCCGCCAATGTGATCCGTACCAAAGCCGATGCCGCGATCAGTTGATTGCGGTTTTTTTCATTGCGGGAATCAGCATTCGACCGACGGGTGAGCAGCATGTGGTGGAACAACCTTAAGGCACGGCCAGCAACAACCAATGCCAGCACCCTGGCGACGCCGATGATTATGTCCCTGGAACCGCGCATGCTGTTCGACGGCGCAGTGGCCGCCACCGTGGCCGATGCGGCCCAGGCCGACAGCCACGCCACCGCAGATGCTGCGGCCAAGGCGCCGACGACCACCGAACACGCCGCCACCGGTAGCGAAAGCCACGCGCAGTCCGACGCGCCCGCCACCCCCGCACCGGTTGCCGTGCCGGGGCAGAGCGTGGTGTTTGTCGATGCCCGCGTGAAGGATTCCGCCGAGCTGCTCAACGGCGTTGCCCCCGGCACCCAAGTGGTGCAACTGGATGCGAGCAAGGACGGCCTGCAGCAGATCGCCGATTACCTGGGCAGCCATCAGGGCGTCAGCTCGGTGCAGATCATCGCCCACGGCAATGCCGGTGATCTGTGGCTGGGCAGCACCTATTTGTCCGCCGACAACGTCGCAGCCCGCAGCGAAGTGCTGGCGCAGATCGGCCAGGACATGAACGTGGGCGGCGATATCCTGATCTACGCCTGCAACACCGCCGCCAGCGACAAGGGCATCAACTTTGTCGACTCGCTGGCGCAACTGACCGGGCGCGATGTTGCCGCGTCCACCAACCGCACCGGCCTGGGCGGCGACTGGACCCTGGAAGTCGCCACCGGCTCCATCGAAAGTCATACGGCGTTGTCGTACCAGGCGATGTCGGCATACCAATACGGCCTGGCAAACATCACGGTGACCAGCGCCGCAGACAGCGGTGCCGGCACACTGCGCCAGGCCCTGACCGATGTGGGTGTCGGCGAGACTGTCACCTTCAGCACCCCGGGCATGACGGTCAATCTGGACACGCAGTTGGTCATCGCTAAAAACCTGACCATCGATGGCGACCTGAACAACGATGGTGTTGCCGATGTGACCATCAGCGGGCAGTACAAGACCCAGGTGCTCAAGGTTAACAGCGGTGTCACCGCGACCCTGGACGGCCTGGTCATTACCAAGGGCTTGGCGGCTGGCGACGGCAGTAATGGCGGTAGCGGTATTAGCGCGGCCAATTTGCTCGGGGCGGGGGTCAGTAACTTCGGTAACCTGACCCTCAATAACGTCAGCGTGACAGAGAACGCAGCCTCGGGTGGCGGTGGTGGCGGTGGCGTGGTCAATGGCAATTTCGGCGGTGCCGGCGGCGGCGGCGGCGCGGTGGGCGGAGGCAACGGCGGGCGTGGTGGCAGTACCGGCAACGGGAGCGGTGTCTACGCCGGAACTGCGGGCACCCCCAACCAGGGTGGGAGGGGTGGGGGCTACAGCACCATGGGCGGCAACGGCGGCTCGAGCAGCGGTGGTGCCGGCTCGACCGGCATCTACGGTTATACCAACGGTTCCGCTGGCGGCACAGCGACCTCTGGCGGCTTGTCGATCGGCGGCGGTGGGGGTGGTTCCGGTTGGAACGGTGCCGGTGGCAAGGGCGGCGGAGCGGCTGGCGGTATCTACAACGCCAGCGGCGCCACCCTGACCATCGTCGGCACCAGCTCGATTACCGGTAACATCGGTGCCGGCGGCGGCGGCGGTGGTGGTTCGGCGGCCGGCAGCGGCACTACTCTGAATGGCGGTGACGGTGGCCTGGGTGTCGGTGCCATCTGGAACAAAGGCACGGTATTGATCACGGCGGCCAACTTCGCGGCGCTGGGCGGTTCGGCCAACACCGGTGCCAGTGGTAACGGAGGCTTGGCCACCAACGCCTCGGCGGGCAGCAAACCCACAGCAGTCAACGGTCTGTTCAACGATATCGGCGGAACGGCGAACACCGCTTACAATCCGGCCCCGGTCGCGACCATCGTGGTCAGCAACACCGCGCAGCACATCGGCAGCACCTCGCAGGTGACCATTACCTTCAACCAGGCCGTGACCGGCTTTACCAGCGCCGATCTGACGATCAGCAACGGTACCCTGGGCACCCTGACTACCAGCGACAACATCACCTACACCGCGACCTTTACGCCGAGCGCGAGCGTGACCAGCGCCACCAACCAGATTGTCCTCGACAATACCGGCGTCACCGCCACGTCGACGGGGACACCAGGGACCGGCACCACCTCGTCCAACACCTTCAGCATCGATACCGTGCGCCCAACCGCGACCGTTACGGTCGTTGCGCCGACGTTGAGCACCACGGTCAACTCGACGGTGAACATTACCTTCAGCGAAGCGGTGAGCGGTTTCAGCCTTACTGACATGTCGGCGTCCAACGGCACCCTGAGCAACCTGACCACCAGTGACAATATCCACTGGACCGCGACCCTGACACCGAGCGCCAGCAACAGCAGCAGCGGCAATGTCGTTACCCTGGACAACACCCTCTATACCGATACCGCGACCAACGCCGGTACCGGCACGACCACGTCCAACACCTATGCGATCGACACGGTGCTGCCGACCTCGACCATTGTGGTGTCCGATACCGCACTGAGTATCAGCGGTAACACGTCCCTGGTGACCATCACCTTCAGCGAGGCGGTCACCGGGCTCACCGTCGGCGCCTTCACGGTCGCCGACGGCATCCTGAGCAACTTGGGCAGCAACGACGGTGGTCTCACGTGGACCGCAACCCTGACTGCGACCCCTGGGGCCTCCCATACCGGCAATGTCATCACCCTGAACAACACCGCGGTCAGTGATGGCGCGGGCAACGCCGGCAGTGGCACCACCAATTCCAACACCTATGCGGTCGACACCGCGCGGCCGAACGCGACTGTCGTGTTCGCCAACACCAACCTGGGCATCGGCCAGACCTCGCTGGTGACCATCACCTTCAGCGAAGCCGTGACCGGGTTCACCAACGCCGACCTGATAGTGTCCAATGGCACCCTGAGCGCGGTCAGCAGCAACGACGGTGGTACCACCTGGACCGCCACCTTTACCCCGACGGCGAGTATCGTCAGCGCGAGCAACCACATCACCCTGGACAACACCGGGGTCCAGGACGTGGCGGGCAACGCCGGCAGCGGCACTACCACGTCGAACAACGTGGCCATCGACGGCGTGCGTCCGACCGCGACCCTGGTGGTTGCGAGCAACTCCCTGGGCATTGGCCAGACCTCGCTGGTGACCATTACCTTCTCGGAAGCCGTGGTCGGTTTCTCCAATGTCGACCTGACGGTGTCCAATGGCACCCTGAGTGCGGTGAGCAGCAACGACGGTGGCATCACCTGGACCGCGACCTTCACGCCGAGTGCAAACCTCACCGACACCACCAACGTCATCACCCTGGACAACACCGCCTACAGCGACACCAGCGGCAACACCGGCACCGGCACCAGCGACTCCAACAACTACGTCATCGACACCGTGCGCCCCACCGCGACCATCGTGGTCGCCGACCCGGCGCTGACCGCTGGCGAAACGTCGCTGGTGACGATCACCTTCAGCGAAGCCGTGACTGGCTTCACCCTCGCCGACCTGACGGCAAGCCACGGCAGCCTGAGCAGCCTGAGCAGCGCCGACGGCGGCATCACCTGGACCGCGACCTTCACCCCAGGGACGAACACCAACAGCGCGAGCAACGTGATCGCCCTGGCCAACACCGGCATCGCCGACCTGTCCGGCAACGCAGGCGCGGGCACCACCAACTCGGCGAATTACACCGTCGATACGGTGTTGCCTTCGGCGACCATCGTGGTGGCCAACCCGACGCTGAAAATCGGTGACTCCTCCCAAGTGATGATTACGTTCAACGAGGCCGTGACCGGTTTCAGCAATGCCGACCTGACGATCACCAATGGCACCTTGAGCGCGGTCAGCAGCAGCGACGGCGGCATTACCTGGGGCGCGACGTTCACCCCGAGCAGCGCGATCAGCGACGCCACCAACCTGATCACCCTGGACAACAGCGGTGTCCAGGCGGCGGTGTCGGGTAATGTCGGCGTCGGTACCAGCAATTCCAATAACTACGCCATCGACACCCAACGTCCGACTGCGACGGTGGTGGTGAACAACGACCACCTGGGGATCGGCGGCTCGTCGCTGGTGACCATCACTTTCAGCGAAGCAGTGACCGGGTTCAGCCTGGCCGATCTGACCACCGACAATGGCACCCTGAGCAGCCTGAGCACCAGCGACAACATCACCTATACCGCGACGTTGACGCCTGTGGCAGGCGTCACCCAGAACAACAATCACATTGTCCTGGATAACACCGGTGTGATCGATGGCGTCGGTAACGTCGGGTCTGGCACCACGTCGTCCAACGCCTATATGATCGACAGCCAGCGGCCAACGGCGACCATCGTGATGGCCGACCCTGTGTTGAGTGCCGGCGAAACCTCCTTGGTCACGGTCACCTTCTCGGAAGCCGTCAGCGGTTTTGACAACAGCGACCTGAACGCACCCAACGGCACCCTCTCGACAGTCAGCAGCGCGGATGGCGGCGTCACCTGGACGGCGACTTTCACACCGACCGGCAACGTCCGCGACACCACCAACCTGATCAGCCTGAACAACGCCGGCTACACCGACCTGGCCGGCAACGCCGGCAGCGGTGTCACCAACTCGGGTAACTTCACCATCGACACGGTGCAGCCGAGCGCAACTATCGTCGTCGCCGACAATGCCCTGAACATCGGCGACACCTCGCTGGTCACCATTACCTTCTCCGAAGCGGTCAGCGGTTTTACCAACGCCGACCTGACAATCGCCAACGGCACGCTGACCGCCGTCAGCAGCAACGACGGCGGCGTGACGTGGAGAGCCACCTTCACGCCGAGCAGCGCGATCAGCGACACCAGCAACGTGATCACCCTGGACAACAGCGGTGTGCAAAACGGCTCCGGCAACAGCGGCAGCGGCACCACCGATTCGAACAACTACGCCGTCGACACCGTGCGCCCAACGGCCACCATCGTGGTCGCGAACCCGGCCCTCGGCGTGGGTGACAGCTCACTGGTAGTGATCACCTTCTCGGAGGCGGTAACCGGGCTCAGCAACGCCGATCTGACGGTCAACAACGGCACCTTGAGCACCGTGAGCAGCGCGGACGGCGGCGTGACCTGGACCGCGACGTTCACCCCGACGTCCGGCATCACCGACACCAGCAACGTGATCACCCTGGACAACACCGGCATCGCCGACCTGGCGGGCAACAGCGACAGCGGCACCACCGACTCGAACAACTACACCATCGACAGCCAGCGGCCAACGGCGACCATCGTGATGGCCGACCCTGTATTGAGTGCCGGCGAAACCTCCTTGGTCACGGTCACGTTCTCGGAAGCCGTCAGCGGTTTTGACAACAGCGACCTGAACGTCGCCCATGGCACCCTGAGCGCGGTCAGCAGCAGCGACGGCGGCATCACCTGGACGGCTCTCTTCACACCGGCGGCGGGTATCCGCGCCGCCAGCAACGTGATCACCCTGGCCAATACCGGCATTGCCGACCTGGCCGGCAACGCCGGTACGGGAACGACCGACTCGGCCAACTACAGCATCGACACCGTGCTGCCGACGGCGACCATCGTGGTCGGCGACACCGCCCTCAAGGCCGGCGAGACCGCCCCGGTGACCATCACCTTCTCCGAGGCTGTCAGCGGTTTCACCCTGGCCGACCTGAGCGTGGCCAACGGCGTGCTGAGCAACCTGGGCTCCAGCGATGGCGGCGTGACCTGGACCGCGACCCTGACGCCGACGGCCGACGTGACCGACACCAGCAACCTGATCAGCCTGGACAACAGCGGCGTACAGACCGCCGCTGGCAACGCGGGCAGCGGCAGCACCGATTCGAACAACTATGCGATCGACACCCAGCGCCCGACCGCGACCATTTCGGTGGCCAACGGCACCCTGGGCATCGGCCAGACCACCACCGTCACCATCGGCTTCAGCGAGGCCGTCAGCGGTTTCGATCTGTCTGACCTGAGCGTGGCCAACGGCGTGCTGTCCAACCTGGCCAGCAACGATGGCGGCAAAACCTGGACCGCCACCCTGACCCCGACGGCGGCGATTACCGATGCGACCAACGTGATCGTGCTGGACGCCGGCCAGGTCAACGATGCTGCCGGTAACGCCGGCAGCGGCATTGCGATCTCGAACAACTTCGTGATCGATGGCGAACGCCCGACGGCGACCATCACCATTGCCAACCCGAACCTGACCGTCGGCCAGACCACCACCGTCACGTTTACCTTCAGTGAAAAAGTCAGCGGCTTCGCGCTGGATGACCTCAGCGTGGCCAACGGCACCTTGTCCAACCTGGCCAGCAACGACGGCGGCAAAACCTGGACCGCGACCCTCACACCGACGGCCAACCTCAACGACCCGAGCAACTTCATCACCCTCGACACGGGCCTGGTGAATGACATGACGGGCAACGCCGGCAGCGGTTATGCCAATTCCAACAACTACGCGATCAACACCATTGCCCTGACCGGCGACCCGCTGTTCCGCGTCACCGAGCCGGCACCGCCACCCGGCGCGCCGGATGTGCCGCTGCAACCGATCGTGTTTGGCCGGCCCGTGGGCGACCTGGGTTCACCCATTGGCTTCCCGGCGTTGTTCGAACAGCGCGAGATGGGCGCGGGCTTGCCGCCTATCGGTAACATCTTCATTCGCAACGGTGCCTTGGCGCCCAGCTTCATTGCCCAGGTGTTCAACAGCGACAGTGGCCCGACCGGCGGCGCGCAGGGCTTCCTCGGTTTTGGCGGCGGCGATGGCGGGGTGTTTGGTTCAAGCACCTTGTCGGGGTTGTTCAATCGTGAGAGCGGCGGCGGGGACAGTGGCCTCAAGGCGTTCGACAGCCGAGCGATCCAGGGCGGCGGTGACGCGGCCCAAGGCCTGCGGGGCGTGTTCGGCGCCCCGACCCTGGGCCAGCAATTGCAGCAGATCAAAGACGTGGAACAGCGTCAGGTGATTGACCTGGCGAAGGCATTGCAACAGGTCGGCATCAGCGAAATGCAGGCCTGACACACTTAAATCAAGGCGCAGTAACAGGGGCAGTCCAAGGATGAATACAGTTCATAAGTTGTTCGGCGCCAGCGTGCTGGCGCTGGCGATCGGCGGTTGTGCGGTCACCAGCGAGCCGATTGAGCGTAGTGTCAGCGAGCAGCGAGCCCGCAGCGACCTGCACGGTATGTACACGGATCAGGAGCCATTGAACGGCCCGTTGACACTGCACCAGGCCATGGCCCGGGCGGTTAAATACAACCTCGAAGGGCGCTTGAAGATCATGGAGGAGGCGCTGGCCAAGCGCCAACTCGACCTCGCCAGTTTCGACATGCTGCCGCGCATGGCGTTGTCCGCCGGTTACGCCGGGCGCAACAACACCAACGCCTCCAGCAGCCAGAGTGTTCGCACCGGCACCCAGTCCCTGGAACCGTCGACATCCCAGGACCGCGACCGTCGCGTGGCCGACCTGACCATGGTGTGGAACGTCCTTGACTTTGGCGTCAGCTACATCAGTGCCAAGCAGCAAGGCGACCAACGCCTGATCGTCCAGGAGCGGCGCCGCAAGGTGATCAACACCATCGTCCAGGACGTGCGCTCGGCCTATTGGCGGGCGGTTGCGGCCGAACGCCTGTTGACCCAGATCGACAGCCTGATGGCGCGGGTCGACCAGGCCCAGAGCAACAGCCAAAGCATGAGCGAGCAGCGTATCGGCGACCCGATCCAGGCCCTGGGCTACCAGCGCTCGCTGATCGAAGCCACGCGCCAATTGCAGGAACAGCGCCGCGCGCTCTCCCTGGCCAAGACTGAACTGTCGACCCTGATCAACCTGCCCATGGGCACCGACCTCAAACTGGCCACGCCGGACGACTACGCCGTGCCGCAGCTCAAGGTCAACTTCGCCAGCCTGGAACAGGAAGCCCTGGCCAACCGCCCTGAACTGCGCGAGCAGGACTACCAGACCCGCATCAGCGCCGCCGAAACCCGCAAGGCCATGCTGCGCCTGCTGCCGGGCCTGGAATTCTCGGCCGGTGGGCATTACGACAGCAACTCGTTCCTGGTGGACAACCGCTGGGCCGACTACGGCGCCAAGGTCACCTGGAACCTGTTCAACGTGCTCTCCGCCCCGGCCGCCATCGACGTCGCCAAGGCCGGCGAAGAAGTCGCCACCGCACGGCGCCAGGCCATGTCCATCGCAGTGCTGGCGCAACTCTACGTCGCCAACGCGAACTTCCAGGACGCCGTGCGCCAGTTCAAGACCAACGAACAGCTGGCCGACATCGACGGGCAGATCCTCACCCAACTGCGCAACCGTCACCAAGCCGCAGGCCTGGGCGAACTGGACCTGATCCAGGGCGAACTCAATACCCTGCAAGCCGACCTGCGCCGCGACCTGGCCTACGCCGACCTGCGCAACGCCTACGGCCAGATCTTCGCCAGCGCCGGGCTCGACCCGTTGCCGGAGCAGGTCGATTCCGACCGCGTGCAGTCCATCGCCACCGCGCTGGCCGGCCGCGAATCGGCATGGGCCGCCGGCAACATCGCCGCCCCGGTGCCCCGTGCCGCCGTCAAGTAACCTGGTGGCACCGACCGCGAGCATCACGCGTGCCCAGCGTGAGGCTCGCAACGGTCATCGCGGCGTGGCGATCCTGCTGACTGGCCTGCCGGCGTCGGGTAAATCGACCCTGGCCCAAGGGCTGCAGGCGGCGTTGTTCGAACAAGGCCGACACAGCATCGTGCTCGACGGCGATGCCTTGCGTGGCGGCTTGAACAAAGACCTGGGGTTTGCCGACGGCGACCGCCTGGAAAACATCCGCCGCGCCGCCGAACTGGCGGCGTTGCTGGTGGACAACGGGCAAATCGTGATCCTGGCGCTGATCGCGCCGTTGGTCGAATTACGCGCGGTACTCGCCGAACGCCTGGGCGCGGACTATCGGGAAGTGTGGTGCAACGCCGCACTGGACATCTGCGAACGCCGCGACCCCAAAGGCCACTACGCCCGCGCCCGACGCGGCGAACTGCCGGGGTTCACCGGCATCGGCTCACCCTACGAACCGCCGCCGCAAGCCGCCCTGGTCCTGGAGACCGGCCAGCTATCCGTGCAGCAATGCGTCGCACAACTGCAGGCCTGGTTGCAAACCCTGTAGCGCAAGCTCGCGCCTGCCGTGGGTGAGGGCTAGACTCGGATAAACCCACCTATCCGGAGCTCATCATGCAATCGCCTGAACACAGCTTGCCCTCCCTGTTCAAACAACTCGGCCTGGCCGACGACCCCGCTGGCATCGAGCAATTCGTCACCGCGCACTCACCGCTCAAGGCGGACCTGGAACTGGCCGATGCGTTTTTCTGGACGGATAGCCAGAAAGCGTTTTTGCGTGAGGAAATTCTGGAGGATGCGGATTGGGCTGAAGTGGTGGATGAGTTGAACCTGATGTTGCGGCGTGATTGAGAGGTGTAAAAAAATCTTTGATGAAATGCCGTAATGTAAAAAAATTGGTGTGCGGTAAAAAAAACTGGGCTGTAAGCGGCCCAGTTAATTTTTTCTGGAAAGCTTCGCACCATGGCTATCGACCTGCGCGCTGGGGCGGGTGATACACGAGGTTGGGAAATTTCCTATCGACTAAAAGGAAGTGGATGATGGTGGGCAGAGTGAGGAACCCTTATCAACGGGGCTGACTCCTTCTTCTGAACACAACATGAAACGACTGATCCCCCGTACCGAAATTGAACAATATGACCTCACAAAAATCGAGAGTCCCTATTTTGCCGGCAGCAAAGTAAGGGAGTTTTTCCGTGCGCCTTATGCGTTGCAGGGACTGAGTGAACTTCTTGGTGAATGCAATATTTCCCCTGTTTGCTGTTCTGGGGAAAAAAGATCAAAGGACGCAGGAAAATGACGCGCAAGCATGTTTTTTGGTTTTGGGGAGCCATGGATGCCCTTTATCTGATTCGCTATGCAGTGGCCAGCGCAATAGAGGGAAGGATTCCTTATTTAAGTGATCTTGAAAGTGCGTTATGGGTGCTGCGTGATCATAGCGTTGTGCAGTTATACATGTTCGGCTTTGCCATGCTGCTGCAAGTTTCCATCGTGATCTCGTGCCTGCTGTTCTTTCTTGGACGTGAACAGGTGAGATGGGTTACTTACCTTCAAACACCCTTGCGATTGGCTTTTATTGTGCCTTCTGTTTCGCTGTTGCTAGTGGGTGCTCAGCTTGTTCCCAACTACAACGTGGTGTTAATGGCTGCGTTAGTTGTTGTATCCGAGGCAGTGAAAGTCTGGAGCGTCTGGCGATGGAGCAAAAGGTGCTGATATTTTCCGGCAGAGCCACTTAGGAGACTGAGCGGTCAATAAGCCGGTTGCACAGCAATCCTGAAGCCGACACCGATCCAAATGTGGGAGGGGGCAAGCCCCCTCCCACATGGGTCATGCGGCGTTGTGGCTATCGTTGAAGATCCAACCCTCACACGAAACCCGCTTTACTTACCCAC
>NZ_JALJRR010000038.1:0-39385 GCF_024519615.1 Pseudomonas sp. Pse79
AACACCCCGTGAAAGCGTAGCCCTCACAGGGTGTTGGGGGTGACCATCTCATTAACCGGCCATCAAGGCCGGTTCTGAAAGAGCGTGGGCGCTTCAGCCTTGCTGGGCAGGCTTGACCAGTCGCTGTTCCAGCTCGCGGCACGCTTGCTGGATCATGTCTTCGGTAATCTGCACTTCGCGGCCTTGGGCGTCGATGACGGAGCAAGGCAGGTATTGCGGTTGGCGGATTACTTCAATCTTGGCATCGCTGCTGTTTTGCAAGGTCATGGCCTGTCTCCTCATCAGGTTGTGTACCAACTTTAACCCCCCCGCGTGACCGAGCTGTTACAACTCCTTGCAAGATCATCGCTTCGAATACTCAGTCCACCAGAAACCGTTACAAATTTCCAGCCGGGTGTTAGACCGATAACCTCTAGGGGGCAGAGTGGGCGGGCATAATTAACCCGACTCATTGTTATTTACTCAAGTTCCCCCAATGTTGTCTGTAGGTTCCGATCTCCCCTCATCAGGTGATGCCCCCCATGTTCTCAGTCCGACAACGCCGTGCAATTCGCCTGGCCAGCCGCTTCATTGCGCCCTATCGCTGGCAGGCGCTTGGCGCGCTGGTGGCGCTGATCGTCACCGCCGGCATCACCTTGTCCATGGGCCAGGGCATTCGCCTGTTGGTGGACCAGGGCTTCATGACCCAGTCGCCGCACTTGCTCAACCAATCCATCGGCCTGTTCATGATCCTGGTACTGGGCCTGGCCGTCGGCACGTTTGCGCGGTTTTACCTGGTGTCGTGGATCGGCGAGCGGGTGGTGGCCGACATTCGCCGGCAGGTGTTCAACCACCTGATCTACCTGCACCCGGGTTTCTATGAAAACAACCGCAGCTCGGAAATCCAGTCGCGGTTGACCACCGACACCACATTGTTGCAATCGGTGATCGGCTCCTCGCTGTCGCTGTTCCTGCGCAATGCGTTGATGGTCATCGGCGGCATCGTGCTGCTGTTTGTCACCAACCCCAAGCTCACCAGCATCGTGGTGGTGGCGCTGCCGCTGGTGTTGGCGCCGATCCTGATTTTCGGCCGCCGCGTGCGCAGCCTGTCGCGCTTGAGCCAGGACCGTATCGCCGACGTCGGCAGCTACGTGTCCGAGACGCTCGGCCAGATCAAGACCGTGCAGGCCTATAACCACCAGGCGCAGGACGAACAACGCTTTGCCGTGACCGTCGAGGACGCTTTCAGCACCGCACGTAAGCGCATTGCCCAGCGTGCCTGGCTGATTACCCTGGTGATCATGCTGGTGCTCGGCGCCGTCGGGGTGATGCTGTGGGTCGGCGGCATGGATGTGATCAGCGGGCGCATTTCCGGCGGCGAACTGGCCGCGTTCGTGTTCTACAGCCTGATCGTCGGCAGCGCCGTCGGCACCTTGAGCGAAGTGCTCGGCGAGTTGCAGCGCGCCGCGGGGGCGGCAGAGCGGATCGGCGAGTTGCTGCAGTCGCACAACGAGATCCAGGCGCCCGCCGCTGGCAGCGTGCAATTACCGCCACGCGTCAGCGGCCGCATGGAGCTGCAAGACCTGCGCTTTTCCTACCCGTCGCGGCCGGACACTTACGCCATCGACGGTTTGAACCTGACCATCAACCCCGGCGAAACCCTCGCGCTGGTGGGGCCGTCGGGCGCGGGCAAGTCGACGATTTTCGACCTGTTGCTCCGCTTCTATGATCCCCAGCACGGCCGCATCCTGCTCGAAGGCCAGCCGCTCACCGAACTCGACCCCCAGGACCTGCGCCGCCACTTTGCCCTGGTGTCCCAGAGCCCGGCGCTGTTCTTTGGCAGTGTCGAAGACAACATCCGCTACGGCAACCCGAGCGCCACTCGCGAGCAGGTCGAAGCCGCCGCGCGCATTGCCCATGCCCACGACTTCATCCTGCAAATGCCCGATGGCTACCAGACCCACCTCGGCGACGGCGGCATGGGCCTCTCCGGCGGCCAACGGCAACGCCTGGCGATCGCCCGCGCGTTGCTGGTAGATGCGCCGATCCTGTTGCTGGACGAAGCCACCAGCGCCCTCGACGCCCAGAGCGAACACCTGATCCAGCAGGCGCTGCCACAACTGATGCAGGGCCGCACCACGCTGGTCATCGCGCATCGGCTGGCGACGGTGAAGCATGCGGACCGGATCGCAGTGATGGACCAGGGCAAGCTGGTGGCGATCGGCACGCATCAGCAGTTGATCGCGAGCAACCCGCTGTATGCGCGGTTGGCGGCGTTGCAGTTCAGTGATGGCGTGGAGGAACAGGCTGCGCACTGAAATCACCGCGCAAAAAAATGCCCGCATCGAAGGATGCGGGCATTTTTGTGTGTGCGTCACGCTTTATTGATCGTCGAAATACCGCTCATGCCAGTCCACCAACGGCTGTGGCGAATTGAGCTTCTGCCCGTAGATCACCGAATAAGACAGCACGTTCTGCACGTACTGGCGGGTTTCGTCGAACGGGATGCTTTCCACCCACACGTCGAAACTCAGGTGATCGGCGCCGCGCAGCCACTGGCGCACGCGGCCCGGGCCGGCGTTGTAGGCGGCGGAAGCGAGGACGCGGTTGCCGTTGAACTGGCTGTGTACCTGGCTCAGGTAAGCGGCGCCGAGCTGGATGTTTTTATCCGGATCGAGCACCTGGGCCGGGGAGGCCAGCGGGATGCTGAACTTGCGCGCGGTGTCTTTGGCGGTGCCGGGCATCAGCTGCATCAGGCCGCTGGCGCCGACGCCGGAGCGGGCGTCGTCCATGAACGCGCTTTCCTGGCGGGTGATGGCGAACACCCAGCTCGAATGCAGGCCGCGCACCTTGGCTTCGCGCACCAGGGTGTCGCGGTGGGCCATTGGGAAGCGGATGTCGAGGTCATCCCAGTACTGCGCCTGGCTGATGGTACGGATCGCCGGGAAGTACCACTTCATGTCGTAGGCCAGCCTGGCCTGGGCGACCATTTCGTCGCGGTTGAAGTGACGGCTGACGTGGTACCACTCGCGGCGGCCATCGACCACCTGGCCCCGCGCATAGAACTCCAGGGCGCGGCGCACGCCGGGGGTGTTGCGCACTTTGTTGATCAGCGCCTGGCTCATCAACAGCGGCTTGTTCATCAGTTGGTACGGCGCTTTGGAGCGGTCGGCGGCGAGGAAACCGTAGAAATCGCGCTCCCGCGACAGGTTCTTGTACAGCACCAGGGCTTGCGGGTTTTTCGGCTCGGCCAGCTCCAGGCTGCGGGCCTGCCAGTAGCGCCAGCGGTTGGTGGTGGCCAAGTCCTGCGGGAGTTTGCGCGTGAGTTGGTAGGCGTCTTCCCAGCGGGCCAGGCGCAACAGCAGGCGCAGGCGCCATTCGGACACGGTGTTGTCGCGCAGTTCCGGGTCGTACTTGGTCATCACCTCAAGAGCGCGTGGATCAAAGCGCTTGGCCAGGGTCAGGCCGATCTCACGGGCAATCGCCACTTTTTCGTCACGGGAGAAGTGCATGCTGCTGGCATAGCTGTCGAGCATGGCCATGGCCTTGTCCGGGTCCTGGCGCGCCAGGCGGCGCAGGCCCAGGCCCACGGCGTCAGACATGGCCTCGGTGGCCGGCAGGAAGCGCGATGGGTCGCTGAGCATCTCCGGCTTTTGCGCCACGTCCACCATCAGGCGGCCTTGGGCGCCGAGGGTCGGCAGGCTTTTCACCAGGCTGTTGGCCAGCGCGTAGTTGCGGGCTTCGGCGGCGAGCTTGGCGCGGTCCCAGATTTTCTGTTCGGTGAGTTGGCCATCTGCGGCCCACTGCGCGAACGTGGCATCACAGGCGGACGGTTGCGATTTACCGGTCAGCCAGAGTTTTTCGGTGGTTTTGTAGCCTTCGGCCTTCAGATTGTGCGTGAGCTGGAACTGGCCATGCAGGCAATCGAGCTCGACGAAATTGAGCTTGGGGTCGTAGTACTTTTCAAAGGTCTGCCAGTCGCCACGCTCGGCCAGCCAGCGCAACCAACGCAGTTTCATCCAGTTGGCCTGGGGCAGGTCGCCGTTTTTGGCGAGGAATTGTTCGATTTCCTCGTTGCTCGCGGTCTTCAGGCGTGCGGTCAGCTCGTCGTAGGCCAGGTACGGCGTCAGCGGGTAGTCGGCCAAGGCCTGGCTGTATTGCATGTAGGGCCCGGTGTCGCCCTTGGCCAGGGCGCGTTTGGCTTCATCGTAATATTGACGTTGGGTGGTTATGTCCACGGCCAGGGCGGATTGAGCGGCAGTGGCGGTAAGAAGCAGACAAGATAAAAAATTGAAAAGGCGACTGCGCATGAGACGTCCGTGCAGAGAAATCACGACTAGCGCCGGCACCGCCGACACTCATTGCCTCTAGCTTAGCCTTTTGCCAGCGGCCGGTGAAAGCTTTGCCGACCTGTTCGTTCAAGTTCGCCGGAATTGTCTTACAGAACCCACCCGTAGCGAAAATGCCGGCCGCATCCCACCCTCAACTCAGGTAGAATGCGCGCCCAGTTTTTGGAGAAGCGTATGACCCTGCTCAAATTCAGCGATGTGTCCCTTGCTTTCGGCGCTATGCCGTTGTTGGACAAGGTGTCCTGGCAGATCGCCCGTGGTGAGCGGGTGTGCATCATCGGCCGCAACGGCACCGGCAAGTCCAGCATGATGAAGCTGGTAAAAGGCGACCAGAAGCCCGATGACGGCTCTGTATGGCGCGCCCCGGGCCTCAAGATTGGCGAATTGCCGCAGGAACTGCCGGTGGCCGACGGACGGACAGTGTTCGACGTGGTCGCCGAAGGCCTGGACGGCGTCGGTGAGTTGCTTGCGCAATACCATCACCTGGCGCAGAACTGCGTCACCGAGGAAGACCTGGACAAGCTGATGCACGTCCAGCAAGACCTCGAAGCCCGCGACGGCTGGCGCCTGCAGCAACTGGTGGACAGCACCCTGAGCCGCCTGCAACTGCCGGCCGACAAGACCCTCGCCGAATTGTCCGGCGGCTGGCGTCGCCGCGTCCTGCTGGCCCAGGCCCTGGTGTCCGAGCCGGACCTGCTGCTGCTCGACGAACCGACCAACCACCTGGACATCGGCGCGATCGCCTGGCTCGAAGAAGCCCTCAAGGATTTCCAGGGCGCCGTGCTGTTCATCACGCACGACCGGTCCTTCCTGCAGAACCTGGCGACCCGTATCCTCGAGCTGGACCGTGGTGGCCTGATCGACTGGGACGGCGACTACGCCAGCTTCCTGGTCCACAAAGAAGCCACCCTGGCCGCCGAAGAAACCGCCAACGCCTTGTTCGACAAGCGCCTGGCCCAGGAAGAAGTGTGGATCCGCCAGGGCATCAAGGCGCGCCGCACCCGTAACGAAGGCCGTGTACGCGCACTCAAGGCCCTGCGCGTTGAACGCAGTGAGCGTCGCGAGCGCACCGGCAAGGCCAATATCATGCTGGAAACCGCCGACAAGTCGGGCAAGCAGGTGATGGTGTTGGAGAACGTCAGCTTCCATCACCCGGACGGTCCGTTCCTGATCAAGGACTTCTCCATGGTCCTGCAGCGCGGCGACCGTATCGGCCTGCTCGGCGCCAACGGCACCGGCAAGACCACGTTGCTCAAGCTGATGCTCAACGGCCTGCAACCGACCAGCGGTAAAGTGGAAGAGGGCACGCGCATCGACGTGGCCTACTTCGACCAGTTGCGTCACCAGTTGGACCTGGAAAAAACCGTGATCGACAACGTCGCCGAAGGCCGCGACTTTATCGATATCGACGGCCAGAGCCGCCATGTGCTGAGCTACCTGGGCGACTTCCTGTTCAGCCCGCAGCGCGCACGCACGCCGGTCAAGGCCTTGTCCGGTGGTGAGCGTGCGCGCTTGCTGCTGGCCAAGCTGTTCAGCAAGCCGGCCAACCTGCTGGTCCTCGACGAACCGACCAACGACCTCGACGTGGAAACCCTCGAGCTGCTGGAAGAGGTCCTGCTGACCTTCAACGGCACTGTGCTGATGGTCAGCCACGACCGGGCATTCCTCGACAACGTGGTCACCAGCACCCTGGTCTTCGAAGGTGAAGGCAAGGTGCGCGAGTACGTCGGTGGTTACCAGGACTGGCTGCGCCAGGGCGGCTCGCCGCGCCTGCTGGGCGTGACCGAGAGCAAGTCCGGCAAGGCCGACTTGACCTCTGCCGTCGTCGCCCCCGTGGCCGCCGCTGCACCGGCGCCGGAAGCCGCGCCTGCCGCGAAGAAGAAACTCAGCTACAAGCTGCAGCGTGAGCTGGAAGCCCTGCCGGGTGAAATCGACGCCAAGGAGCAGCAGATCGCTGCGGTCGAAGCGCAAATGGCTGACGCGGGTTTCTACCTGCGTCCGGCGGCGGAAACCGCCGAGGTCATCGCGTCCCTGGAAACCTTGAACCAGGAGCTGGAAGTGCTGGTTGAACGTTGGGCCGAGTTGGACGCCTGATTGATTCCAGTGCATTAAAAAACCCGGTGTTCATTTCAATGAGCACCGGGTTTTTTATATGAGCTGCAGCCCAATATGTGGGGGAGAGCAAGCTCCCTCCCATATTTGGGTCTCGATCGGTCTTACGCGTTCTTTTTCAGCTTCACCGCCAGCACATCGCACGGTGCGCCGTGCAGGACGTCATTGGCGGTGGAGCCCAGCAGCAAGGCCAGGCCGTGACGGCCATGGCTGCCGACCACGATCAGGTCGCAGCCCTGTTCCTTGGCCAGGTGATGGATTTCCTGGCGTGGCTGACCATAGGTCAGGTGGCTCTGACCTTTTTTCAGGTTCGGGTACTTGGTGATCAGGCGCTCAAGGCGTTCCTTGGCTTGATCGAATTGCTGCTGTTGCAGTTGTGACAGGTCCATCGGCACGTCGCCGCCAAAGGCCATGGCCATCGGTTCGACGATATGCACCAGGGACAGCTTGGCAGTGGTGCCAGCCAGATCCACGGCGCGTTTGATCACTGGATCGCACTCTTCGGTCAGGTCTACGGCGACCAGAATATGTTCGTATGACATGGGGCGTTCCTCCAGGGGACTGCAATAAGTTCAGTATGGCTGCTTTCAAGCGGATGGGGTTGCGTCAGGTCAAATCCGCTTATCTAAAAAATCGGGAGTACACATATGACGGTCTGGATAGTGGTGTCAATCCTTGCGGTGGTTTTGAGCCCCCTGGCATGGCTGCGCCCGTCGCGCCATCAGAGTGGGCGCATGGCCCTGCGCATGGAGGCGCGCCGCATGGGCCTGGCGATGCAACTGGCGCCCCAGGCGTGGCCGCACTGGCTCAAGCAGGAGCCGCCGAGCCCGTGCGCGCAATACCACCGGCCACGGCGCGGCAAGGTCCCTGCACTATGGAGTTATTGGCAGCTGGAGCCTGGCGTGTGGGTCAACCAGTGGCAGGAAGCCTGCGTGGACGAGCAATTGCTGGCGCATTTTGCGACGCTGCCGGCCAACGTCTACAAAGTCGAGGCAGACCGGCAAATGATCGCGTTGTGCTGGGGCGAGAAGGGTGAGGTGAGCGACCTGCAGGCCATTGATACGTTGCTCAAGGCCCTGGCCTGAACGTCGGGCAATAAAAAGCCCGACATCATCATCGGGCGGGGTTGGCCAGGCAGGCCGGTAAAGCTGTGTGTTTCACGCCGGGTATTCACCCAGGCGTTTTGACTATTCTGTAATGGCTGCCGCAAGCCTAGCCGGATATCCGGATCTGTACAGTCTTTTCCTACGCTGTGTTCATTATTGATTTGGTGAATAGTTGAATATTGGCGAAGCGTGGGCCAAGGGTTGGGGTTCTGAAATGACTGGAAAGTCGCGTTTTTCCTAGCGCTTTCGAGCGATTGACAATTGCCCGGAATTGGATGAAGGTGGCGTACCCAAATCAAACGGGCGTATGAATTGAGCGTTTGTCTGTCAGACGTCTCATACAGAATCCCGACTATCGCATTGGCGGGTGTGCCTGGCGCATTGGGGTGAGCATTGACGAAATCATCAATGTCCAACCAGAGGCCAGCGTCCGATGTGTACTGTTCAGCTTCCATATCGTGGAGATCAGTTGATGATTTACGAAGGTAAAGCCATCACGGTTAAGGCTCTTGAAAGTGGCATCGTCGAACTGAAATTCGACCTCAAGGGTGAGTCCGTCAACAAGTTCAACCGTCTAACCCTGAACGAACTGCGTCAGGCCGTAGACGCCATCAAAGCAGATGCTTCGGTCAAGGGCGTGATCGTCTCCAGCGGCAAGGACGTGTTTATCGTCGGCGCCGACATCACCGAATTCGTCGAGAGCTTCAAGCTGCCCGATGCCGAGCTGGTGGCTGGCAACCTCGAAGCCAACAAGATTTTCAGCGATTTCGAAGACCTCAACGTGCCGACTGTTGCTGCGATCAACGGCATCGCGCTGGGCGGCGGCCTGGAAATGTGCCTGGCCGCGGATTTCCGCGTCATGTCGGCCACTGCGAAAATCGGCCTGCCGGAAGTCAAGCTGGGCATCTACCCAGGTTTCGGCGGCACCGTGCGCCTGCCGCGCATCATCGGGGCCGACAACGCCATCGAGTGGATCGCCGCCGGCAAGGAAAACAAAGCGGAAGACGCGCTGAAAGTCGGTGCCGTCGATGCCGTGGTTGCCCCGGACAAACTGGCCGAAGCCGCGCTGAACCTGATCAAGGGCGCCATCAGCGGCGAATTTGATTACAAGGCCAAGCGTCAGCCGAAGCTGGAAAAACTCAAGCTCAACGCCATCGAACAAATGATGGCGTTCGAAACCGCCAAAGGTTTCGTGGCTGGCCAGGCCGGCCCGAACTACCCGGCGCCGGTTGAAGCGATCAAGACCATCCAGAAAGCCGCGAACTTCGGTCGCGACAAAGCCCTGGAAGTGGAAGCGGCAGGTTTCGTCAAACTGGCCAAGACCTCCGCTGCCCGGAGCCTGATCGGCCTGTTCCTGAACGATCAGGAACTGAAGAAAAAGGCCAAGGCCTACGATGAAGTCGCCAAGGATGTGAAACAGGCCGCCGTACTCGGTGCCGGCATCATGGGCGGCGGTATCGCCTATCAGTCGGCGTCCAAAGGCACGCCGATCCTGATGAAAGACATCAACGAACACGGCATCGAGCAAGGCCTGGCGGAAGCGGCCAAGCTGCTGGTGGGTCGGGTTGATAAAGGTCGCATGACCGCGGCGAAAATGGCTGAAGTGCTCAACGGCATTCGTCCTACGCTGTCCTACGGCGATTTCGGCCACGTCGACCTGGTGGTCGAAGCGGTTGTCGAAAACCCGAAGGTCAAGCAAGCGGTACTGGCGGAAGTGGAAGCCCAGGTCAAAGACGACACCATCCTGGCGTCCAACACCTCGACCATTTCCATCACGCTGCTGGCCAAGGCCCTCAAGCGTCCGGAAAACTTCGTCGGCATGCACTTCTTCAACCCGGTGCACATGATGCCGCTGGTGGAAGTGATCCGTGGTGAGAAGTCCAGCGAGCTGGCCGTCGCCACTACCGTTGCCTACGCCAAGAAAATGGGCAAGAACCCGATCGTGGTCAACGACTGCCCGGGCTTTTTGGTCAACCGCGTGCTGTTCCCGTACTTCGGCGGTTTCGCCAAGCTGGTCAGCGCCGGTGTGGACTTTGTGCGTATCGACAAGGTCATGGAAAAATTCGGCTGGCCGATGGGCCCGGCGTACCTGATGGACGTGGTCGGCATCGACACCGGCCACCACGGTCGCGACGTGATGGCTGAAGGCTTCCCGGACCGCATGAAAGACGACCGCCGCTCGGCGATCGACGCGCTCTACGAGGCCAAGCGCCTGGGCCAGAAGAACGGCAAGGGCTTCTACGCCTACGAGACCGACAAGAAGGGCAAGCAGAAGAAGGTTGCCGATCCGTCGGTCCACGAAGTGCTCGCGCCGGTCATCTATGAACAGCGTGAGGTGTCCGACGAGGACATCATCAACTGGATGATGATCGCCCTGTGCCTGGAAACCGTGCGTTGCCTGGAAGACGGCATCGTCGAAACCGCCGCCGAAGCCGACATGGGCCTGGTGTACGGTATTGGTTTCCCTCCATTCCGTGGCGGTGCACTGCGTTACATCGACTCGATCGGTGTGGCCGAGTTCGTTGCCCTGGCTGATCAATACGCTGATTTGGGCCCGCTGTACCACCCGACCGCGAAGCTGCGTGAGATGGCCAAGAACGGCCAGAGCTTCTTCGGTTAAGCGTCCCATACACTTGAGCGAGAATATTTATGAGCTTGAATCCAAGAGACGTCGTGATTGTCGACTTCGGTCGCACGCCGATGGGCCGCTCCAAGGGCGGCATGCACCGCAACACCCGCGCCGAAGACATGTCGGCGCACCTGATCAGCAAATTGCTGGAGCGTAACGTCAAGGTCGACCCGAACGAAGTCGAAGACGTGATCTGGGGCTGTGTCAACCAGACCCTGGAGCAGGGCTGGAACATCGCCCGCATGGCCTCCTTGCTGACCCAGATCCCGCACACCGCGGCCGCGCAGACGGTCAGCCGCCTGTGTGGTTCGTCGATGAGCGCATTGCACACGGCCGCCCAGGCGATCATGACCGGCAACGGTGATGTATTCGTGGTCGGTGGCGTGGAGCACATGGGCCACGTCAGCATGATGCACGGTGTCGATCCCAACCCGCACATGTCGCTGCACGCGGCAAAAGCCTCGGGCATGATGGGCCTCACCGCGGAAATGCTCGGCAAGATGCACGGCATTACCCGCGAAGCCCAGGATGCGTTCGGCCTGCGTTCCCACCAGCTCGCCCACAAGGCGACCGTGGAAGGCAAGTTCAAGGATGAAATCATCCCGATGAACGGCTACGACGAGAACGGTTTCCTGAAACTGTTCGACTACGACGAAACCATTCGTCCGGATACCACCCTGGAAAGCCTGGCCGCCTTGAAACCGGCGTTCAATCCAAAGGGCGGCACCGTGACAGCCGGCACTTCGTCGCAAATCACCGACGGTGCCTCGTGCATGATCGTGATGTCGGCGCAGCGTGCCAAGGACCTGGGTATCCAGCCGATGGCGGTGATTCGTTCGATGGCCGTAGCGGGTGTGGACCCGGCGATCATGGGCTATGGTCCGGTACCGGCGACACAAAAAGCCTTGAAGCGCGCGGGCCTGACCGTCGCCGATATCGACTTCTTCGAGCTCAACGAAGCCTTCGCCGCACAGGCCCTGCCGGTGCTGAAAGATTTGAAAGTACTCGACAAGATGAACGAGAAGGTTAACCTGCACGGCGGCGCGATCGCCCTGGGCCACCCGTTCGGTTGCTCCGGCGCGCGAATCTCCGGCACTTTGCTCAATGTGATGAAGCAAAATGGCGGCAACCTCGGGGTTGCAACCATGTGCATTGGTCTCGGCCAAGGCATTTCCACCGTCTTCGAACGCCTTTAAGCGTTGGGTTGACGGAAGCCGGGGCCCAGTGCCCCGGTTTTTGTTTTTCGGTAGTTTTATTATTTTTTTTTAACAAATTTTGTAAGGTGGCCAGAGCATGAAAGTCGAACCAGGGCTCTACCAACATTATAAAGGTCCGCAGTACCGCGTTTTTAATGTGGCGCGGCACTCCGAGACCGAAGAAGAAGTGGTGTTCTACCAAGCACTGTATGGCGATTACGGCTTTTGGGTGCGCCCGTTGAGCATGTTCCTCGAGTCCGTCGAAGTTGACGGCGAACAGGTCCCACGCTTTGCTTTGGTGCAGGCCGAACCCAGTCTTTTTTCAGGGCAATAACGGCAGGCTGCGCAGAATGCTGCGCTTGACCTCACCCGGTTGCCACTATATATAGCGTTGCCGCGTCAGGCGCCAACTGCCTTTCACTTCTCGAATTCAGGAATTTTCCGATCCATGGGCAAATCGCTGGTCATTGTGGAATCCCCGGCTAAGGCCAAGACCATCAACAAGTACTTGGGCAACGAGTACGTGGTGAAGTCGAGTATCGGCCATATCCGAGACCTGCCCACCAGCGGTTCGGCTAGCGCCAGCAAGGAGCCTGCCGCCAAGCGCGGCAAGGCGGCTGCGGGCGAAGGTCCGGTGCTCACGCCTAAAGAGAAAGCGCGCAAGCAGCTGGTCTCGCGCATGGGTGTGGACCCGGAACATGGCTGGAAGGCCAAGTACGAAATCCTTCCGGGCAAGGAAAAGGTCATCGAAGAGCTGCGTCGGCTCGCCAAAGATGCCGACACCATCTATCTCGCAACGGACTTGGACCGCGAAGGGGAAGCCATTGCCTGGCACCTGCGGGAAGCCATCGGCGGTGATGACAGCCGCTACAAGCGTGTGGTGTTCAACGAAATCACCAAGAAAGCCATCCAGGAAGCCTTCTCCAAGCCGGGCGAACTGGATATCGACCGCGTCAACGCCCAGCAGGCCCGTCGTTTCCTCGACCGTGTCGTGGGTTACATGGTCTCGCCACTGCTGTGGGCCAAGATTGCCCGTGGCCTGTCCGCTGGCCGTGTGCAATCGGTCGCGGTCAAGCTGGTGGTGGAGCGTGAGCGCGAAATTCGTGCGTTCAACCCTGAAGAATACTGGGAAGTCCACGCCGACCTCGGCACCGCCAAGGGCGCCAACGTGCGCTTTGAAGTGGCCCGTGAAAAAGGCGAGGCCTTCAAGCCGCTGAACGAAGCCCAGGCCATGGCCGCGCTGGAGAAGCTCAAGTCTTCCAGCTACAGCATCGTCAAGCGCGAAGACAAACCGACCAGCAGCAAGCCGTCGGCGCCGTTCATCACGTCCACCCTGCAACAGGCCGCGAGTAACCGCCTGGGCTTCGGCGTGAAGAAAACCATGATGATGGCCCAGCGTCTGTACGAAGCCGGCTACATCACCTATATGCGTACCGACTCCACCAACCTGTCGCAAGACGCGGTGGCGATGGCGCGCACGTATATTGAAAGCGAGTTCGGCAAGAAGTACCTGCCGGAGAAGCCGAACGTCTACAGCAGCAAAGAAGGCGCCCAGGAAGCTCACGAAGCGATTCGTCCTTCCGACGCCAACACCGAGCCGAGCAAGCTGAGCGGCATGGAACGTGACGCTGAGCGCCTCTATGAGCTGATCTGGCGCCAGTTCCTGGCCTGCCAGATGCTGCCGGCGCAATACCTGTCCACCACCGTCAGCGTGGGCGCAGGCGACTTCGAGCTGCGTGCCAAGGGCCGTATCCTCAAGTTCGACGGCTACACCCGCGTGATGCCGCAAATCGCCAAGCCAGGCGACGACGACGTACTGCCGGACATGGCCCAGGGCGACACGTTGAAGCTGATCAAGCTCGATCCGTCCCAACACTTCACCAAGCCGCCGGCGCGTTATTCGGAAGCCAGCCTGGTGAAAGAGATGGAGAAACGCGGTATCGGTCGTCCTTCGACCTATGCGGCGATCATCTCCACGATCCAGGACCGTGGCTACGTGGCGCTGCACAACCGGCGTTTCTATTCGGAAAAAATGGGCGACATCGTCACCGAGCGTCTGTCCGAGAGTTTCTCCAACCTGATGGACTACGGCTTCACCGCCGGCATGGAAGAGAATCTCGATGACGTGGCCCAGGGCGAGCGCGACTGGAAGAGCGTGCTCGACGAATTCTACGGCGACTTCAAGAAAAAACTCGAAGTGGCCGAAAGCCCGGACAGCGGCATGCGTGCCAACCAGCCGGTGATGACCGACATCCCGTGCCTGACCTGCGGCCGGCCGATGCAGATTCGTACCGCGTCCACCGGCGTGTTCCTCGGTTGCTCGGGCTACAGCCTGCCGCCGAAAGAGCGCTGCAAGGCCACCGTCAACCTGGTGCCGGGCGATGAAATCGCCGCCGACGACGAGGGTGAATCCGAATCGCTGGTGCTGCGTGGCAAGCACCGTTGCCCGATCTGCAGCACGGCGATGGATGCCTACCTGTTGGACGAGAAGCACAAGTTGCACATCTGCGGTAACAACCCGGATTGCGACGGCTACGAGATCGAAGAGGGCAGCTACCGCATCAAGGGCTACGAAGGCCCGAGCCTGGAATGCGACAAGTGCGGCAGCGAGATGCAACTCAAGACCGGCCGTTTCGGCAAGTTCTTCGGTTGCACCAACCCGACGTGCAAGAACACCCGCAAACTGCTGAAAAGCGGTGACGCGGCGCCGCCGAAGATGGACCCGGTGAAGATGCCCGAACTCAAGTGCGAGAAGGTCAACGACACCTATATCCTGCGTGATGGCGCTTCGGGGCTGTTCCTGGCTGCCAGCCAGTTCCCGAAAAACCGCGAGACCCGTGCGCCGCTGGTGCTCGAGATCGTGCCGCACAAGGATGAGATCGATCCGAAGTACCACTTCCTGTGCGAAGCGCCGAAGAAGGACCCGGACGGTCGCCCGGCCGTGATCCGCTACAGCCGCAAGACCAAGGAACAGTACGTGCAGTCCGAAGTGGACGGTAAGCCGACCGGTTGGAAGGCGTTCTACGACGGCGGCAAGTGGAAGGTCGAGGACAAGCGCCAGGGCGCTTGATCGGTTAATCTGATAACGCTAAAAGCCGTCTGCATAGACGGCTTTTGCTTGCTGTAGGAGCGAGCTTGCTCGCGAAGGTCGCTAACGATTACGCGAAAAACCTGATGCCCCACGGCGCCCCCAGGTTTTTCGCGGGCAAGCTCGCTCCTACATACCAGCATTACGCCTATTCGTTGTGGAGATTGCCGTCATGGCCAACGAACTCTATACCCGTACCAACCAGAAAATTTACTTCGCGGGTTTGTCCCTGGAAGCCCTTGGCCGTGCCGAGGAAGGGAAGGAGATGAACGCCATCGCGCTGGTCCAGGCGGGGCGTGAGGCGGCCCTGTTCCACCTGTACGGCGCCTTGCTGGGGCTGTGTCATGAAATCGCCGGGTTCTACCGTTTGCCCCAGGCCGGTTCGCCGCGTGCGGAAATGATCATGAATCGCGAAGTGCTGGACGCCATGGCGATCCCTGAACTCGCCGAACTGGTGGAAATGGCGCAAAGCCCCGACAGTTGGGTGGCACGCCTGCTCAAAGCGCATGCCGATATGTTCCAGCCACCACGTGTTCCCCATGTGCCCAAGGGCGATGTGACCCAGCCGTTGATCGTGGCGCTGTCGCTGGAAGAGGATGAGCCGAAGCCGTTGAGCCGCGAAGAGCTCGAAGGCTGGCGCCAGGAGCTGAAAAACATGGCGCTGCGGTTTCGTGAAGGTTTGAACGAGTGCTGAGACACGCTCGTTGAGCCGGTGATCATTGCGAGCTGACAGCCAAGGCACCTGCGCAGATGGGTGCCAATCAAAATTGTGGCAGTGGGCTTGCTCTCACTAAGCACCATTCATCCAGCCGTAAAGAAACCTCGCCAGATCCACTGCGAGGCCCGGCAGATGACTGATATAATCCCGGCCTTTCGTGGAGAACAGACTTTTATGCCAACGTCCTTTCTGGAAATTGTTGAATTGCCTGACGGCCGAATCGAGCTGCGCCGGGCTGAGGACGAGGGTTCTCTGGTTATCTTGGACTTTTCCGAAGACGCCAAGGCGTTCCTGCAAGGCCAGCACGTGGAAGTGGCAAAAGCCATGTTGAGCGTTGGCGTACAGATGGCAGGCCGCCTGGCAGAAGGCGAACCGGAGAAAGAAGACGGTCCACGGGTTCTGCACTGAGTGTGGCGTGGGAGCTTGCTCCCGCTGGGGCGCTAAGCGGCCCTGAACATGCGATTGCTGCACCGTCCAATGGGAGCAAGCTCCCTTGCCACAGGGCTAGCCTGCGGCACCTCGAATTACCCCAAACGAATATTCAAGCTCTGCGCATCGCCGGTACGCGCAGCGCTGATCAACTGTTGCTTGGCGTTGGCATTCAGCGGGTTCAACCAGCTCACCACTGTATGGCTGCGGCCCAGGCGCAGGGCTTCGCAGGTCAACTGCTGGGCACTTTGCGCGCCGCGTGGTTGCAGCAACAGGATGCGCTCGCGGTTGAGACCGGCGTCCCGCAGCCAAGCCTGGGTCAGGCTGGCGGGTGGGGCGATCAGCGTCAACCAGCGTGCATCCTGTTCCTCGCTCAGTTCTCGCAGGATCGGCGCCAGCAGGCTCAGGCAGCTCCCGGCCGCACCGCGCAACGACAGTTCACTGAACGCCTCAGGCTCGGCGCACCAGGGCGCCTCGACCGTTTCCTTGAGGATGGGCGCAAGGGGTTGGGCCATGAAGGCCTCGAACAGCGACAGTTGTGTGTGTTGTGGGGTGTGCACGAGCTGCATGATGCCTCCTTTAGCGGCGAATGACGCCGACGCTCAGGCCTTCGATCACCAGGTCCTGGTCTTTCAGGTTGACTTCGATCGGGGCGAACTCAGGGTTCTCGGCCAGGAGCCAGACCTTGCTGCCTTCGCGCTTGAAGCGTTTGACGGTGACTTCATCGCCGATGCGGGCGACGACGATCTGGCCGTTACGGGCTTCACGAGTGGTGTGGACGGCCAGCAGGTCACCGTCGAAAATGCCCACGTCCTTCATGCTCATGCCATGCACCCGCAACAGGTAGTCGGCGCGAGGGTGGAAGAAGGTCGGGTTGATGTTGCAGGATTCCTCGACGTGCTGTTGCGCCAGGATCGGCGCGCCGGCAGCGACGCGGCCGATGATCGGCAGGGTCGATTCGTCGGCCTTGGCTTCGAAACCGGGGATGCGAATGCCCCGCGAAGCGCCCGGGGTCATCTCGATCGCGCCTTTGCGAGCGAGGGCCTTGAGGTGTTCTTCGGCGGCGTTGGGGGATTTGAACCCCAGTTCCAGCGCAATTTCCGCGCGCGTCGGCGGGTAGCCGTTGTCGTCGAGGCAGCGCTTGATAAAAGCCAGAATCTCAGCTTGGCGTGGCGTCAGTTTTAGCATGTTGATCGCTCTGTCTTTTTATACAGTGACTGGGATTATATACAGTGGACTGCGCTTGGCAATCATCCTTTTTTGCGCGTCCGCTGGACGGTCATTCGTCAGCCCTCCTACAACGCAAAGACAGCGCTGCCTACAGAGTTGAAAGGATGTGATTAAATAGCGTTCAAATAGATGACTGCCTGGCCGGAAAGCGAACCCACAGGCTTGACAAGACACAAGCTGAAACGTATGTTTCAAACAAGTGTTTGTCAGGCGGAGTAGCCATGGCCCAGTCGGAAACCGTTGAACGCATTCTCGATGCTGCCGAGCAATTGTTCGCGGAAAAAGGATTTGCTGAAACCTCATTGCGGCTGATCACCAGCAAGGCCGGGGTCAACCTCGCCGCCGTGAACTACCATTTCGGCTCGAAAAAAGCCCTGATCCAGGCGGTGTTCTCGCGTTTCCTGGGGCCGTTCTGCGCCAGTCTCGACCGTGAGCTCGAACGCCGCCAGGCCAAGGCCGACCATAAGCCAAGCCTGGAAGAACTGCTGGAAATCCTCGTTGAGCAAGCGCTGGTGGTGCAGCCACGCAGCGGCAACGACCTGTCGATCTTCATGCGCCTGTTGGGCCTGGCGTTCAGCCAGAGCCAGGGCCACCTGCGCCGCTACCTGGAAGACATGTACGGCAAGGTGTTCCGCCGCTATATGTTGCTGGTCAACGAAGCCGCCCCGCGCATCCCGCCGATCGAATTGTTCTGGCGCGTACACTTCATGCTTGGCGCTGCGGCATTCAGCATGTCCGGGATCAAGGCCTTGCGGGCGATTGCCGAGACCGACTTTGGCGTCAACACCTCCATCGAGCAGGTGATGCGCCTGATGGTGCCGTTCCTCGCTGCCGGCATGCGCGCCGAAACCGGCGTGACCGACCAGACCATGGCCGCCGCGCAATTGCGTCCGCGCAGCAAATCGACGCCAATCCCCGCGAAGGTTTGACCGCCCCGGGTGTGCGCGGCCGCCAGCATCCGCTAAGCTAGCCGCCCATGCCGAATTCAGCTATTTACTCGCAACCCATTGCTCTTGCCGCGCCCGTCGCGCCGCGAGGGCAATGGGTTGTGTGCGTTATTTAAGGAAGGTTTATGACTGCTGCCCTGCAAGGTTCTTTGATGGTCGACGTTGCCGGTACCTGGCTGACGGCCGAGGATCGCCACCTGTTGCGCCAGCCTGAGGTGGGCGGGCTGATCATTTTTGCGCGCAATATCGAGCATCCGCGCCAGGTGCGGGAATTGAGCGCGGCGATTCGTGTCGTGCGCCCGGACCTGCTGCTGGCGGTCGACCAGGAGGGCGGTCGCGTGCAGCGCCTGCGCCAGGGTTTTGTGCGCCTGCCGGCCATGCGCGCGCTGGCGGATCACCCTAACGCCGAATACCTCGCCGAACAGTGTGGCTGGATCATGGCCACTGAAGTCCTGGCCGTCGGCCTGGACCTGAGCTTCGCCCCCGTGCTGGACCTGGACTACCAGCGCAGCGCCGTGGTCGGCAGCCGTTCCTTCGAGGGCAACCCCGAGCGCGCCGCGGTGCTTGCCGGGGCGTTTATCCGCGGCATGAACAGCGCCGGCATGGCCGCCACCGGCAAGCACTTCCCGGGGCACGGGTGGGCTGAGGCCGATTCCCACGTTGCGATTCCCAATGACGAACGCAGCCTGGAACAGATTCGCGCCAATGACCTGGTACCTTTCGCACGCCTGAGCCGGCAATTGGCTGCGGTGATGCCAGCCCACGTCATTTACCCGCAAGTCGACGCCCAGCCGGCCGGTTTCTCGCGCCGCTGGTTGCAGGACATCCTGCGCGGCGAATTGCAATTTGACGGGGTGATTTTCAGCGACGACCTGTCCATGGCTGGTGCCCACGTGGTTGGGGATGCGGCCAGCCGAATTGAAGCCGCACTGACGGCGGGGTGCGACATGGGCCTGGTGTGCAACGATCGGGCGGCTGCCGAACTGGCGCTGAGCGCGGCCCAGCGGATGAAGGTCACGCCATCGGCGCGGATCGCACGGATGCGTGGGCAGGCGGTTGCGTCGACGGAGTATAAGCAAGACCCGCGTTGGCTGGTGGCGCTCGGCGCGTTGCGGGATGCGCAGTTGATCGATTGAAACGGCGGCGCGCCTATCGCGGGTAAGCCCGCTCCTACACTTGATTGCGTACATTCTGTCGAAGTGCGGTCGAATGTGGCGGCGCGCTGGCCCGCGAGGGCGATCTAACCGTCAGCGTTTTTCTTGTTTGTTGGGCAGCGGCGCAAACAGCGCCTCGATCTCTTCGTTGCCCAGCTGCCAATCCCCGGTGGTCCGCCCGTCCAGCACGCCCGCTGCAAGGTCGGACTTTTCTTTCTGCAGGTGCTGGATTTTCTCCTCCACCGTGCCCCGTGCAATCATCTTGTAGACGAACACCGGCTTCTCCTGGCCGATGCGATACGCACGGTCGGTGGCCTGGTTTTCCGTGGCCGGGTTCCACCACGGGTCATAGTGGATCACAGTGTCGGCTTCGGTCAGGTTGAGTCCTACGCCACCTGCCTTCAGGCTGATCAGAAAGATCTGCAGCTTGCCGCTCTGGAAGTCTTTCACCGGCGTGCGCCGATCGCGGGTCTGGCCGGTCAGCAGCGCGTAGGCGACACCGCGTTTTTTCAGCTCGAGTTCAATCAGGCTCAGCATCGAGGTGAACTGGGAGAACAACAGAATCCGGCGGCCTTCGGCAAACAGCTCTTCGAGCATTTCCATCAAGCTGTCGAGCTTGCCCGAGCTGCTGCCGCGCGTTGGCAGGGTGGCATCGTTGACCAGGCGCAAATCGCAGCACACCTGGCGCAGCTTGAGCAGCGCTTCAAGAATGATGATCTGGCTGCGCGCCACGCCTTTGCGGGTGATCTCATCGCGGACTTTTTTGTCCATGGCCAGGCGCATGGTTTCGTACACGTCGCGCTGGGCTTCATTGAGCTCGACCCAGTGGATGATCTCGGTTTTCGGCGGTAATTCCGTCGCCACCTGTTCCTTGGTACGGCGCAGCAGGAACGGTTTGATCCGACCGTTCAGGTGCTGCAATCGCACATCGCTGGCGCGTTTTTCAATCGGCACGCGGTAGTCGCGGTTGAAGCTTTTCACGTCGCCCAACCAGCCCGGCAACAGGAAGTGGAACAGCGACCACAGCTCGCCCAGGTGGTTTTCCAGCGGGGTGCCGCTCAGGCACAGGCGCTGCCGTGCGTTCAGCTCACGCGCCGCCTGGGCCGCCTTGCTCGAAGGGTTCTTGATGTACTGCGCTTCGTCGAGGATCAGCACATGCAAGGGCAGGGCGGCGAGTTGCTCGATGTCTTTGGGCAGCAACGCATACGTGGTCAGCAGCAGGTCGTAGTCCTGCAGGTTTGCGAAGTGCTTTTTGCGGGTGGCGCCATACAGCGCCAGGACCTTGAGTTGCGGCGTGAAGTGCGCGGCCTCGTCGAGCCAGTTGGGGATCAGGCTGGTAGGCATCACCACCATGCACGGGCGGTCCAGGCGCCCGGCGATCTTCTCGCTGAGAATATGCGCCAAGGTCTGTAAGGTTTTGCCCAGGCCCATGTCGTCCGCAAGAATGCCGCCCACTTCCAGCTGGCGCAGTGACTGCATCCAGCTCAAGCCCTCCAGCTGATAGGGGCGCAAGGTCGCGTTCAAGCCTTCGGGCGCGACGCAGGTGAAATCCTTGATGTCGCGCAGGCGCTGGGCGAAGGTGCGGATCTTCTCGCCGCCTTCCCATTGCAGCGGCAGGTCTTCCAGCGGGTTGAGGCGGATCGCGTCGGCCTTGGCCAGGCGCAGCGTGGTGGTGCCGGGTTCCTGCAGGTAGAACTCGCCGAGGGTGGCCAGGACGGGTTTCAGACGGCCGTAGGGCAGCGCCACTTGCAGCGGGCCGTGGCCACCGTTGGGCAGGCCGGGGATGTTGACCAGGATCAGCTCGTCATCGCGGCGGCGTGCGAGTTTTTCCGGGTTGAGGATTTCGGTGTGCGAACGCATCAGGTTGAGCAGGATCGGCAGCAGGCTCAGGCGTTCGCCGTTGACGATGATCCCCAGTTCCAGGTCGAACCAGTCGCGCTCCGGCCCTTCGTCGACGGTGGCATACCAGTCGTCCACCGGGCTCAGGTCGAAGCCGAAGTCGTCGTCGATCTGCAACTCCCAACCTTCGGCCCGCAGTGTCGGCGATGCGTTGAGGGTGAAGTTCAGCCAGGCGCTGTCATTGATCATCTCGAACAGTTCGCCGGCACTTTCCGGCAACGCTTTGCTCTGGCGCGTGGCGATCTTGAAACCGAGCAGGCGCAGTTGTTCGCGATAGCGCTGTTCCAGCTCGGGGTGCCGCTTGATCCGCAGGCTCTGGGTTTCCTGGCGGACGATGATGTCGGCGTTCTTTTGCCCGCTGACGTAGTTGCCCAGATAGTTGAACGACAGCGCCGCACGGTGCTGGATATAGCGCTGCATCTTGCCGTTGCGCGGCTCGAACGCGCTGAACGCGACACTGGCCAGCCATAGGCGCGGCACGGGCAGCACGTCATCCATCACCACTTGCGGCAGCACCACGCGGTTGTCCAGCACGGCCTGGAGTTTTTCCAGCAGTTCGGCGTCCTGGGCCGCCGCCGGGTAGGCCAGGGTTTCCTGGACCTTGAGCAGCACCGCCGCGATGTGTTTGCAGTTGGTGTGTACCGGGCAGGTGCAGCGGCTGTCCACCAGGATCAGCGTGCCCTTGGCCGATTCGCGCAACGAGATGGTCTGCCGGTAGACGTTGCTGCCCGAGCCTTCGCAACTGGCGATGATGGTGCTGTCGCCCGACTCGACGATGCGTACCCGGTTCTCCAAGGCATAGCGCCGCCCGCGCTCCAGGCTTTGTTCTTTGAAGCGATTGGCCCACGAAGGGGCCAGGGGCTTGGTGAGCGGCGACGTCAGGGGCATGGCGCTGGATCAGTCCTGAAAGTCGACGGGCGGTGCGCTGGGCTGTTTGGCGGTCAACGAAGTGATCTTGATCAGCAGCGCCAGGTGGCCGCCATCCAGGTAGTTGAGCTGGTTGTTCTTGGTCCGCACGTCTTTCTGCGCCAGATGCTCGCTGGCGATGACGCTGCCGTTGCCGTCGAACTGGTTGATCCAGAAGTCCGCGTCGATATCGGTAAAGCGCCCCAGTTGCAGGCTCAGCACACCCTCGAGGGGAAACTGACCGAACTGCTCCCGGCCGTCGGTGATCGCGATTTTTACCGGCTGCTCACCGAGGTTCTGTTCCCAGGCCTTGTGCGCCAGCACCGTGTAGTTGGCGTCTGCGCGGAGTTTTTCGACGATCGTGCCCAGGCGCGCCGGGCTGCTTCTGTCGCCCAGGCGCTCGGCGCCGGCATCCCAGTCTTCCGGCGCGGCGCGGCTGTTGATCACCGGCTCCGCGTTCTGGCGCACCAGGACCATTTCCACTTGGTACAGGCTGTCGGCAAACGCCGAAGGTGCGAGTACCACTAATAACAAGCTCAGAATGCGAAACACGCGCATTGGGGCGTCCTTCAAACAGATTTCGGGATGAGGCGCTCAAACAGCGCCTCCAAGGTATTGAAGCGTTCTTCGGCACGTTCCATCGGCACCATGAACTTGAACAGCGTAGCCCCTTCGAACTTGTACCGGTTGGGCTGGCCCTGGATCAGCTTGATCAGCACCAACGGGTCCACCGGCGTCTGCGCTTCGAACTCGATGCGCCCGCCCTGCGGCCCGGCGTCGACCTTCTTGATCCCCAGTTGCTCGGCCTGCAGTTTGAGCAGGGTCAGGCGCACCAGGTTCTTGGTCGGTTCCGGCAACAGGCCGAAGCGATCGATCATCTCCACCTGCAGGTCCTTGAGGCCTTCTTCATCGGTGGCCGAGGCGATGCGCTTGTACAGGATCAGTCGCGCGTGGACATCCGGCAGGTAGTCTTCGGGGATCAATGCCGGCAAGCGCAGGTTGATCTCCGGACCGCCGCCCAGGGGTTGGTCGAGGTTCGGTTGCTCGCCCTTGCGGATGGCTTTCACCGCGCGTTCGAGCATCTCCATATATAAGGTGAAGCCCACGGCCTGGATCTGCCCGCTCTGGCCGTCGCCGAGCAGTTCGCCGGCGCCACGGATTTCCAGGTCGTTGGTGGCCAGCACAAAGCCGGCGCCCAGGTCCTGGGTGTTGGCGATGGCTTCCAGGCGTTTTTCCGCATCGCCGGTGATTTGCTGGCGCGGTGGCGTCAGCAGGTAGGCGTAGGCCTGGTGGTGACTGCGTCCGACGCGGCCGCGCAGTTGATGCAGTTGTGCCAGGCCGAACTTGTCGGCGCGCTCGATGATGATGGTGTTGGCGCTCGGCACGTCGATGCCGGTCTCGATGATGGTCGAGGCGATCAGCACGTTGAAGCGCTTGTGGTAGAAGTCGCTCATCACCTGTTCGAGGTCGCGCTCGCGCATTTGCCCGTGGCCGATGGCGATGCGTGCTTCCGGCACCAGTGCGGCGAGGTCGGCGGCGCATTTCTCGATGGTTTTCACATCGTTGTGCAGGTAATACACCTGCCCGCCGCGCAGCAATTCGCGCAGCAGCGCTTCCTTGACCGTGCTGTTGTTCTGCTCCATCACGAAGGTGCGTACCGACAGGCGCCGCGCCGGTGGCGTGGCGATGATCGACAGGTCGCGCATGCCCGACACCGCCATGTTCAGCGTGCGCGGAATCGGCGTGGCGGTGAGGGTCAGAATGTCGACTTCGCTGCGCAGGGCCTTGAGCTGTTCTTTCTGACGCACCCCGAAGCGGTGTTCTTCGTCGATGATCACCAGGCCCAGGTTCTTGATCTTCACATCGTCCGACAGCAGCTTGTGGGTGCCGATCACGATGTCGATCTTGCCCTCCGCCAGGTCGGCGACGGCGGCGTTCACTTCCTTGGCGGATTTGAAACGGCTCATCACTTCCACGGTCACCGGCCAGTCGGCAAAGCGGTCGCGAAAGCTGTTGTAGTGCTGCTGGGCGAGCAGGGTAGTCGGCACCAGGATCGCCACTTGCTTGCCGCCATGCACCGCGATGAAGGCTGCGCGCATCGCCACTTCGGTCTTGCCGAAGCCCACGTCGCCGCACACCAGGCGGTCCATCGGCTTGGGCGCGAGCATGTCGGCGCGCACGGCTTCGATGGTGGTTTGCTGGTCCGGGGTTTCTTCGAAGGCGAAGCCGGCGCTGAAGGTGGCGTAGTCGGCTTTCGGGTCGGCGAACGCATAACCCTCGCGGGCGGCGCGACGGGCATAGATGTCGAGCAGCTCGGCGGCGACGTCGCGCACCTGTTCGGCGGCCTTGCGCTTGGCTTTCTGCCAGGTCTCGGAACCCAGGCGGTGCAACGGCGCCAGAGCGTCGTCGCTGCCGGTGTAGCGGGCGATCAGGTGCAGGTTGGCCACCGGCACATACAGCTTGGCGCCTTCGGCGTATTCCATGGTGAGGAATTCGGCGGCCTGGTTGTCGATTTCCAGCGTTTGCAGGCCCAGGTAGCGGCCGACGCCGTGGTCGATATGCACCACCGGCGCGCCTTCGCGCAGTTCGGTGAGGTTTTTGATCACCGCGTCGTTGTTGGCGTCGGCGCGTTTTTCGCGGCGACGGCGCTGCATCACCCGTTGCCCGAACAGTGGGCTTTCGGCGATCAGCGCCAGGGCCGGATCGTCCAGCAACAGGCCTTCATCCAGCGGCGCAATGGTGATCGCCAGGCGCTCTTTGCCGGCGACGAAGTCCGGCCAGCTGTCGACGGTTTTCGGGCGCAGCTTCAGGCGTTCCAGCAGCTCCAGCAGCACTTCGCGGCGCCCGGCCGATTCGGCGGTAAACAACACGCGCCCGGCGAAATCGCCGAGGAAGTTGGACAGCGCTTCGAGCGGCTGGCTGGCCTTGGCTTCAATCGCCAGGTTCGGCAGGTTTTGCGCGGGGAAGCGCGTGCGGCCGCTGCCTGCGTCCACATCCTCTTGGCTGGCGACCACGCGCGGCCAGTTTTTCAGGCGGGCGAAGCAGTCTTCCACCGGCAGGAACAGTTCGGCGGGCGGTAATAAAGGACGGGACGGATCGACGCGACGCTCTTCATAGCGGTTGCGCACGTCGCTCCAGAAGTTTTCCGCCGCCTGCTCGATGCCCGGCAGCGAGAACACCTGGGTGTCCTGGGGCAGGTAGTCGAACAGGGTGGAGGTTTCGTCGAAGAACAGCGGCAGGTAGTACTCGATACCGGCGGGGGGAATCCCGCTGCTCAAGTCCTGGAAGATCGGGCAGCGGCGGAAGTCGACGTCGAAGCGTTCGCGAAAGCGCGCCTTGAAACGCGTCACCGCGTCTTTCTGCAGCGGGAATTCCCGCGCCGGCAGCAGTTTGATCGACTCGACTTTGTCGATGGAGCGCTGGTTTTCCGGATCGAAGGTGCGCAGGGTCTCGATTTCGTCATCGAACAGGTCGATGCGGTACGGCAACTTGCTGCCCATCGGGAACAGGTCGATCAGCGCACCGCGCACCGCGAATTCACCGTGCTCGTACACCGTGTCGACGCAGCGGTAGCCGCTGGCTTCCAGGCGTGTACGCATTTGCTCCACGTCGAGCTTCTGGCCGATATCCAGCACCAGGCTGCTGCCCAGCAGGAACTTGGTCGGCGCCAGGCGGTGCAGCGCCGTGGTGATCGGCACCACCAGCACGCCGTGGACCAGTTCAGGCAGGCGGTACAGGCTGGCGATGCGCTGGGAAATGATGTCCTGGTGCGGCGAGAACAGGTCGTAGGGCAGGGTTTCCCAGTCGGGAAAATGCAGCACCGGCAAATCGGGGGCGAAGAAGCTCAGCTCCTGCTCCAGCCGTTCGGCGCTTTGGCTGTCGGCGGTAAGCAGCAGGGTAAAGCGCTTGGCTGCGCTGGCAGCCTCGGCGATGGCCAGGCTCAGGGCGGCACCGGGCAAATTGCCCCAGTGCTGTTTACCTGCCGCGGCAGGGAGTTGCGGTAGACGCAGAACGGGCACGGAAGGTTGAGCTCCAAGCGTTGCGACAAAGTCGGTAATTGTAACGGCCCGAGGTGCCGCCTGTCAGTTGCTGACTGAGCCTATTACGGTTTGCGGGAAATGTGGTGGCTAAGACAAACAATGGCGCGTTTTGACTCAATATGTAGTGCCAAAATGCATATAGTTTTCGGAGGGTTACGGACAAGTCGTGCTGCCCGCTCCACTAGTGGCCTTCTGGAACCCGCGTATTTACTGGGCTGCAGCGAGGTGGCTTTTTTGGGTAAGCGCTTTTTGTTGTAGGACGCGCATTGCTCCGGGGGCGGCCGGGCGGCATAATGTAGCCCCTTTTTTCAGCCCCTACATGTGGAAGGTTCCCGTGACTCAGAAGCCCGACCAGTGTCTTGGTGAATGGATCGACCGTGAAGCACTCGCTGAAGCGATGATCCCGCTTATCGGTCAGCTGTACCGCAATAACAATGTGGTGAGCTCGATCTATGGCCGCAGTCTGATCAACCAGTCAGTCATCGCGATTCTCAAGGCGCATCGCTTTGCTCGCCATCGTTCGACCAACGACAGCGAACTCTCCGTCCACGAAACATTCCCTCTGCTCAAAGCCATGAGCGAGCTCAAGCTCGGCGCGGCTTCGGTAGACCTGGGCAAGTTGGCCGCCAAGTTCCGCGCTGAAGCCAACGGCCGTTCCGTCGAGCAATTCGTGCGTGAAGAAATGGCCGACGTGGTCGGCAAGCAGAACGCCTCCGCCCGTAAAGGCACTGACGTTGTGCTCTACGGCTTCGGTCGTATCGGCCGCCTGCTGGCACGCATCCTGATCGGTAAAACCGGTGGCGGCGACGGCCTGCGCCTGCGCGCCATCGTGGTACGCAAGGGCGCCGAGAACGACCTGGCCAAGCGCGCGAGCCTCTTGCGTCGCGACTCGGTACACGGTCCGTTCAACGGCACCATCGTCATCGACGAAGAAAACAACACCATCACCGCCAACGGTAACCTGATCCAGGTGATCTACGCGAAGAACCCGACCGAGGTGGATTACACCCAGTACGGCATCAAGGACGCCCTGCTGGTGGATAACACCGGCGTATGGCGCGACGCCGAAGGCCTGGGCCAGCACCTGACCTGCCCGGGCGTTGCCCGCGTTGTCCTGACCGCGCCTGGCAAAGGCAAGCTGAAGAACATCGTTCACGGCATCAACCACACGGAAATCACCGCTGACGACAAGATCGTGTCCGCCGCTTCCTGCACCACCAACGCCATCGTGCCGGTGCTGAAGGCAGTCAATGACAAGTTCGGCATCATCAACGGCCACGTCGAAACCGTTCACTCGTACACCAACGACCAGAACCTGATCGACAACTTCCACAAGGGCAATCGCCGTGGTCGCAGCGCCGCGCTGAACATGGTGATCACCGAGACCGGTGCCGCCACCGCTGCCGCCAAGGCCCTGCCTGAGCTGGCCGGCAAGCTGACCGGTAACGCGATCCGCGTGCCGACGCCTAACGTGTCGATGGCCATTCTCAACCTGAACCTTGAGAAAGCCGCTACCCGCGACGAGATGAACGAGTACCTGCGCTACATGGCGCTGCACTCCGATCTGCATAAGCAAATCGACTTCGTCAACTCCCAGGAAGTGGTCTCCACCGACTTCGTTGGCTCGCGCCACGCCGGTGTGGTGGACGCGGAAGCGACCATTACCCAGGACAACCGTGTTGTGCTGTACGTGTGGTACGACAACGAGTTCGGCTACAGCTGCCAGGTCGTTCGCGTGATGGAAGACATGGCTGGGGTCAACCCGCCTGCATTCCCGCGCTAAGCGTCCAGGTTGAATGAAAAAGCCCCGACTGGTTCGGGGCTTTTTTCTGCCTGTGGGTTTCGGGTGTCTGGGAGGCATCGCGCGCAAGCCCGCGCCCACAGGGGCATGCATTTTTTCAGGCGATACGCCGTCAACTGTGGCCGGCCAAGGTGAGACGATCCGCCTCATTGGTGAGCGCCGGGAGTGCGAACATCGGCCATAAACAGATAACGGCATGCCGCATAATGGGCGGTCCTGCCAGGGTGTGTGCCTGCGGGTTAATTCACTTTTCGACGGCGATCAGGTTTATGGGCAATCTGCGACAGATAGCGATGGTGTGCGGTTTTGCGGCGCTGGCCGGCTGTGGCGGCGATACGCTGGAGCAGTTTGGGGGGCCGACCATGGGCAGCACCTATTCGATCCAGTATGTCAGAAGCTCGACGGCACCTACGCCGAAAGAGCTGCAGCGCCAGGTGGAAAAAATCCTGGGGGATGTCGACCGACAGATGTCGACCTACCGCAGCGACTCGGATATCGAGCGTTTCAACAATCTGCCGGCCAATAGCTGTCAGCCGATGCCTGCGCCGGTGCTGCAACTGGTGCGTACCGGCGAGCAACTGTCCCAGGCCAGCGCGGGTGCGTTCGACCTGACGGTGGAGCCGCTGCTGAACCTGTGGGGGTTCGGGCCCCAGGCCCGGCAACTCAAGGTGCCGGACGCCGCGACGCTGGCCGAGGTGCGTCAACGGGTCGGTCACCAGCATCTGCGCATCGACGGCGAACAGCTGTGCAAGGACGCCGCCGTCGAGGTCGACTTCAACAGCATTGCTGCCGGTTACGCGGTGGATCGTATCGCCGAGCTGTTGAGCGGCTTGGGTATCCATCACTACCTCGCCGAAGCCACCGGCGAACTCAAGGCTGCCGGCCACAAACCGGATGGTTCGCCCTGGCGCGTCGCGCTGGAAGAGCCTCGCGATGACCAACAGGTCGCCGAAAAAATCATCCGCGTAGACGGCTTTGGTGTGTCCACATCGGGTGACTATCGTAATTATTTCCAGCAGGGTGGTCGGCGCTATTCCCACACCCTGGATGCGCGGACCGGCGCGCCGATTACCCATCAACTGGCATCGGTGACAGTGTTGCACCCGTCGGCGCTGATGGCCGATGGGTTGTCGACGTTGCTGTTGATTCTTGGGCCGGAGCAAGGCTGGGATTACGCCGAACAGCACCAGATCGCCGCGTTTTTTGTGCAGCGCGAGGGGGATGTTTTTGTCACGCGCAGTAATCAGGCGTTCGAACAGATGACCGCTGTGAAACCGTAATCCACGCTGTGTAGTAAAGGCAAAACTGGCCTACGACGCGACCAAGGGTTAATGTGCGCGGCGTTGAGCCTTATATAGACTGTGCCCCGGTTCACACACTTGAGCCAAATTGTCCTTCATGACCGCTGGCCGCGGCATGATTTAGCCAGGCGTCAAACCGCGCGCCTGGCCTGTTCTGAGGAGTACGCATGGCTGTCTACAACTACGACGTGGTAGTACTGGGTTCCGGCCCGGCTGGAGAAGGTGCGGCGATGAACGCCGCGAAGGCAGGGCGCAAGGTGGCAATGGTCGATAGCCGTCGCCAGGTCGGCGGAAACTGCACCCACCTGGGCACCATCCCGTCCAAGGCCTTGCGTCACTCAGTGCGCCAGATCATGCAGTTCAATACCAATCCGATGTTCCGGGCCATTGGCGAGCCGCGTTGGTTTTCGTTCCCGGACGTGCTCAAAAGTGCGGAAAAAGTCATCGCCAAGCAGGTGGCGTCGCGGACCGGCTATTACGCCCGTAACCGTGTCGACCTGTTCTTCGGCACCGGCAGCTTCGCCGACGAGCAAACCGTCGAAGTGGTCTGCTCCAACGGCGTGGTCGAGAAGCTGGTGGCCAAGCACATCATCATCGCTACCGGGTCGCGCCCGTATCGCCCGGTGGATATCGATTTCCTCCACCCGCGTATCTACGATAGCGACACCATCCTCAGCCTGGGCCATACCCCGCGCAAACTGATCATCTATGGCGCCGGCGTGATCGGCTGCGAATACGCCTCGATCTTCAGCGGCCTGGGGGTGCTGGTAGAGCTGGTGGACAACCGTGACCAGTTGCTGAGCTTCCTCGACTCGGAAATTTCCCAGGCGTTGAGTTATCACTTCAGCAACAACAACATCACCGTGCGCCACAACGAAGAGTACGAGCGCGTCGAAGGCCTGGACAACGGTGTGATCCTGCACCTCAAGTCCGGCAAGAAGATCAAGGCCGACGCCTTGCTGTGGTGCAACGGTCGTACCGGCAACACCGACAAGCTGGGCATGGAAAATGTCGGGGTCAAGGTCAACAACCGTGGCCAGATCGAAGTGGACGAGAACTATCGCACCTGCGTGTCGAATATCTACGGTGCCGGCGACGTGATCGGCTGGCCAAGCCTGGCCAGCGCCGCCCATGACCAGGGCCGTTCGGCCGCCGGCAGCATTGTCGACAATGGCAGCTGGCGCTATGTGAACGACGTGCCGACCGGGATCTACACGATTCCGGAGATCAGCTCGATCGGTAAGAACGAACACGAACTGACCAAGGCCAAGGTGCCTTACGAAGTGGGCAAGGCGTTCTTCAAGAGCATGGCGCGTGCGCAGATCGCCGGCGAGCCGCAAGGCATGCTGAAGATTCTGTTCCACCGTGAAACCCTGGAAGTCCTCGGCGTGCATTGCTTCGGCTACCAGGCTTCGGAGATCGTCCACATCGGCCAGGCCATCATGAACCAGCCGGGCGAGCAAAATACCCTCAAGTATTTCGTCAACACCACGTTCAACTACCCGACCATGGCGGAAGCCTATCGGGTCGCGGCCTACGACGGCCTCAACCGGCTTTTTTGAGCGGCTCCGGCCGGTGGCCTGAGCCGGCCGGGGAGACCGATTTCAGTAATTCTCGAGCGTGGCAGTGGCCAAACCGGGAAAGTCTGTAATCAGGCTATCTACGCCGAAGTCGGCGAGCCTGCGCATCAGCGCAGGTTCGTTGACTGTCCACACCGACACGTGCAATCCCTGGCGCTGGGCTTTTTCCAGACGCTCGGGGGTACACAACGTCCAGTTCAACGCCAGAAACTCACAGCCATAGTTTTGCGCGACCTTCAGCGGGTCGAGCCAGGCGTATTCGGCCACCAGCCCGCGCGACAGGTCCGGGGTGAGTTCCACTGCCGCTTTCAATACTTCCCGTGAGCTTGAGGTCACTGTGACCTTGTCCATGAGGCCGAAACGCACGGCCATTTCCCGGATCGCCAGCACGGTGGTCGCGGCGCGGGTGCGCGAGGCGCTTTTGACTTCCAGTTGCCAGTGATCGAAGTCGCACTTTTCAAACAGTTCTTCCAGGCGCGGGATCGGGCAGGGGTTGATCCAGCCGGGGCCGCCTTTGCGGGCGTCCATCTTCACCAGGTCTGCCGCCGAATACTCGACGACTTTGCCGCGCCGGTCGGCGGTGCGCTTGAGGGTCGGGTCGTGGATGACCATCAGTTCGCCGTCCATGGACAGGTGCAAATCCAATTCGCAACGGCGTACACCGTGCTTGAGGCACTGCTGGAAGCTGGTCAGGGTGTTTTCTGGTGCTTCGCCTTTGGCACCGCGGTGGCCGTAGATCAGGGTCACAGTTGCTCCTTTGCGCCAGGTCGTCTGGCGGGGTGAATACGAATTCAGGTGTCTTTGGCGTCGCTCTGTTCCCGCGCCAGGCGCCGTTGCTGCGCCTGTTTCTGCAGGATGTAGCGCGCCAGCAGTTGGCGTTGGGCGTCGGTCATCGATTCGAATTCCGTGCCAATGGCAAAAGCGCCGCCCTTGGCATCGCAATGGGTGACCCGCGCCCGTAACAGCAGGCCCAGCGCCTGGGGCATCAGCACCAGCTTGACCGCCAGGTGGGCATCGAGTGCCAGGGGCGTCGGGTGCTGGAAGTCGATGCCGCCTTCGGAAATGATCACCGGCTGCGGTGCGCCGACTTCATCCAGCAGGCCGCGCGCCATGATCTGGCTGAGCAGATCCAGGCGTTTGTTCTGGATTCGGAGGAGGGCGGCCAGGCTGCGATCTTTCTCGCTGAGCTGGCGCAACAGGTGTTGGGCTTCGAATTCGCTCAGGTGCAGTTCACTGAGTAGATTGAATAGCGGCGAATCATCCAGCAACACTTCCTTGCTCGCCGCTTCGGGGGCGGACAGGCTTTTGATTTGAAGTGCGATCATGTCGTCGATACGGTAGTATTCGCGGCGTTCTTCTTCATCTAATGTCGACATGGCGAACCCAAAGTAGCGGTAATGGTCTGAGTGTAAAGCTGCTTACCAGACCCCGCCACCGGGACGTCTTCTTTTCCTCCGAACAAGCCCCGACATGTTCAGACCTCTCTTCGTATTTATTGGCACGCGTTATACCCGTGCAAAGCGTCGCAATCATTTTGTGTCGTTCATTTCCTTGACCTCGATGATCGGTCTCGCCCTTGGCGTGGTCGTGATGATCGTGGTGTTGTCGGTGATGAACGGCTTCGATCATGAGATGCGTACCCGCGTGCTGGGCATGGTGCCCCACGCGACCATCGAGTCGGGTGAACCGATCAGCGACTGGCAAAGCCTGGCCGACAAGGTCAAGCAGAACCCCAAGGTCGTGGCCGTGGCGCCGTTCACCCAGATGCAAGGGTTGCTGACCCATGACGGCAAGGTGCAGAAAATCCTGCTCAATGCCATCGACCCGGTCCAGGAGCGCAAGGTCTCGATCATCGACAAGTTCATGCTGCAGGGCAAACTCGACGACCTGGCGCCCGGCAGCTTCGGTATCGTCATCGGCGACAAGGCCGCGGCCAAGCTCGGCGTGGGCATCGGCGACAAGCTGACCTTCGTCGCCCCGGAAGTCACCGTGACCCCGGCCGGCATGTTCCCGCGCATGAAGCGCTTTACCGTGGTCGGCACCTTCCACGTCGGCGCTGGCGAGATCGACGGCTACCTCGGCCTGACCAACCTCACCGACCTGGCGCGTCTGCATCGCTGGAAGCCGGACCAGGTGCAGGGCCTGCGCCTGAAGTTCAACGATTTGTTCGACGCCCCGCGCGGCGCCTGGGAAATCGCCCAGCACCTGGGTGAAAGCCAGTACTACGCCCGCGACTGGACCCGTACCCACGGCAACCTGTACCAGGCCATCCGCATGGAAAAAGCCATGATCGGCCTGCTGTTGCTGCTGATCGTCGCCGTCGCGGCCTTCAACATCATCTCCACCCTGGTGATGGTGGTGAACGACAAGAAGGGCGACATCGCCATCCTGCGTACCCTGGGCGCCACGCCGGGGCAGATCATGGCGATCTTCATGGTGCAGGGCACGGTGATCGGCGTGGTCGGCACCTTGATCGGCACCGCGCTGGGCATTCTGGCTGCGCTCAACGTCAGCGCTGCCATCGCCGGCCTCGAAACCCTGATCGGCCACAAGTTTCTCAATGCCGACGTCTATTTCATCGATTACTTGCCGTCCCAGGTTCAGGCCCAGGACGTGCTGATGGTGGGCGGCGCTGCGTTGGTCCTGAGTTTCCTTGCCACCCTGTATCCAGCCTGGCGCGCGGCACGTACCCAGCCAGCACAGGCCTTACGTTATGAGTGAATCGGGCATGAGTGAAAAAGCAATCCTGAGCTGCCGCAACCTGGGCAAGTCCTACGAGGAAGGTCCGGAATCGGTGGTGGTGTTGTCCAACCTGCAACTTGAGCTGCACCCCGGCGAGCGCGTGGCGATCGTCGGCAGTTCCGGTTCCGGCAAAAGTACCTTGCTCAACCTGTTGGGCGGCCTTGATACGCCGTCCCAGGGCAGCGTGTGGCTGGCCGGCGAAGAACTCTCGGCCCTCGGCGAAAAGGCCCGCGGCCAACTGCGCAACCGTTCGTTGGGTTTCGTGTACCAGTTCCACCACCTGTTGCCGGAGTTCACCGCCCTGGAAAACGTGTGCATGCCGCTGCTGATCGGCAAGACCGCGATCCCAGAGGCGCGCCAGCGTGCCAAGGCTTTGCTGGAGCGCGTTGGCCTCGGCCATCGCCTGGAGCACAAACCGGCCGAATTGTCCGGCGGTGAGCGCCAGCGTGTGGCGATTGCCCGCGCCCTGGTGAACAACCCGGGCCTGGTGATGCTCGACGAGCCGACCGGCAACCTCGATTCCCACACCGCCCAGGGCATCAAGGACTTGATGCTCGAACTGAGCACCCAGATGCGTACCGCGTTCCTGGTGGTGACCCATGACATGAGCATGGCCCGGCAGATGGACCGCGTACTGCACCTGCAGGAAGGTCATCTGGTCGCCATCTGACCTGTTTCAAGCCCGGTGCATGACGCCGGGTTTTTTCATTTTTTCAGGCGGTGCAAGCGAATGTTCAGACCGTTATCGATTTTCATCGGCACGCGCTATACCCGCGCCAAGCGCCGCAACCGTTTTGTTTCGTTTATCTCGATGACCTCGATGATCGGCCTCGCCCTGGGCGTGCTGGCGATGATCGTGGTGTTGTCGGTGATGAATGGCTTTCAACGCGAAATGAGCTCGCGCATCCTCGGCATGGTGCCTCACGCCACCATCGTCGGCGTGAACCCGATCGACAACTGGCAGCCGGTGGCCGCGGCCGCGATGAAGAATCCCGAAGTGACCGCCGCAGTACCGTTCACGCAGATGGACGGTATGTTCTCCTACAAGGGCGCGATGCAGCCGATCGAGATCAGCGGCGTCGACCCGGCCCAGGAAGGCAAGGTGTCGATCGTGGCCCAGCATATCGTCCAGGGCAAACTGGAAGACTTGAAACCCGGCGAGTTCGGCGTGGTGGTCGGTGAAATCACCGCGCGGCGCTTTCGCCTGAACGTGGGCGACAAGCTGACCCTGATCGTCCCGGAAATCAGCAGCGCGCCGGGTGGCATCACCCCGCGCATGCAGCGATTGAACGTGGTCGGTATCTTCAAGGTCGGCGCCGAGCTGGACGGTTCGATGGCGTTGATCCATATGGCCGACGCCGCAGAAATTCAGCATTGGCAGCCGAACCAGGTGCAGAGCGTGCGCCTGGCGGTGAAGGACTTGTACGCGGCGCCCAAGGTCTCGGCGGACATCGCCGCCAGCCTCGGTGCGGCCTACAAGGCGGATGACTGGACCCACACCCAGGGCAGCCTGTTCAGCGCGATGAAGATGGAAAAAACCATGATCGGCCTGCTGTTGCTGATGATCGTCGCGGTGGCGGCGTTCAACATCATTGCCACGTTGATCATGGTGGTGAACGACAAGGGCGCGGACATCGCGATCCTGCGGACCATCGGCGCCACGCCACGGCAGATCATGGCGATCTTCATGGTGCAGGGCACGGTGATCGGTATCATCGGCACCCTGATCGGCGGTGTGCTGGGCGTGATTGCGGCGCTCAACGTCAGTGAGCTGGTGGGTTGGCTGGAGCGCGTGAGCGGGCAGCATATCTTCAGTTCGGACGTGTACTTCGTCAGCAACCTGCCCTCGCAATTGCAGGGTGGGGATGTGCTGCTGATCTGCTCGGCCGGGTTTGTGTTGAGCTTTTTGGCCACGGTTTACCCGGCGTATCGGGCGGCGAAGATCGAGCCGGCGCATGCCCTCAGGTATTCGTAGGATTTAAGACCGCTATCGGGAGCAAGCCCCTCCCACATTTTGATCTGTGAATACATTCAAAATGTGGGAGGGAGCTTGCTCCCGATAGCGCCGGCACAGCTTGCATCAACCCCCCCTGGCAACTCGATCACAAACCGCGTCCACCCCGGCTCAGACTCGCAATAAATCCGCCCGCCATGCGTTCGCACAATCGACTGGGTAATCGCCAGCCCCAGCCCCGCGTGTTCACTGCTGCCTTCATGCCGTGCCGGGTCGGCCCGGTAGAAGCGGTCGAACAACCGCGGTAACACCTCCGCCGGAATGCCTTCGCCGCTGTTCTCCACTGTCAGCGTCACGCCTTGTGCGCCCTGCGCCAGACGCACCCGCACTTCGCCGCCCGCGGGTGTAAAGCGCAGCGCGTTATCCAGCAGGTTCGACAATGCCCGGCGCAACATGCCGCGATCGCCGGTTGTGTGAGCCATACCCTCGCGCACCAGGCTGACGTGCGCGTCTTCCGCCAGCAAGACGAAGAACTCCAGCAGCGCGTCCACTTCATCCGCGAGCCTCAACGGTTCGCGCGTGGGCGCCAACAGCCCGTGATCGGCCTTGGCCAGGTACAACATGTCGTTCACCAGTTGCGCCATCCACTGTAACTCTTCCAGATTGCTGTGCAGCGCCTCGCGGTAATCCTCCAGCGGGCGCGGCTGGGTGAGGATGACTTGGGTGTGGGTCAACAGGTTCGACAGGGGCGTGCGCAGTTCGTGGGCGATATCGGCGGAGAACGCCGAGAGGCGCTGGAACGCGTCGTCCAGTCGGCCCAGCATGGCGTTGAAGGCCTGGGCCAGTTCCGCCAGTTCCACCGGCATGCCCTGCTCGGGCAAACGCTGGGTCAGGGAGTGGGCCGACACGCTGGCGGCCACTTCGCCCATGCGCCGCAACGGTCGCAGCCCGCTGCGCGCCGCCCAGGCGCCGAGCAGCGCGGTGGCCAGGGCTGAGAGGCTGACCGTGAGCCAGATCAAATGCTGCATGCGTTGCAGGAAGTGCTGATGGTGGGTGATGTCGAGCATCAGGCTCAGTTGCGGCGAGTCGGGTTGGCCCGGCCTTAGCGGCGCGTTGTACACGCGGTAGTCGATGCCGGCGTTTTGCAGGCTGTGCAGGCCGGGCGACTCGGGCAGGGCAATGGTCGGCGCGCCGTCAAACCAGCGCTGGCCGGCGGCGGTGATGCGTACTGCGAGGTCGGGCTGGCGATTGAGCTCGGCACGCAGTTGCGCTTCGCGCTGGGCGAATAGCTGCGGTGAGTCGACGCCCTGCAAGGTGCTGCGCAGCGCCACCAGTTTGCTTTCGAGCAGTTGCTGGTCCAGCTCGACAAAATGCGCCTCGCTGGCCCGGTTGAACAGCACGCCGGCGAGCAACGAGACCACCGCGGTGCAGGCCGCAAACAACAGGGCCAGGCGGCTGGCCAGGGACAGTCGCTTGATCAACTGCATCGTTCCTCCAGCACATAACCCATGCCGCGCACGGTGTGGATGAGTTTATTGGGGAAGTTGTCGTCGATTTTCAGGCGTAGGCGGCGGATCGCCACTTCGATGATGTTGGTGTCGCTGTCAAAGTTCATGTCCCACACCTGGGACGCGATCAGCGACTTGGGCAATACTTCGCCCTGGCGCCGCAGCAGCAGTTCGAGCAGGGCGAACTCCTTGGCGGTGAGGTCGATGCGCTGGCCGTCGCGCTCGACGCGGCGACGGATCAGGTCCAGGCGCAGGTCGGCCAGTTGCAGGGTGGTTTCCTGCGGTGCGCTGCTGCCACGGCGCAACAGGCTACGCACCCGCGCAAGCAGTTCGGAGAAGGCGAACGGCTTGACCAGATAATCGTCGGCGCCCAGTTCCAGGCCGTGTACGCGGTCTTCCACTGCGTCGCGGGCGGTGAGAAACAGCACCGGGACGTCGAGGCCGGCGCTGCGCACGGCCTGTAGGATCTGCCAACCATTGCGACCGGGCAGCATCACATCGAGGATCAGCAGGTCGTAATCGCCGGTCAGCGCCAAGTGCTGGCCGCTGGTGCCGTCGGCCACCAGCTCGGTGGTAAAACCGGCTTCGGTCAGGCCTTGGCGCAGGTAATGGCCGGTTTTGGGTTGGTCTTCGACGATCAGCAGTTTCATGGGCAGCTCTTGGCGGCGGGTCACGTCAGGCTTTATACCGTGGTGGCCAGGGGAGGGGCGCAACCTGACAAAGTTGTAATCTAGCAGTCAGCTGGCTGGCAGCGCTGCAATCTTAGAGTGGTCCTCAGACTGATCCCACACCTTTGGAGAATTGAGATGGCATTGCGTACCCCCTTGTTGTTGGCGGGCTGCCTGTTGGCGTTGAGTGTCGGAGCAATGGCCGGCACGGCCCACACCTATGCGTTCGGCCAGCCGGCATCTGCCGATAAGGCCACGCGCACCGTGGAAGTGGTGCTGCAGGATATGTCCTTTTCGCCCAAGTCCCTGGACGTAAAGGCCGGTGAGACCGTGCGCTTTGTGCTGGTCAACAAAGGCCAGTTGCTCCATGAGTTCAACCTGGGCGATGCGGCCATGCATGCGGAGCATCAGAAGCAAATGATGCAGATGCAGGCCAGCGGCATGCTGAACGCCACCGGCATGGGCAAGATGGACCACGGCGCCATGGGCCACGGCGATATGAGCAATATGGGCAATATGGGCAATATGGGCAATATGGGCGGGATGAAGCACGATGACCCCAACAGTGTTCTGGTCGAACCGGGTAAAACCGCTGAGTTGACCTGGACCTTCAGCAAAGCCACCGGGTTGGAGTTTGCCTGCAATATTCCCGGGCACTACCAGGCGGGCATGGTTGGCAAGATCAACGTCGATTGAGCCGCTGCGGCAACTGACGGTGTCGATGCGGCGGTTGTTAGAGGCGGGGGCAAAGGCTGGTAGACTGGTGGGGTTAATTTAGCCAGGTTTCCGCCATGCATCCCGCAGCCGAACATTCGCCGCTGGGCAAGTCCAGTGAATACATCTCCACCTACACCCCTTCGTTGCTGTTCCCGATTCCGCGCGCCGCGAAATGGGCCGAGCTGGGCCTGAGCGCCGAGACCCTGCCGTACACGGGCGTGGATTTCTGGAACTGCTTCGAACTGTCCTGGCTGCTGCCTTCGGGCAAGCCGGTGGTGGCCATCGGTGAATTCAGCATTGCGGCCGACTCGCCGAATATCATCGAGTCCAAGTCCTTCAAGCTGTACCTCAACTCGCTGAACCAGACCGTGTTTGCCGATACGCAAAGTCTGGAGGCGACGTTGCGCACCGACCTCAGCGCTGCTGCCGGCAAGCCGGTGGGCGTGCGCGTGCGCAGCCTGGCCGAGGTTGAAGCCGAAGGCGTGGTGGCGTTGCCGGGAGTGTGCATCGATGACCTGGATATCAGCGTCAGCAACTACGAACATCCGCGTCCGGAACTGCTGCGTTGCGATGACTCGCGCATTGTCGAGGAGAGCGTGTACAGCCACCTGCTCAAATCCAACTGCCCGGTCACCAGCCAGCCCGACTGGGGCAGCGTGGCCGTGCAATACCGCGGCGCACAGCTGGATCACGCCAGCCTGTTGGAGTATTTGGTGAGCTTTCGCCAGCACTCGGACTTCCATGAGCAGTGCGTGGAGCGGATCTTCCTGGACCTGCAGCGCCTGCTGAAGCCGGAGAAGTTGACGGTATATGCGCGGTATGTGCGGCGGGGTGGGTTGGATATCAACCCGTATCGCAGTACTGAGGCGGTGCCGTTCCAGAACCTGCGCCTGGCGCGCCAGTAACCTTTACACAAACCAAAATGTGGGAGGGGGCTTGCCCCCGATAGCGGAGTGTCAGTCACAGTCTCTGTGCCTGACCCACTGCTATCGGGGGCAAGCCCCCTCCCACATCGCACAGCTGGATCACGCCAGCCTGTTGGAGTATCTGGTGAGCTTTCGCCAGCACTCGGACTTCCATGAGCAGTGCGTGGAGCGGATCTTCCTGGACTTGCAGCGCCTGCTGAAGCCGGAGAAGTTGACGGTATATGCGCGGTATGTGCGGCGGGGTGGGTTGGATATCAACCCGTATCGCAGTACTGAGGCGGTGCCGTTCCAGAACCTGCGCCTGGCGCGCCAGTAACCTTTACACAAACCAAAATGTGGGAGGGGGCTTGCCCCCGATAGCGGAGTGTCAGTCACAGTCTCTGTGCCTGACTCACCCCTATCGGGG
>NZ_JALJRR010000038.1:39484-39586 GCF_024519615.1 Pseudomonas sp. Pse79
CCCCCGATAGCGGAGTGTCAGTCACAGTCTCTGTGCCTGACTCACCCCTATCGGGGTGTACAGACGGAGACATCCTTTACAAACGAGACCGGGGACATCCTT
>NZ_JALJRR010000039.1:0-35395 GCF_024519615.1 Pseudomonas sp. Pse79
CGCCGGTTTTGCTCATGCCGACGCCGACCACCGCACCCACCACGGCGCCGAGTACAACGCAGCCGAGGCCGCCAGTCGCCACGGTCAAACCCGTCGCCGCAACCACCGCCGCTGTCGCCAAGGCCGTCACGGCCACATTGGCGGCAATCTCCAGGACTCCGCCTAAAACGTCGGCCAGCATGGAGCTGTGCAGAAGCGCATCGCCCTCGCGGGCAGCCCAAGGCGTGTCAGTCATGCGCAACGATCCGTGTCCGAAAGGACCGGGATCAAATCACGCGGTGGTTGCCTTGCTCAGGTGAGACTTTCCGATGCGCTCGTAGGAATGCTCCGAATCAGCACTCAAACTAAATGCATCAAAGGAATAATCATAAACCAGATAATCAGTTATTTTAATAATTACCATATAACCAAAAAGAACTTCACAGCAGGTTTTTATGGGAATAACGTTAACCCCTCACCGACCCCTTCTCCAGGCGGAGGTAGCCGAACCCTTTCTTGATCTGCCTGGAGCCTGCATCCCATGGTCTTTGCCTCCCCGTTCAAACGCCTGCTCCTGGGCACCGCACTGGCCTTCGGCCTGAGCACCGGCGCCCATGCCGCCGACCTGCAACCGCTGCGGGTGGCCAATCAGAAATCGACGATCAAGGCGCTGCTGGAAGTCTCCGGCGAAGCCAAGAATGTGCCCTATGAAATCCAGTGGGCGGAATTCCCGTCCGCCTCGCCGCTGGGTGAAGCCTTGAATGCCGGCGCCGTGGATATCGGTGCGTTGGGCGATGCACCGTATGTGTTCGCCCTCGGTGCCGGTGCGGCGCTCAAGGTGGTCAGCATCATCCACGCCGACGGGCGTAGCACCACCGCCCTGCTGGTGCCGAAGGACTCACCCATCAAGACCGTGGCGGACCTCAAAGGCAAGCGCATCGTGACAGGCCGTGGCTCCATCGGGCATTACCTGGCGATCAAGGCCCTGGCCAGCGCCGGCCTGACCACCCAGGACGTGCAGTTCATTTTCCTGCTGCCCAGCGAATCGCGCCTGGTGCTGGACAATGGCAGCGCCGATGCCTGGTCGACCTGGGACCCCTACACCACTGTGGTCACCTCACAAAGCCAGGCGCGGATCGTGGCCAGCGGCAACACGCTGTTGAGCAACCACCTGTACCTCGCGGCAACCAGCCAGGCCATCAGCGAAAAACGCGCGCAGCTCGACGACTTTGTCGCACGCGTCGACCGCGCCTACGCCTGGGCCAATACGCACCCCAACGAGTACGCCGCCGCCCAGAGCAAAATCACCGGGCTGCCGCTGGCTGTGCATGTGGCCGTGGCCAAAGAAACCCACCTGACCCCGGTGCTGATTGACGACGCCGTGATCAGCGGCCTGCAAGCGACCGCCGACACCTACCAACAAGAAGGCCTGCTACCCCGGCACATCGACGTGTCGCAGGGTTTCGACAAGAGCTTTAACGCCAAGCGTGCCCCCCAAAACCAAGCATCGCGTTAACAGGAGCAGAACATGAGCAAACCACGTCAATTGAAACTCGGCGCCATGGTTCACGGTGTCGGCCACGGCTGGGGCGAATGGCGCCACCCACAGGCGCAACCGAATGCCAGTACGAATTTTGCGTTCTACAAGCAGCAGACTGAACTGGCCGAAACCGCCAAGTTCGACTTCGTGTTCATCGCCGACAGCCTGCACATCCATGCCAAATCCAGCCCGCATTACCTCAACCGGTTCGAACCGCTGACCATCCTCTCGGCCCTGGCCGCGTTGACCACGCACATCGGCCTGGTCGCCACCGTCACCGTCAGCTACACCGAGCCCTACCAGGTCGCACGCCAGTTCGCCTCGCTGGACCACATCAGCGGCGGCCGCGCCGGCTGGAACGTGGTCACCTCGTGGCTGAGCGGCACCGCCGATAACTTCGGCAAGGCCGAGCACCCGCCACATGCGGTGCGCTATCGCATCGCCAGGGAACACCTGAATGTGGTCAAGGGGTTGTGGGACTCCTGGGAAGACGACGCCTTTGCCTACAACAAGCAAAGCGGTGAGTTCTTCACCCCGCACAAGCTGCACACGCTGAATCACCAGGGCGAGTTTTTCTCGGTGAAAGGCCCGCTCAACATCGCCCGTTCGCGCCAGGGCCAGCCGGCGATTTTCCAGGCGGGCACCTCAGAGGACGGGCGCAACTTCGCCGCCGAGCATGCTGATGCGATCTTTGTGCATGTCGACAGCATCGAAGACGGCCTGGCCTACACCCAAGACCTCAAACGCCGCGCCACAGGCTTCGGCCGCGACGCCGACAGCCTGTCGATCCTGCCGGGTATCCGCCCGATTGTCGGCCGCGACGCCGCCGAAGTGGAACGCCGCTATCAGCAGGCAGTGGACCTGGTAACCGTGGAAGATGCGATTGTCGCCCTCGGCCGCCCGTTCAACGACCACGACTTCAGCCAGTACCCGCTGGACGAACCGTTCCCCGAGCTGGGCGAGCTGGGTTCCAACAGCCAGAAAGGCGGCTCCGACCACATCAAGCAACTGGCCCGGGACAAAGGCCTGACCCTGCGCGAAGTGGCCTTGCATTTCTCGCGGCCCAAGCGTGATTTTGTCGGCACCCCGGAGCACGTCGCCGATACGATCCAGACCTGGTTCGAGACCGGCGCCAGCGATGGTTTCATCGTCAATTCGGTGCTGCCCGATGGCTTGCAATACTTCACCGAACGGGTGGTGCCATTGCTGCAACAGCGCGGCCTGTTCCGCAGCGAATACAGCGGCCAGACCCTGCGCGACAACCTCGGCCTGGACGTACCGGCCAACCGCTACAGCGTCGCCGCCGAGGTCGAAGCACAGCAGGAGGCATTGGCATGAGCAAATCCCTCCACATCGGGGAGCCAGCCCGCGCCCCGATTTCTGACCGAGTTCACGCATCATGACGTCATCCTCGCCACCGTCCTTGCGCGCCGTGGAAGTCGCCAACTTCGACGCCCTGCTCGACCGTCTCAGCGCCGAACTGGCCGGCAGCGCTCAGCTTTTCGACGAGAGCGGCGCCTTCCCCCACGCCAACTTCAAACGGCTGCATGAACACGGCCTGCTCGCCCTCACCGTGCCCAAGGCCCTCGGTGGTGGCGGCGCCAGCCTGGCCCAGGCACGCAAAGCCATCAGCGCGATTGCCAAGGGCGACCCCTCTACCGCGCTGATCCTGGTGATGCAGTACCTGCAACACACGCGCCTGCAAGACAGCAAAACCTGGCCCGCGCACCTGCGTGTAAAAGTCGCCGAAGACGCGGTACGCCACGGTGCGTTGATCAACGCGCTGCGCGTCGAGCCGGACCTCGGCACCCCCGCCCGCGGCGGCCTGCCGGCGACCACCGCAGTGCGCTGCCCTGAAGGCTGGCGCATCAGCGGGCGCAAGCTCTACTCCACCGGCAGCCACGGCCTGAGCTGGTTCAGCGTGTGGGCGCGCAGTGACGATGCCGACCCGCTGGTAGGCGCCTGGCTGGTCCCCAAAAACAGCCCCGGCATAAGCATCATCGACAGCTGGGACCACCTGGGCATGCGCGCTACCTGTAGCCATGACGTGGTGTTCGACAACGTGCTGGTGCCGCTCGACCACGCCGTCAGCGTCAGCCCCTGGAGCGCACCGCAGCCGGAACTGGATGCCGAGGGGTTGCTGTGGATGTCAGTGCTGCTGTCGTCGGTGTATGACGCCGTGGCCCAGGCCGCGCGCGATTGGCTGGTGAACTGGCTGCAAACGCGCCAGCCGTCCAACCTCGGCGCCGCGCTGGCGACATTGCCGCGTTTCCAGGAAACCGTCGGGCATATCGACACCCTGCTGTTTGCCAACCGCAGCCTGCTCGACGCCGCCGCCGAAGGGCATACCCCGGCCGGCAATGCGGCGCAGTTGAAGTACCTGGTGACCGGCAACGCGATCCGCGCCGTGGAGCTGGCGATCGAAGCCTCGGGCAACCCCGGTCTGTCCCGCCACAGCCCGCTGCAGCGCCACTACCGCGACGTGTTGTGCAGCCGCGTCCACACCCCGCAGAACGATGCCGTGCTGCAAGGCGTCGGCAAGGCGGCCTTCGCCCAACGGCAGAAGGAACGCACATGAGCAAGAGCACCACCCTGAGCTTCCTCGTCTGAGGTGCGCTCGGCCAACGCCTGACTCGGTTAAAAAATGTGGCAGGGGCCTTGTGTCGGCTGGCCAATCTCATTTGATGCGGTAGTGAAAGGTATTGCGCACCGCCGGCACCGCTACCGCCTTGCCGTCAACGATCCTCGGCTGGTAGCGGAAGGTATTCGCCGCCGCCAATGAAGGCCGGATAAACAGCGGATGACAGCCGTCCAGCACCTTGGGGTTTTCCACGCGGCCCAGGGAGTTGACGGTGTACTCCACCGAGCAATCGCCTTCGATGTTTTTGTCCAGGGCGCGTTCGGGGTACTGCGGTGCTTCTTTGCTCAGCGGCAAGTATTGGCGACTGTCGAACGCCGGGGCTGGAGCAGGTGTGGCAACCCGCGCGGTTTCAGCGGCCAGCCGCGCCTGGTTCAGCCGTTGTTGCTCCAGCTCGCGGTTGTGCTGTTCGGTGGCCTGGCGTTCCTGTTGCTGTTCAAGGCGCTTTTGCTCGACGCGCTTACGCGCCAGGGCCGCTTTCTCCAGTTTTTGCGCCTGGATCTGCGGGTCGAGGGTGGGTTTCACCGGCGTCGGCACCGCCACGGGCTCCGGCGGTGGCGGCGCCACCGCCAGCGCTTCAGGCAGCGGTTCAGCCACGGGGGCCGGGGCCGGCGGCAGCATCACCAGTTGCGTATGCATCACCTGCGGCGCTTGCACCATCGGCTTCTGCGGTGACCAGCCCAACATCAGCCCGGCCACCACACCCACATGCAGCGCAACGGCCAGGCTCGCCGCCAAGCCTTTGCGCCACCACCCGCTGCAATCCCGAGGCGCCATCACCAGGCTCGGACTGTGCATGATCATCGCCGTCATTGCGGGGCCTCGGTCACCAGCCCCAGGTGGCTGACGCCGCCCTTTTGCAACACCGCCATCGCCGCGACCACGCGCCCATACCCGGCGTCTTCGTCAGCGCGGATATAGACCTGGGTGTCACTGCGCGCCGCCACCACTTGCATGACCTTGGCGCCCATGTCCTCCAGGCTCACGGCGCTGTCGGTCTGGTGCTGCGTGTCCAGCTCGTCGCCGAGGTTCCAGTAGTAACTGCCGTCGGCCTTTACCGACAACGTGAGGATCTGCTGGCGGGTGTCGGTGGCCAGCGCCTCGGCGGCGACCTTGGGCAGGTCGATCTTCACGCCCTGGGTCAGCATCGGTGCGGTGACCATAAAGATCACCAACAGCACCAGCATCACATCGATATAGGGCACCACGTTCATCTCGGCCTTGGGCCCGTGCTTGCGTTGCGGCCTGGTTAACATGGGCTTGCTCCTGTTCAGGCGGCCGTGGCCAGGTGGGTCGGCATGCCGCTCAGGCTGCGATGCAGGCGCACTTGCAGTTCATTGCCGAAGGCGTAGTAGCGGGTGAGCAGCGTCTGGCTGCGCGCCGAAAAGCGGTTGTAGGCGATCACCGCCGGGATGGCGGCAAACAGGCCGATGGCCGTGGCGATCAAGGCTTCGGCGATGCCCGGCGCCACCGTGGACAGCGTGGCCTGTTGCACCTGGGACAAGCCGAGAAAGGAATTCATGATGCCCCACACCGTGCCGAACAGGCCGATGTACGGGCTGACCGAACCCACAGTGGCGAGAAACTGCAGGCCCTTTTCCAACTCGATTTCCTGCGCGGTGATCGCCACCTGCAAGGCGCGCTCCACCCCTTCGAGCACCGCCGGATCGTGGCTGTGCAGGTGCTGGTATTCCTCGACCCCGGCGATAAAGATCGGCGCCACGCCGCCCTCGCCCGCCTGCACGGTGTCGCGGTACAGCGCCTGCAGGTCTGGAGCCGCGCGAAAGCGCGGCACAAACCCGTTCAACTGGCGCTCCAGGCGCCGCAGCACACTGCCGCGCTGGAGAATCAAGTACCAACTGAGCAAGGACGCCAACAGCAGCGTGACCATCACCGCCTTGACCAACAGGCTGGCGTCGCTGATCAACCCCCAGATCGTCATATGTTCCATCGTCGCGTGCATGGTGGTGAACTCCTATTCGATTAAAAAGTGATGACCGGGTGATGACGGCTTACGGCAACTTCAGCGCGCGGGTCACATCGCGCCAGGGCACGAACTTGAAGTTCTGGGTTTGCTCGGGCATGCGCTTGCGCCCGTCCTGCACCACCAGCATGCCTTGGCTCCACGGCCCGCCGAGGTTGACGGCGGTGACTTCGAGGCCATCGGTTTCCGACGCCCCATCGATCCCGGCCTCAGCGTTCAAACCGACGCGAAAGGCACCGTGGGCGGCGAACGGCGGTTCGGCATCCACCACCAGGTAGCTGTCATTGCCTTGGCTGGAGATCACCAGGTAATCGCGCGCGCCGCTCTGGTAAAGCGCCAGGCCCTCGACATCCGCGTGCAGTTGCGCGCCGACCTTGATCACGCTGGTCAACGTCGCCGGCTGATCGGCTCGGGCGTCCACCGCCCAGACGCCGACATCTTCTTCACCGATGAACAGGCGCTGACGCTGGTCATCGGCGACGCAGCCTTCGGGTTGGCTGTCGACCTTGAACTGGCGCACCAACTCGCCCTGCACGCGGCCAGCCGGCGCGCTCAAGCGGTATTGCAGGAAGGTGCCGTCCTTGCCGTTGGCGATCGCGTACAGTTCACCGCTGGCCGGCTGGAACAGACAGATGCCGTAGATTTCCTTGAGCGGCGTCGGCACTTCGCCGGCTTCGCGCAACTCGCCGCTCTGACGGTCGATGCTGAACAGGCTCAGGCTGTTGTGATCGCGATTGCTCGCCACGGCGAGGTCGACGGTCTGTTGGCCGAGCTTGAAGTTGGGGCGGACATCGACGTTGTTCAGGCGCCCCACCGCCAGCTCCTGCAACAGCTTGCCGTCGAGGTCGTAGGCCAGCAGGCCTTGTTTTTTGTTGGTGCCGAGCACGCGGCTCTGCGCCGGTCGTTGCGGGTGAATCCAGATCGCCGGGTCGTCCGCCGCATCGCCTTGGCGCCCGACCGGGTCGGTCTGGCGCTGGGCGGCGACTTCCGGCAGCACCGGCAGCGGCGCGACGGGCGTAGCCTGCCACGTCAACTCGGCCTGATAGAGGTTGCCGCTGTCGTCGTCGCGCAGCAACAGTTGCCGGCCTTTGATTGCCAGGTTTTCCGCCTCCTTCACACCCGGCAGGTGCAGGCTCGGCTGGGCCACCCAGCGCTCGCCGTCCTGCTGGAACAGCTGCAGTTGCGCGGTCTTCGGATCAAGCGCGACCAGCCCACCCGGCACCAGCGCCATGGCCCCGGCGGCGCGCCCGGGATTGTCGAACAACGCCACCGGGGTGCGTTTCACCTCGGCTTCCGGGTGCGCCGGGTAGGCCCACCAGCCGACGTTTTCTTCGTTCACCACCAGTTGATGGGTCGCATCGTCCACCTGGCAGAACTGCGCCGACGGCGGCAGCGGCACGCCGCGCACACGCTGGGGTCGGGCCAGCAACGTCGGGCCATTGCCCACCAGCCATTGCTCGCCCTTGCCCTCTTCGCCCACCAGGAACACAAACAGGTTGGCCGCCGAGTCGCGATACAGGCACACGCCGTTGACCGGATAGTCGCGGGTCGGCAGGTACAGCGGCGCGCCCCAGCGTTTGCCGGCGCTATCCAGGCTGATCAGCATGGCCTGCTGGCGTTGGTTATCCAGGGTCGCCACCAGCACCTGGGCACCGGCGGCACGGCTGTCGAGGCTGCTGAAGTTGCCCTTGAAACGCGCCAGTTCGGCGCCTTTTTCGTCGAGCAGCAACAGGCCGTCGCGGGTGCTGGCGGCCAGGCGTTCGGGGCCGTTGGGCAGGAAGGCCAGCGCCTCGGCGTTCAGGTTCGGCGCCCAACGCGTCAGGGCCAGGTCGGCGGCCAGCGCATGGCCGCAGGTGGCCAGGGCCATCAGCAGGTATAGCTTGGAAAATCTCATGAACAGGCAAATCCTTCGAAAACGATGAACAACCCATGTGGGAGGGGGTTTGCTCCCGATGGCAGTGGTTCGGCTGATAAATCCGGCGACTGACACACCGCTATCGGGAGCAAGTCCCCTCCCACACTCGGGTCGAGGTGGTGGTTAGAAATGGGTGAAGGTCAGGCCGAGCTTGTAGGTCGGGCCGTACTCTTCGTACTGGCCGTTGTAGCTGCGGTGGCCGGTGTAGACGAAGTACGACTCGTCGGTGAGGTTCTGCGCCTCGAAGCTGACTTGCAGGTTCTTGGTCAGCGAGTAGCGTGCGCTGAAGTCGACAAAAGTCTGTGCGTCGACGTGCAGGTCGTGGGCCTTGTCGTTGATCGAGGCCAACTCATACAGGTAGGCCGATTTGTAGTTGGCCGACACGCGCAGGCTGAGCTTGTCGTTTTCCCAGCCGAGCATCAGGTTGCCGACAGTGTCCGACTGGTTGGGCAAGCTGATGTTGCGTGTGCGGTTGCCGCCGCTGGCCGCGTCGAAGCCTTCGATATCGGCGCTGGAGCGGCTGAACGTGGTGTTGGCACCGACCAACAGGCCGTTCCACGGCGCGGGCAGCCAGTCGAACTTTTGTGAGTAGGCCAGTTCCAGGCCGTAGAGCTTGGCGCTGTCGCCGTTGGCGTAGGTGTGGGCCTCGGCGAAGTTGGTCCAGGCGCCGGTGCCGGCCACGTCGGTGTTGTAGACAAAGTGCTTGATGTCTTTGTAGAACACGAACGCCGACACAGTGCCGGCGCGGCCCATGAAGTGCTCGATGCCCAGGTCGAGGTTGCTCGACTCCAGGGGCTTGAGGTCCGGGTTGCCGAAGGTGGCTTCGTCATCGTCGATCACGAACCCCGGCGCCAGTTGGCCAAAGGTCGGGCGCACCACGGACTTGGTCCAGGCCGCGCGCACCTGGGTGTTCTTGTCGATCTGGTAACGCGCATGCAGGCCCGGCAACCAATGGTGATAACGCCGTTTGGTCTCGGTGGCGCTGAACTGGCCGTCGGTGGCGCCGGTGCCTTTGGCTTCGAACTCGGTGCCTTCGTAGCGCATGCCCGCGATGAAACGCCAGTCGTCGATGTCGATGGTGTTCATCAGGTAGCCGGCGTTGATGTCTTCGCGGATGGTGAAGTCGTTGACCCGGGATTCGGTCTCGTCATAGAAGTCATCACGGTTGAGGCTGCCGATCAGCTGCTTGATACTCCCCGCGCTGATACCCGGGCCGTAATTGCCGAGACGGTAGTCGACGCTGCCCTTCTGGAACCGGGTGAGGTTGAGTTGTTCGTCGGTGAAGCCCAGGTCGTCGAAGTTCTTGTAGACCCAGGCTTCCAGGTCGTTGTCCTTGTGCCGACGGCTGACCTTGCCGCCGAACTTGACCTGGGACGCGTAGCCGCTCAGGTCGTAGTCGCGGGCCAGGTCCAGGCGCAGGTTTTTCTCGGTGTCTTGGGTGTTCTGTTTTTCCCAGTCGACCTTGTCCAGGGTGAAGTTGCTCGCGTCGTAGAAGCCGGCGCCGACGATCGGACGCGGTTTGTCTTTGTCGTAGAAGCCGCTGTCGGCAAAGTCGCCGCCATCGAAGGTGGCGCCGGCGATATGCGCCGGGCTGTCTTCGCTGGATTGGCTGTAGCCGGCCTGGCCGCTGAGGGTCCACAGGCCGAGCATGCGTTCGCCGCCGAACACGTAGGACTGGATTTCCTGGGTTTCCTCACGGTTCTTCAACTTGCGCTTGCCCTCGGCCACACCCAGCTCGCCAGGGGCCTGGGGGTCGGCAAATTCGAGGCTGGCGGCGTTGCGGGTCTCGGTGTCGGTGTAGCGGCTGTAGAGGGTGCGCAGGTAGTAGCTGCTGAGGTCATCGGGCTTGTAGTCGAAGTTCAGGCCACCGCCGGCGCGTTCGCGGCTGATGTCGTAGTCACGCTGTTCGAACTTGTTGAGTTTGGCCCCCTGGCTGAAGTCCCAGGCGCCGCCGGTTTCGACGTTGTCCGAGCCGAAGTCGCGCTTCTGCCAGCTCAGGGCCGCGGCGACGCCGAAGTTGTCGATACCATCGCCGAGGCTGAAGCGGTTGCTCGCCGCGCCGGAGAATTTCGGGCTGGTCTGGCGCGTGTTCTTGTCGTAGCTGGCCTCGGTGCTGCCGGTGTAGAACAGGCCTTTGTGATCGAACGCCGACAGGCTCTTCACATCGACGGTGCCACCGAGGGAGTTGGCGTCCATGTCCGGGGTCAGGGTCTTGATCACCGACAGCGACTGCACCAGCTCGGAGGGCAGCACATCGAGGGCCACGGCGCGACGTTCGCTTTCGGGCGACGGCACCAGGGTGCCGTTGATGGTCACGCTGTTGAGGTCCGGGCCGAGGCCGCGCACGCTGACGAACCGCCCTTCGCCCTGGTCGCGCTCGACGCTGATGCCGGGCAGGCGCTGCGCGGCTTCGGCAACGTTTTCGTCCGGCAACTGCGCCACGCCGTCGGCATGCACCACGCTCTTGATGCTGTCGGAGGAGCGCTGTTCCTTGAGCGCCTGGTCGATGGCGGCCGCCTGGCCGACCACGTCGACGTGCTCGGTGTGGGTGGCGTCGGCGGCCTGGAGCCGCTCGCTGGCCATCGCCAGGGCCAAGGCGGTGAGCGTAAAGCTGACGAGCCCGGTGCGCTTGTACATGAAGTCCTCCCCAAGAGTCCGTTGGCGCCAGGCAAGAGGCCCGGCAACTGGGAGGGCACGCTAGGGCCGGGGGATGACGGTTCTGTGACAGGGGTTGGCCGCAAGGCCCGTAAACCGGGAGTTTTGCCTGGTTCTCAACGTGGAATGAGCCGAAATGACCTCTGGAGGTCAACGGTGGGAGGGGGCTCGCCCCCGATAGTGGTGGGTCAGTCAATAGATAAGCCATCTGGCACACCGCAATCGGGGGCAAGCCCCCTCCCACCGTTGGTTTTCATCGCGTGTGGGGTGAGCTGATTCGACCCTCCCCCAGCGTCATCCAATCGTCACATCCATCTGCTGTGCTGGCGCCCATCGCTCATTCGCCAGAGGACTCGCGGCCATGTTTTGCGTGCTCAAACCCCACCGCTGGAAACTCGCCCTGCTGCTGCTCGCGGCCAATCTGGGGCTGATCCTGCACCTGGCCTGCGGCGAGCTCAAAAACGTCAGCGAGTGGGTATGGCTGGATATCATCGGCGAAGGCGGCTCCGCCCTGCTCGCCCTGGTATGGCTGGGCCTGGTGCTGAAAAGCCGCCCCGCCGGGCGCGTCACCAATTACCTGGCACTGGGCCTGTCGTGCATCTTTTTCTCCTGGTGGATAGACAGCCTCGACGAATTCATTCGCCTGCCCGCCAGCATCACCTGGGATCACTGGCTGGAGTCCGGGCCGATGCCGGTGGGCATGATCCTGCTGACCCTGGGTATCTACCACTGGCACCGCGAACAACTGGCGATCAGCGCGCAAATGGAAAAACGCGAGCGGCTGTTTCGCGAGCACCGGCTGTTCGACACACTCACGCCTCTGGGCGGCGCCGATTACCTCAAGCGCCAACTGGCCGACAGCCTGCAAGACAGCCGCGACCAGCAACAACCGCTGTCGCTGCTGGCCCTGGACCTGGACAATTTCACCGCGATCAACCAGGCCTACGGCCACGCCGAGGGCGATGCGGTATTGCAGGCCCTCAGCCATGTGCTACTGCTCAATCTGCGCCGCCAGGACTTACTCTGCCGCCTGGCCGGCGACCGCTTTGTGGTGGTGTTGCCCAACACCGGCGAGCGCCAGGCCCAGGCGTTGGCGCTGGAGTTGGAGCAAGCGGTGCGCAGCCTGGCGCACAAGACGCGACAACACGGCGAGCGCCTGCAACTGGCGGCGAGCACGGCCGTGGTGATGGCCCTGGACGAGCCGCCCCAGGACTTGCTCAAGCGCCTGAACCTGACGCTCGCCCGGGCCAAACAACCGCTTGCGAAAAGCGCCTGAGATGGCCGTAAAAACCCGTTGGTATGAGGCCGACAGCCGCTTCATCCCAGGGCATTACCAACCCGCCGCGTTGATCGACCTGGCCTTGTCCCGCGACATCGACAGCCATCGCCTGTTGCGCGGCACCGGGCTGTTCCACGAGGACATCCTCGCCGGTACAGCACAACTGAGCCCGCAGCAGTTTCTCGGATTGATCGGCAACAGCCGGCGCCTGCTCGCAGCCGATGAGAGCAGCTTCCTGTTTGGCCAACGCCTGCTGCCCGGCTATTACGGCGCCGCCAGCCATGCCCTGGGCCACGCGCAGAATCTGGATCAGGCGCTGGAGATCCTGATCCAGCAACAGGTGCTGCTCAGCCCGCTGGTGACGCTGCAATTGGAGCGGGATGAACACCATGCCTACCTGTACTGGCGGGACAGCTGCGGCGCCGGCGAACACTGGCGGTTCCTGCTGGAAGCCAGCATGACCTCGCTGGTCGCCATGAGCCGCTGGCTCAGCGGCCAGCGCCTGCCGTGGCAATGCAGCTTCAGCCATGGCGAGCCGCATTACGTCGAACAATACTGGGTTCACCTGGGCGAACACACGCGCTTCGCGCGCCCGCTGGACATGATGTGCATCCCGCGCGAATACCTGGTCATGGCCTGGCCCGGCGCGTCGGCCACCGCCGGCCAAGTCGCGCGCCAGCAGGCCCGCGAGCAGATCGAACAGCTCGGTTTTGCCGACAGTTTTCTCGATTGCCTCTACGACTACCTGCGCGAACAGGTGCGCCAGCCGCCCAGCCTGGAACAGGCGGCCCAGGCGTTCGCCATGAGCCCGGCGACCCTCAAGCGCAAACTGCACAAGCACGACACCGGCTTTCAGCAGCAGGTGGATCGGGTGCGCAAGCACGTCGCGTTGCACCTGTATCAGGTCAAGGGGTTCAGCAACGATGAAGTGGCCGCGTACCTGAACTTCAACGATGCGGCGAACTTCCGGCGTTCGTTCAAGCGCTGGACAGGCACCACGCCGAACCTGATCCGTCAGCTGTTCAACAGCCGTTAGCCAGGCGCTCGCGCAGGAACTCCACCAGCGCCTGCACCGGCCTCGAACTCTGCCGGTGCTGCGGGTACACCGCCGACAGCGTCAGGGCCTCGGGGGCGAAGTCTTGCAACAGCGTCACCAGGCGCCCGTCCGCCAAGGCATCGGCGACGATAAAGGTCGGCAGGTAGGTGACGCCCAGCCCGGCGATGGCGGCGTCGCGCAGCAACTCGCCATTATTGACGCGCATGCGCCCGCTGACGTTCAGCGACTGCGGCTTGCCTTTGCTCTGGAACCGCCATTGCACCTGGCGGCCGTGGCCGTAGGGCAGGCAATCGTGGTCGGTCAGGTCGTCGGGTTTCTGCGGTGTGCCACGCAATGCAAGGTACTCGGGGCTGGCGCAGTACACACGCTGCACGCTGGCGATACGCCGGGCGATCAGGGTGGAGTCTTCGAGGATGCCGATGCGCAACACCAGATCGTAGCCTTCGCCGATCAAGTCCACCGGGCGGTCGCTCAGATCGACTTCCACCGACACCTGCCGATAGCGCTGCAAAAACAGCGGCAGCAGGCAACCCAGATGGGCCATGGCAAATGACAACGGCGCACTCAGGCGAATGGTGCCGCGCGGTTCGCTGTTCTGCCCGGCGATGCCCTGCTCCACTTGCTCGACTTCGCTGAGCAGGCGCAAGGCCGATTCGTAGTAACTCTGCCCCAGGGGCGTGACATCCAGGCGGCGGGTCGAGCGGTTGAGCAGGCGCACGCCGAGGCGGTCTTCGAGTTGGATCAGGCGGCGGCTGACGAATTGCTTGGACAGCCCCAATTGCTCGGCGGCGGCGGTGAAACTGCCGGACTCCATGACCTGGCAAAACAGGCGCATGTCTTCGAAGGGATTCATTGTCGCGTCTCGGTGGACATTTTGCTGATTTATAGCCTGTCAGGTGCTGCACCACAAACCTAATGTGCCAACACAATCAAAAGTGGGAGGGGGCTTGCCCCCTCCCACAGGGGATTACCGAGATTCCCGAGGTCGGGTTACTTGGTGGTGAACGCCGAGTAGCTGTTCATCAGGTTGCGGTAGTTGGGAATGCGCGGCGACAGCAGGTTGGCCAGGCCTTCCATGTCGTTGCGCCAGTCAACCTGCAGCTCGCAGGCCACGGAGAACCAGTTCACCAGTTGCGCGCCGGCCGCGGTCATACGGGCCCAGGCCGCCTGTTGCACGGTTTCGTTGAAGGTACCGGAAGCGTCGGTGACCACGAACACCTCAAAGCCTTCGGAGAGAGCGCACAGGGTCGGGAACGCTACGCACACATCCGTCACCACACCGGCAATGATGATCTGCTTGCGGCCGGTGGCCTTCACCGCCTTGACGAAGTCTTCGTTGTCCCAGGCGTTGATCTGGCCAGGGCGCGGGATGTACGGCGCGTCCGGGAACAGTGCTTTGAGCTCGGGCACCAGTGGGCCGTTGGGGCCGCTTTCAAAGCTGGTGGTGAGGATGGTCGGCAGGTTGAAGAACTTCGCCACGTCGGCCAGGGCCAGCACGTTGTTCTTGAATTCGTTGGGGGAGAAATCCTGCACCAGGGAGATCAGGCCGGTCTGGTGATCCACCAACAGCACCACGGCGTCATCTTTGTTCAAGCGCTTGTAAGTCATGGGTTAACTCCTTTGTGGGTTTAGGTATCAGAACGCAAAGCACGAGCAGCCAAACGCACCCCAGAAGCCCTGGAAGTCGCTGACCGGCACGTTGGAAAGACGCGCTTTCTCATGGCCATGAGCATGCACGCCACACGGGCCACTGCAGTGGTGAGCCTGCGCCTGCAGCGGCGAAGCGGGACGCCAGTGCCCCGGCACCTTGACCACCGGCGACCAGTCCGGCAGCACCGGCACGCGCGGCGGTGCGAAATCTTCGAAGTCGCCGGCGCCATACACCACCTTGCCGCCGACCACGGTCAGCACCGACTCGATCCACTTGATGGCCTCTTCATCGACGCTGAAAAAATCCGCCGACAGCGCGGCGACGTCCGCCAACTGGCCGACCTTGATCTGGCCCTTCTTGCCCTGCTCGGACGAGAACCAGGCGCTGCCATGGGTGAACAGCTCCAGCGCGGTCAGGCGCGGCAGGCCTTCGGCGTGCAGCTCCAGGCCACCCACGGTGCGGCCGCTGACCATCCAGTACAGCGAGGTCCACGGGTTGTAGCTCGACACCCGCGTGGCGTCGGTGCCCGCGCCGACCGGTACGCCTTCGGCGAGCATGCGTTTGATCGGCGGCGTGGCTTCGGCGGCCTTGGCGCCATAGCGCTCGACAAAGTACTCACCCTGGAACGCCATGCGGTCCTGGATCGCAATCCCGCCGCCGAGGGCGCGCACACGCTCGATGTTGTGCGGGGTGATGGTTTCGGCGTGGTCGAAGAACCACGGCAGGCCATTGAACGGGATGTCGCGGTTGACCTTCTCGAACACATCGAGCATGCGCGAGATCGATTCGTTGTAGGTGGCGTGCAGGCGGAACGGCCAGCGCTGCTCGACCAGGTGGCGCACCACCGGCTCCAGTTCCTGCTCCATGCTCAGCGGCAGGTCGGGGCGCGGTTCGAGGAAGTCTTCGAAGTCGGCGGCGGAGAACACCAGCATCTCGCCGGCGCCGTTGTGGCGCAGGTAGTCGTCGCCCTGGTGCAGGGTGACGCTGCCGGTCCAGTGCTTGAAGTCGCTGAGTTCTTCCTTGGGCTTCTGCGTGAACAGGTTGTAGGCGATACGTACCGTCAGCTGTTCATCCTTGGCCAGTTGCTCGATCACCGCGTAGTCATCGGGGTAGTTCTGGAAGCCGCCGCCGGCGTCGATCGCACTGGTCAGGCCGAGGCGATTGAGTTCGCGCATGAACTGGCGGGTCGAGTTGACCTGGTATTCCAACGGCAGTTTCGAGCCCTTGGCCAGGGTCGCATACAGGATCATCGCGTTGGGCCGCGCCACCAGCATGCCGGTGGGGTTGCCGTTGCTGTCACGCACGATCTCGCCGCCCGGCGGGTTCGGAGTGTCCTTGGTGTAGCCGGCCACGCGCAGGGCGGCGCGGTTGAGCAAGGCGCGGTCGTACAGGTGCAGCACGAACACCGGCGTGTCCGGCGCCGCCTGGTTGAGCTCGTCCAGGGTCGGCATGCGCTTTTCGGCGAACTGGAATTCGTTCCAGCCGCCGACCACGCGCACCCATTGCGGCGTCGGGGTGCGATCGGCCTGGTCCTTGAGCATGCGCAAGGCATCGGCCAGGGACGGCACGCCTTCCCAGCGCAGTTCGAGGTTGTAGTTCAAGCCGCCACGGATCAGGTGCAGGTGCGAGTCGTTGAGGCCGGGGATCACCGTGCGGCCCTTGAGGTCGATGACCTCGGTGCCGCTGCCGCGCAGAGCCATGGCCTCGCCATCGGTGCCCACGGCCACGAAGCGCCCCTGGCGAATGGCGACGGCGGTGGCGCGTGGGTTTTCACGGTCCACGGTGTGGAACTGGCCATTGAACAAAATCAGATCGGCGTTCATAGGGTTTCCTTTACAGAGGCTTCAAGCCAGGGAGCGAACAGGCGGGTAGCCGCCGGCATCAGCAGGTACACCACCAGCAACACGATGGTCAGGGTGATCAGGAAGGTGGCGACCACGTAGTTGGACAGGAACGGGTGCAGGCGCAATATCGGGCCCCACACGATCGGTACCAGCAGGGTCAGCGGCAGGATCACGCACAGAGTGACCACGGCCTGTTTCCAGCGCGGCGGTTTGGCGACGCTGTCGGTTTGGGGGGTGAACCAGAACTCGTTGACCGCACCGATTTCGGTGTGGTCGCCGTCGGCCAGCATCGGCGCGGCTTCTTCGATCAGGGTTTTGCGCTCGGGGGAGTCGAGCCAGCGTTGCAGGTCGTCGGTGGAGCGGTAGCGCAACACGCAGGTGAACAGCGACAGGCCGTCGTGTTTACCGCGCACGACGTCGACGCCGAGGTGGCCCGGGCGTTCGCCGGCGATGCGTACTATGCGGCGTAGCCACGCTTCGTAGTTGGCCTCGCTGCCGGATTTGATCCGGTGTTTGACAATCAGGGTGACGACTTCGTCGGAACCGGTTTCAGGTGTTGGGTCCATGGTGTGTTCTTCCCCCTGGAGAGCTGAGCGATGAGACGAGTTTGGCGGCGACGGGCGATTCGGAATTGGATGTTTGTGCTGTTTGGCGCGGTGACTTGCCGGGCCGCCTACGCGGGGAAGTTGGACATGTGCGCGCTGATCCGGCTCCTCAACCAGCGCTCCGCCGGGTCGTTGTCATGCACCCCGCTCCACACCATCGACAGCTCTGCGGCGTCGATCGCAAACGGTGGGTCCTGCGCGCGCAACGTGGTGCCTTCGGTCAAGGCGCACGCTGCGTAGTCCGGCACGGTCGCGATGATCTGCGTGCCCGCCAGTAACGCCCGCAAGCCACTGAATTGCGGCACCGCCAGCACCACCCGGCGCGCCCGGCCGATGCGCGCCAGGTCGAGGTCGATATTGCCGCTCAAGTCCCCCGAGAACGACACCATGGCATGCGGCCGTTCACAGTATTCGTCCAGGCTCAGCGGTGCGGTGCCGCCATCGCCGCGCAGCACCTTGCACGGAATGTCGCGCAGTTTCTTGCGCTTGGCATTGGCCGGCAGATCCGTGGTGTAGCTGACTCCCACGGTGATCTCGCCACTGGCCAGCAGCGACGACATCAACAGGTAATTGGCGCGGCGCACCACCACCACGATCCCCGGTGCCTCGTCGCGCAGTTGGCTGAGCAACGGCGGGAACAGGCCGAATTCGGCGTCATCGGACAGGCCGATGCGGAACACCGCACAGCTGGTGGAAGGGTCGAAATCCTTGGCGCGGCTGACCGCGCTCGAGATGGTGTCCATGGCCGGTTGCAGCTCCTTGAGTATTGCCATTGCGCGTGGTGTGGGCTCCATGCCGCGCCCATTGCGCAGCAGCAACGGGTCGTCGAACAAATCGCGTAAACGGCCCAAGGCCGCGCTCACCGCTGGTTGGCCCATAAACAGTTTTTCGGCGACCCGGGTCAGGTTCTTCTCGAACATCAGCGCTTCGAAAATCACCAGCAGGTTCATGTCGACGCGGCGCAGGTCGTTGCGGTTCATGGCGGTCCCCAAACAGTTGACAGAGCACCAGCTAAGCACGCGGCGCGGCGAGCGCGATTGCACACCTGTGCTGTCTTTTCCACGCCAACAACTGGCGAAATTAACAACGATTAACTCGTCAGTCGGACGGCACGGCACCAAGAATGAGGCCGTCTACACTGCATCCATTCACCGGGAACGCTCCCATCGACTGCGGATATTTCGTCATGGCCCGACTTGAGCACGGTGCTCCAAGCTTCTGCGCGACCGGCGGCCTCTGCCCCCGGCGCGAGCGTATCGCCAAGCAACTGATCCTCGCCAACCTCGGCGAAAGCCTGGCGATTGCCGACCTGGCCCAGGCCTGCGCACTGTCGCGCAGCCACTTCTCCCGCGCCTTCAAATGCACCACCGGGCTGTCGCCGCAGGAATGGATTCGCCAACAGCGCATCCAGCGCGCCAAGGAGTTGATCACCGGTACGTCCTTGAGCCTGACGCAAATCAGCCTGGAATGTGGTTTCTGCGACCAGGCGCACTTCTGCCATATGTTCACGCGCAGCGAAGGCGTCAACCCGATGACCTGGCGTAATCACCAGTTGCGTCGCAAGCAGGCGATTGCCGCCTAGTGGTCAGCGCAAGCGTGGAATATGCTGGGCGAACCCTTTTTTCAGAGCTCGCGCTGGCATGAACGACCTCAGCGAACAGGCCGTACACTTCGGCCCGTATCGGATACACCCGCGCCAACGCCTGGTGCTGGAGGCTGGCCGGCCGTTGCGCCTGGGACGGCGGGCAGTGGATATCCTGCTGATCCTGCTGGAACAGGCCGGCAATGTGGTGAGCAAGCAGGAACTGATCGCGCGGGTCTGGCCCAAAAGCGTGGTCGAAGACGGCAACCTGCGCGTGCATATGGCGGCGTTGCGCAAGGCCCTGGGCGATGGCCAGGCCGGGCAGCGCTATATCGTCACCGTGGCCCAGCGCGGTTACAGTTTTGTTGCGCCACTGAGCATCGAACCGATGACCCTTCCAACCGACGGCAGTGCGCAAAGCCAGGCCCACAACCTGCCGCTGCGCAGCACGCGGATGATCGGCCGCCAGGCGCTGATCGATGCGCTGGTGCAGCAATTGCCGCAACAACGCTTTATCACCCTGACTGGCGCGGGAGGCATCGGTAAGACCACGGTCGCGCTGCGTGTCGCTGAGCTGCTGATCGGGCATTACCGCGACGGCATTCGCCTGCTCGACCTCGCCCCCCTCAGCGCACCGTCGATGATCCTGCCCAACCTCGCCGCCCTGCTCGACCTCACCCCCGACGAACACGCGCCGCTGTTGACCCTCGCGCGCAGTCTCCACACGCGCCAGTTGCTGTTGGTGATCGACAACTGCGAACACCTGCTTGATGACATCGCCCTGATCAGCGAGACCCTGCTGCGCCACGCCCCCAACGTTCACATCCTCGCCACCAGCCGTGAAGCACTGCGCGCCGAGGGTGAATACGTGCAGCGCCTGGAGCCGCTGGCCTGCCCGCCCGCCACCGGCAACCGTGCCCAGGCGCTGGGCTATCCGGCCCTGCAACTGTTGATCGAGCGCGCCATGTCCCATCAGGACAGCTTCGCGCTCAGCGAAGCCGAACTGCCATTAGCGATTGATATCTGCCAGCGCCTCGACGGTATCCCGCTGGCCATTGAACTGGTGGCGGCGCAGATCGAACGTTTCGGCCTGCAAGGCCTGCTGGTACAGATGGAAGACAACTTTCGCCTGCTGACCCGTGGCCGCCGCAGTGCCCTGCCCCGTCAACAGACGCTGCGCGCCACGCTGGACTGGAGTTTCGACCTGCTCGCGCCCTGCGAACAGATCTGCCTGCGCCGCCTGGCGGTGTTTCGCGGCGGCTTCAGCCTGGCCAGCGCGGCGGCGGTGATCGCTGGGGAACAGATCGCACCGGCCGAGGTGCTGGGTTCGATCACCCAACTGGTGGCCAAGTCGTTGCTCAATGTCGAGCCCGGCGATGACGAGATGGTCTACCGCCTGCTGGACATCACCCGCACCTACGCCCTGGAAAAGCTCAGCGTGGCCGCTGAACTCGACACCACCCGCGAGCGCCACGCCGCACGCTGCCTGGCCTTGATGGAACAGGCCCGGGACGATTGGGAACTGACCGCGACGCAGCCCTGGATCGACCGCTACGCGCCCCTGCGCGAAGACATCCGCGCCGCACTGGATTGGGGCCTGGGCGACCAGAGCACGCACCTGTTGGGTATTCGCCTGACGGTCAGCTCGATGCCGTTGTGGCAGGAGCTGTCATTGCTGGGGGAACACGGGCTGTACGTGGGCAAGGCGCTCGCACGGCTGGCGCAATCGCCCGCGCCGAACCCGCACTTGCACATGGCGTTGCAACTGGCGCTGGGCAGTTTTTCGTATCACACCCAGGGCGGTACGCCGCAGACCATTGACGCCTTTGCCTACGCGCGGCGCCTGGCCGAAGCGAACAACGACTTGAGCGGCCAGTTGCGTGCGGTGTCGGGCCATATGGCGGTCAACCTGTGCTGCGGCAATTATCGCCAGGCACTTGCGCAAAGCCTGCACTTCGATCAACTCGGCCCCCAAGCCGACCCCTTGCTCGACCTCAGCGCCCAGCGCCTGCGGGTACTGGCCCAGCACTTTGCCGGTCACCAGGCATTGGCCCTGCAAAATGCCGAACAGGTGATCCAGCGCATGGCCCACAGCGGCCATCTGAACCGGTTCACCCATGGCTTCGGCGTGCAGTACGACCAGGGCGTGGCCTCGCTGACGATCCTCGCTCGCATCCTGTGGCTGCGGGGGTTCCCGGAGCGGGCCTGGCGCACCGCGAACCAGGCCCTGGAACTGGCGCTGCAGATCAACCACGGCACCTCGATCTGCTACACCCTGGCCCTGGCCGGGGTGGTCATCGCCCGCTACAACGGCGACGCGGCCGCGACCCATTCGCTGCAGGAACTGTTGTTGCAACAAGCGCAAAAGCACTCGGTGCAGCTGTTTCATACCTGGGCCCGACACTACGCGGGCGCAGCGCCGACGCAAGCCATGCCCGGGCTCGGCCTGATCGCGGATACCCTGGTGACCTTCAACGCGGGCGCGGTGGACGCGGCGATGTTCGAACGCGCCAAAAGCGGCGCGGCCGGCTGGTGTACGGCAGAGATTCTGCGGGTGCGCGCCGAGCACAGTGACGACATCCCGGCAGAAGCGCTGTTGCTCGAGGCACTCGGCCTGGCGCACCAGCAAGGCGCCCTGGCCTGGGAGTTACGCAGTGCGACCGCGCTGGCGCGGCTGTGGCAGCGCCAAGACCGCCGGCAAGCGGCACGCGAGTTGCTGGACTCGGTCTACGGGCGATTCAGCGAAGGGTTCGCCACCCAGGACCTAATCGGCGTGCGCCGCCTGCTCGACGAGTTGCAGGACAAACGGCCGGCCTGAAAACGCCCCCAGATAATGCCCATACCCTTGCTGCAGACGCGCCACTTGCAGCGGGTCGCGCAGTTGCGCCAGGGCGTAGCTGCGCACGCTGTTGAGCAGGCGGTAACGCTCGGGACCGAGGCCGGGCTCCACGCTCAGCAGCGAGATGTCGACCAGTCGCCGCAGCAGGTATGGCAGGTCGGCGTGAGCCAGCTCGGTGCCGGCGATCAACTGCCCCAGGACGGGCAAGCTCACCGCCATCTTGAACAGGCCCAGTTGCAGGAACAGCCAGCGCTCCGGCAGGCTCAGGCGCTCGTATGACCAGTCCAGGGCCGCCGCCAGGGATCGGTGGCGTTCCAGCGCCGTGCGCCGACCGCGCGCCAGCACTTGCAGGCCGCTGCGCAATTGCACCTGCAAGCCCTGCACGCCGAGAGCATCGACCTGGGCCGCCGCCAGTTCGAGGGCCAACGGAATACCGTCGAGCCGGCGGCAGATATCGCGCAGCGCCGGCAAGTCCTGGGGCCGCAGGGCAAACCCTTGCTGACTGGCGCGCACGCGCGCGACGAACACCTGCACCGCCGAGTAGGCCATCGCCTGCTCGACGCTGCCCCAGGCGGACGGCATCGGCAGCGCCAGGCGAGGCACGCGCTGCACCCACTCGCCGGGCACCCGCAAGGCTTCGCGGCTGCTCAACAACAGCGTCACCCCAGGCGCGCTGGCCTGCAGCGCGCGCACCAGATGACGGCAGGCGCCGAGCAACACGTCGGCGCCATCGAGCACCAGCAATAACTGGCGCGAGGCCAATTGACGGAAGAGCGCCGCGGCACTGTCAGCCGCGTCGAGCCCGAGGGTCTCGGCCAACTGGCGCAGCATTGCCGTGGGCGTATCGACACCGGCCAGATCCAGCCACCACACGCCGTCGCGATAACGCGGCAACACACGCTCGGCCAACGCCAGGGCCAGGCTGCTCTTGCCGACGCCAGCACCTCCGGTGAGGGTCATCAGGCGTTGCCCCGACAGGCGTCGGACCAGCGTCCCCACCAGTTCGTCGCGACCGATCAGCGGGCTGAGCCGGGTCGCCAGGTTGTGCCGCGGTGCCGCGTTCCCAGCGGCCTCCTGCAGTGGCGCAACCAGGCAATAGCCGCGTTGGGGTTCATTGAGAATGTAGCGACGACCGTCCAATGCACGGCGCAGGGCGGCGATATGCACCCGCAGGTTGTTCTCCTCCACCACGCTGCACGGCCAGACGCGGGCGATCAGGGTGTCTTTGCTGACAAATTGCCCGGGCGTTTCGAGCAGCACCGCCAGGATGTCCAGCGCGCGCCCGCCCAACGGCACGGGCATGCCCGCCTTGCTGACCAGGCGCTGCTGGCGATGAAAGGTGTAAGGGCCAAAGCGCATCGCATGGTCGTTGTTCATCTGCGTAAAAGCGCTGAAACACCCGAGCTTGGGCGTCCGCGCATCCTTCTTCCATGGGCCTGCCGTTATCTTGCCAGCTCGTTGTAACAGGACAATGCTGGCACGGGGAGCGATACGGACAATCGGGTGCGCGAGACGGACATCCTGTCGTTAACTGAACTGCTGCCGGTATTGGGTGGGGTTGAGGCCGAGTTTTTCACTGAACAGAAAGCGCATATGCCGCACGCTGCCAAAGCCTGCGTGAAAGGCCACGGTTTTGAGCGGCAGGTCGGTGGTTTCCAGCAGGTGCCGGGCGCGGTCGATGCGCGCGCCCTGCAGGAAGGCCATCGGCGTCATCTGCACCTCTTTGGCGAACAACCGCGCAAAGTGCCGCGCACTCATGCCGGCGAGTGCCGCCATGGATTCGATGGTGAACGGCTGGTCCAGATGCGCCAGCACATGGCTCTGCACCCGCGTGATCGCGGTTTCCTGGGGCGCCACGGCGGCGGTCATCGGGCTGAACTGGGCCTGCCCGCCCTGGCGCTTCATCACCACCAGCAGCACTTTGGCCACGTCCACCGCGACCTGCTTGCCGTGGTCCTGGGCGACAACCGACAGCGCCAGGTCGATGCCCGCCGTCACCCCGCCGGACGTGATCAGGCGGCCGTCCTGCAGGTAGATGCGGTCGGTTTCGACAACGGCCTGAGGGAAGGCCTTGATCAGCCGCTCGGTGTAATGCCAATGGGTGGTCACGCGGTGGCCGTCGAGCAACCCGGCATACCCCAGCACAAAGGCACCGGTGCAGATCGAGCCGAAGCGCCGCGCGCGTGGAGCCGCGGCCTGGAGCCAGGGCAACAGGTCGGGGTGGCATTCGTTATAGGCACCGGGACCACCGGGCACCAGCAGCAGGTCATAGGCATCGTGCGCCTGGGCCAGCAGCAGGTCGGGCTGCACGACCACGCCATTGGACGCACGCAGCGGGCCGGGCTCGGTGCCGACGATCAGGATCCGATAGTGCTGCGCCGCTGGCAGGTAGCGGTTGGCAATCGAAAACACTTCAAGCGGCCCAGCCATGTCGAGCAGGAGGAAGTCCGGAAACAGCGCCATGGCCACGGTGTTCATAGAGGGAGACGTCCATCAGGAAGGAAGGCAGCGGGTATTATGCCACGTCCGAAACTGTCAACCTCAATGCGACAGTTATTCAGATATCAGCTTCTTAATGAATATTCCAGTAACCAGTAACCTTCTTCTCAACGCAAGCGCCCTGCATTTCGCAGCCCGCTCTGACTTGAGGACACCACCATGCTGACCCTTCGCAAAGCCTCCGACCGCGGCGCCGCCAATCACGGTTGGTTGAAGTCGTTCCACACCTTCTCGTTCGCCAACTACTGGAACCCCGCCGAACAGGGTTTTTCCGACCTGCTGGTGATCAACGATGACCGCGTCGCCGCAGGCCGTGGCTTCGGCCAGCACCCGCACCGCGACATGGAGATTTTCTCCTATGTGCTCGAAGGCGCCCTGGAACACAAGGACACCCTGGGCACCGGTTCGGTGATCCGCCCCGGCGATGTGCAACTGATGAGCGCCGGCAGCGGCGTGGCCCACAGCGAGTTCAACCATAGCCAGAGCCGTGGCGTGCATTTCCTGCAGATCTGGATCGTACCGAATGTCTCCGGCGCCGAGCCACGCTATCAGCAGGAGCACTTCAGCGCAGCGCAGAAACGTGGACGCTTGCAGTTGATCATCTCGCCGGATGGCGCCGAAGGCTCCCTTCACGTGCGCCAGGATGCACGGGTCTATGCCGGGCTGTTCAACGCTGACGAAAGCGCAAGCCTGGACCTGGCGCCGGACCGCCACGTGTACATCCATGTGGCCCGCGGCAGCGTCGAGATCAACGGCCAACGCCTACAGGAAGGCGACGGGGCCCGCGTGCGCGATGAGCGCCAGATCCGCCTGAGCCACGGTGACGATGCCGAGGTGCTGGTATTTGACCTGCGCCCTCTGGAACTGCCGCAGATGCCATGACGGCTGCACGATAGCCCGCCGACGCGGGCTATCGCTGGCGTCGATAGTCACCATCAGCCCAATGAAGTTCTCTTAAAAATACCAACGCGTAACATCAAACCCACACCAGGCAACACCCTAATCAAACACTCGGAGCACACTCTCATGAAACGCCAACTCTTGCTTAGCCTCGCTTTCTCGGTACTTGCTGCAAACGCTTTTGCCCACCCTGTCGTCGCTGAAGGCGGCGCTGATCGCCTCAACGAAAACCGCGTCGCCGAAGGCGGTGCCGAGCGTCTGCAAGGCAACCGTGTCGCCGAAGGCGGTGCTGATCGTCTGCAGGAACGTGGCCTGGCTGAAGGCGGTGCAGATCGTCTGCAGGAACGTGGCCTGGCTGAAGGCGGTGCAGATCGTCTGCAAGAACGCGGCCTGGCTGAAGGCGGTGCAGATCGTCTGCAGGAACGTGGCCTGGCTGAAGGCGGTGCAGATCGTCTGCAGGGCAACAACGCTTGACCCCGCGCTGTGTGCGCGGCACCCCAAACCGGCCTGATCAGCCGGTTTTTTTTCGCCTGCTTATCGGGTACTGGCCTGAAATCGCTTGCGATACGCTGCCGGCAGCATCCCCACCCGCTGCTGGAACAGGCGCCGGAACGAGTTGCTGTCTTCGTAGCCCACCGCATAGGTGATGCTTTCGAGGGTCATGCGCGTCGACTCCAGCATCTGCTTGGCGTGCTCCAGGCGCAGGGTCTGCACATAAGCGATCGGTGTATAGCCGGTGGCATCCTTGAAACGTCGCTTGAAATTGCGCACCCCAAAACCAAAGTGCCGGGCCACCTCGTCAATCACCAGCGCCTCGGCGCAGTGCTGCTCCAGCCAATGCTGCACGCGCAGTATCTGCGCGTCGCCGTGGCTCTTGGGCAACGACCACATCGCGTACACCGACTGCACCGTCCGCACCGTGTCGATCAGCAGGTATTTGCCACAGGTGTGAGCCAGTTCCGGCGAGCCGAAGCGGCGGATCAGGTGGAGCATCAAGTCCATTGCCGCACTGGCGCCACCACAGGTGATCACGCGGTTTTCTTCGCAGAGCATCTGCGCGTCATCGAGGCTTACGTCTGCGTAGCGTCGCCGGAAAAGCTCGGCAAACGCCCAGTGGGTGGTGGCGCGCAAGCCTTGCAGTACACCGGTTTCCGCCAACAGAAAGGCGGCGGTACACATCGACGCCAGCACGGCGCCGCGCCCATGCTGTTCGCGCAGCCAGGGGCCGAAGGCGGCAAACGTCGGCAAAGCCTCTTTCAAGGTGAAGAGAAAGCCGGGGATCAACACCAGATCGGTCTGTGCGATCTGCGCGGTCGAACAGGCCACTTGCAGACGCTGCCCGCCCCAGGCATTCACGGCCTGGCCGTCGAGGGACGCGACCACGATCTCGAAGGGCGGATGGTCGGCAAACAGGTTGGCGGCGCTGAGCATTTCCAGGGCCAGGGTGGCGCTGGCGGCGGAGCAGTGATCGGCCAGGAGCAAGGTAATGTGCATTCACGGACCTTTTTGCGCTTTTCGCATTAAATAAGTCATTTGCGCACCTACCTTAGCCGATTTGGCGCCCTTACAGTGCTGCCACTGTTCAACTCTGTGGCGTCTTTATGAATCTCTGGTTTCGATTGCTCTACATGCTCTGCCGTCGCCCCTGGCGCAAGCCTGCCCATGGCCTGGCCACCACCGTGGTACGCATGCGGGTATGGCCGCTGGACCTGGATCTCAACCGGCATGTCACCAATGGCCGCTACTTCACCCTGGCGGACGTTGCCCGGATGGATTTTGTCTTGCGCACTGGCGCTTTTCGCGTGGCCCTGCGCAACAAGGCGCTGCCGATCGTGGGCGATACCTGGGGCAAGTTCCGCCGCGAACTCAAGGTGTTCGAAGTGTTCGAGGTACACACCCGCATACTCGGCTGGGACCACAAGTGGAGCCTGATGGAGCACCGTTTCGTCAGCAAGGGTCGGGTGGTCGGCGTGGTGGTGATGCGCGGGCTGTTCCGCTCAGCCAAGGGCACCCTGCCCCCGGCGGATTTCCTGCGGGAGCTGGGGCTGGCCGAAACATCGCCGCCCCTGCCGCAGTGGCTGAGCGACTGGGCGCAGAGTTGCGAGGCGATGAGCGTGCAGTTGCGAGGTGAGGAACAGGATTGAGGATCATCCGCTCATCATCGTCTTGAGGCATGCGCGCCTTGGCCAACATGTCCTTGGCGATTTTACGAGTCGTCGCGGCGCCTTCCAACTGCGCGCTGGATATAGCCTCTTCCATCATCAAGGAGTCCACCAGATACCGAGTGTTATCGCGGTATTGGGGAGAAGACGCCACTGCCCCGCCCAAGCTGGACGTCAACGACTCGACGCCGTGAACAACCGCCTCACAAAAGTCAGTGATGCACAAAAAAACGCACTGCCGCACTCGCTGCGAAGCTCCAGGGTCTTACTCGCGCAAGCCCGGGACATCTTGATAGCTGCCCATGCGGCCTCTTTCTTGAGACCCGGCGCTGGATATCGACGAAACTCGTCCCAATGCAGATACCGGCCCTTGTCATCGACAGCTTTATAGATTGTGTCGCCAGGCGCTGCTCAGACTGATCAAGTCATACCTACCAGTTCTCCCCCAACCCCAGCAAGCCAAGTATCTGCCGGCGCAGGTCCACCAGATAAGGATCGTCGCGGTGCCGGGGGTATGGCCGCTCGATGGTCAATTGCGCCTGCAGGGTCGCCGGGCGGTCGCTGAACACGATCACGCGGTTGGCCAGGAGCAAGGCTTCTTCCACATCGTGGGTCACCAGCAACGCCGTGTAGCCCTGGCGTTGCCACAGGTCGATCAGCTCCTTTTGCATGGTGATGCGGGTCAGGGAATCGAGTTTGCCCAAGGGCTCGTCGAGGATCAGCAGGCGCGGCTGGTTCACCAGCGCACGGGCCAGCGCAACCCGCTGCGCCATGCCGCCGGACAGTTGCCGAGGGAAGGCGCGGGCGAATTGGCTGAGGCCGACTTTTTCCAAGGCTTCATCGACTTTGGCGGCATGGGTCTTGAGCAGGCCCTGGGCTTCGAGGCCGAGGGCGACGTTGTCCCACACGCGGCGCCACGGATACAAGGTCGGGTCCTGGAACACCACCACGCGGCTCGGGTCCGGGCCGCTGATCGGCTCACCATCGGCGAGCAAGCGCCCGGAATCCGCCGGTTCCAGCCCAGCGACCAGACGCAGCAAGGTGGACTTGCCGCACCCCGAAGGCCCGAGCAAGGCAACGAACTCCCCCGCGGCCACGTCCAGCGAAACCCGCTGCAACACCGGCAGATGCTCACCGTCCAAGGCAAACCCGTGGCTCAGGTTTTCGATGCGCAGCGCCAATCCCGCCGCGGCTTCTACTGCGGTTGCCAGGGCTACCATTTCATCGCTCCTTTCTGCCAGGCCAGCAAGTGGTCGCGCAGCCGGAACAAGCCGCTGATCAACCCCGAGCAGGCCAGCGCCATGATTAACAACGCTGCATACATATTCGCGTAGGCCGCCCACCCCTGGGCCCATTGCAGGTACCAGCCGATGCCGGATTTCACGCCCATCATTTCCGCCACCACCAGGGTCGAAAACGAGGCGCCGAGGCCCATGAACAGGCCAACGAACACATGGGGCAAGGCGGCGGGAATCGCCACCTTGAAGATCAGGAAAGGCTGTTTTGCACCAAGGGTGCGCGCCACGTCGTAATAGGCTTTATCGACACTGGCCACGCCTGACCAGGTCAGCACCGTGACCGGAAACCAAGTGGCCAGGGCGATCAGGAAGACGCTGGCGCTCCAACTGCTGGGGAACAGGAAAAAGCACAACGGCAACAGCGCCGTCGACGGCACCGGGCCGAGGATGCGCAGCACCGGATGCAGCCAATAGCCGATACGCGTCGACCAACCGATGGCCACGCCGGCGATAAACCCGGTCGCCGCGCCCAACGCCACGCCCGCACCGAGCAGCAACGCCGAATGCAGCAGGCTGTCGGCCAGGCGCGCGTAGTCTTCGACATACACCGCGAGCAGGGCCTGGGGCGGCGCGAAGAACGGTACCGGCAGCAGCGCGAGTTTCGCCGTGAGCAGCTCCCAAATGCCCAACAGCAGCGGTAAAGCGATCAGCCATGACGCGGCTCCGCGCAGGCGCAGGCCGAGCCTGGCGAACCGGCGCCCGGCCACACTCGACACCCCGAACACCGCCGCCACGCCCACGCAGAGATGGGCCAAACCTTGGGTCATCGGCCAGTCGCGCGTCGCATTGGGCCAGTAGCTGATCAGCAGCGCCACGGCCAACCAGGCGCCGACCACCGCCAGGCCCGGCCACCCGACCTTGAACGCCACGGGTGGGTTGAGGGTGGTCGCGTCAACTGAAGACATCGGCGGTGATCTCCTTGGCGAACGCCAGCGGGTCGGTGCCCTGGCTGATCACTTCCACGGTTTTCAGGTCGGTGACGTAGGTGGTGATTTCCGCGGTCAGCGCGGTGCCGACCGCATGGTGGCCGTGGGTGTGGTCGTGGAGGATCGCCTGGACTTCTTCGGTGGAGGTGTTCAACGCATAGGCCTGGAAACCCTTGGCGACGACCTCGGGGTGTTGCACGGAATAGTCATGAGCTTCGAGGATCGCCTGGGTCAGCGCCGCGACCACCCGCTTGTCTTCGCGCACCAGCTTGCCGGTGACACCGACCACGCAGCAGCTGAGGTTGGCGTAGGCCTCCACCAGGTTGGTGGACAGTTCCCGCGCCACGCCGGATTTGATCAGGCGATACATGAACGGGTCGCTGCCGCTGACCGCCTGCACCTCGCCGCGCTCCAGGGCGGTGCCGAGCAGGTCGGCCGGGTACAGGCGCCATTCGACGTCGCGCACCGGGTCGATGCCGTGCTTCTTGAGCAGGATCGAGAAGAAATTGCGGTCCGGGCTGGCCATGTCCGTCACGCCGATCGTCTTGCCCTTGAGGGCTTCGAGTGTGCTTACGCCGCCGTTCGCCGCGCTGAGCAAACGCAGGCAGCCGCCATGGGTGCCGGCGGTCAGCTTGACGTCGAAGCCCTGCTCCAAGGCCTTGAGCCAACGCAGCGCCATGCCCACACCGGCGTCGGCCTTGCCGGTGGCGATGGCTTCCAGCAGCACCTCGGTGGAATTGCCGAAGTTGACCAGTTCCACATCCAGGTTGTGCTGTTTGAAGAAACCTTGACCGTGGGCGATCACCACCGGGGCCAGGCACACGGCATTCAGGTTGACCGCCAGTTTCAGCGCGCGAGGCGCATCCAGGCGGATGAACTCACCGGTGCCGGCGGGCTCCTGGGGCGTGTGGTGCGCGGCGTGCTCGTCGGCGGCGAAGCCCAGGCGGGGCAGCGACAGCAGCAAGGGGCTGGCCAGGGTAATACCGGCCATGCCCAGGAGGCGGCGGCGGGTTAAAGGATCGAAAGCGGCCATGCAAAAACTCCCATGATTGTGTTCGCTAGGTAGATTGCGCGCCTTGCGTCATGCAGGGCACTCGCGACAAAACTACAATTTGATTATATTAATCATCCACAATTATGAAAGAACCATATAATTCTATGGTTATGCCCGATGCCTCGAAACGCACAAAAAGCGCCCTAAGCTCAGATCGGAACAGTATTTATCGGGGGTGTACGCGCAGTGGGTACAGGCCGGGAAATGGGTGAAACCGCACCTGTAACCGGGGACGATCGATCAGTTGGCTGAGCAGCAGAAGATCGCGGATGCGTTCTTCAAGGTGGTGGATGCACAGGACGTGCAGACCTGGAAGTGATGCAGGGGGAATGCGCTTGATTCCCCCCTTTTTCGATTCAAGCCGGGCTGCGCGCCTCCCACCCGCGCGCCGCCAACGCCCCCAACACCCCGCCGGCAATCGGCGCCAGCCAGAACGCCCAGAGTTGCGCGAGGTACTCGACCCCGGCGAACAACGCCGGCCCGGTGCTGCGCGCCGGGTTGACCGAGGTGTTGGTCACGGGGATCAGGATCAGGTGAATCAAAGTCAGCGCCAGGCCGATGGCAATCGGCGCAAAGCCGGCAACCGCGCCCGGTGCGGTCACGCGCATGATGATCAGGACAAAGAAGAACGTAGCGATCAGTTCGGCCAGCAACGCCGCCTTCATGTCGAACTGGCCGGGGCTCAGCGGGCCATAGCCGTTGGCGGCAAAACCACCGGTTTCAAAACCCGGCTGCCCGCTGGCAATTACATACAGCGCGGCGGCGGCGGCAATCGCACCCGCGACCTGGGCGGCGATGTAAGGAAGCACATCGGCGCAGGGAACGCGGCGCCCGGCCCATAGGCCGATGGTCACCGCCGGGTTGAAATGCCCGCCGGAAACACCGCCCACCGCGTAGGCCATGGTCAGCACGGTGAGCCCGAACGCCAGGGACACCCCCAGAAACCCGATCCCCAGCGCCGGGAATGCCGCCGCCAGGATGGCACTGCCACACCCGCCGAACGTCAACCAGAAGGTACCTGCAAACTCTGCGGTCAAACGCTTTTGCACAATCGACTCCATTGCTTTTCAAACACCACGGCCCTGATCGAAGGGCATGGTGATCGCCGTCACCACAGGATGTGGGAGGTCCTGGGAGACGGTAGCAACAGGCATCAAAGTGCCCTGTAAGACTTGTCTGATTTCAGTCGCGCGCGACACCCTGACCGAACCGTCGGATCGCCAGGCAATAACCGATCAACGCCAGCGCCGCCAGCAACCCGCCCGCCGCGCCGATCCAGGCGAAGCCGAAGTGGCTGCCGACCCAACTGCCCAGCAACGCGCCGCCGCCGATGCCGATGTTGTAGATGCCGGAGAACATCGCCATGGCCACGTCGGTGGCGTCCGGGGCGAGCACCAGGACCTTGGACTGCATGGCCAGGCCGAATCCCATGATCGCCATGCCCCAGAACACGCTCAGGCCGACGAGGTAGGATTCGGCCCCACTCAACGGCAGCATCAGTGCCAGGCACGCGCCCAGCAGGAACACCGCGCCGACCACGAACAGATGCGGGTTGAAGCGGTGTACCAGGCTGAACAACAGCGAGCCGATGATGCCCGCGCCGCCGAACACCAGCAGGAACAGGGTCACGACGTTACCGCTCAGGCCAGCGACACGTTCGACAAACGGTTCGATATAGCTGTAGGCGGTGAATTGCGCGGTGACCACCATGGCGGTGAGCACGTACAGCGCCACCAGCGCCGGGCGCTTGAACAGCAGCGGCAGGCTGCGCAGGGAGCCTGAGTTCTGGCTCGGCAACAGCGGCAAGGTGCGCGCCAGCCAGAACACCAGGCCGGCGGCGAAGGCCGCAATCACCAGGAACGTGGTGCGCCAGCCCATCGCTTCGCCCAGCAGGCGGCCCAGGGGAATGCCCAACACCATCGCCAGCGACGTGCCGGTGGCCAACAGGCCGAGGGCTTGCACCTGTTTGCCGGCCGGCGCCAGGCGTACCGCGAGGGACGCAGTGATCGACCAGAACAGCGCATGGGACAAGGCGATGCCGATCCGGCTGACCATCAGCAGGCCGAAGCTGGTGGCGACGCTGGAGAGGATATGACTGGCGATGAACAGGCCGAACAACACGATCAGCAGCTTGCGCCGTTCGATGTTGCGCGTCAGCAGCATCACCGGCAGCGAGGTCAGCGACACGATCCAGGCATAGATGGTGAGCATCAGGCCGACGCTGGCAATGGGCATGTCGAAGCTGGCGCCGATGGCGCTGAGCAGGCCGACGGGCACAAATTCGGTGGTATTGAACACAAAGGCGGCCAGCGCGAGGGCGATGACCGGTTGCCAGTTGGCACGGGGCGTTGCGGTTGAAAGGCTCATTGAAGGGCGCGGCACTCTGACGATGATCAAACGGCCACCCAGGACAAGCGCCGCCGCCGAGCATTCTATAGGTTTCTCGGGCGGCTGTTGACGCTCATCCGGGGCAAATCACCTGCGGATCGATCAGGGCGAGGTCAGGGTGATCAAGTAGCTACCCGTCTGAATGGGCTTATCGAAAGCGTCCACCAGGACATACCGCTGGTCGTAATAACGTCCGTTGGGGGTGTCGGCCATCAACCGCACATAGGCGTTGGGCGCGCCCACCGCCTTGACGCTGCGGACCGGCTGCACCGCGAGCTGGTTGCCGCGACTGGCCTGCGGGCAGCCTTTCAAGTCCATTATCGAGCCGCTCGCCGCCGTCGTGGTGCAGCCCGGCTCGACGATACTGCCGTAGAATCGGACGACGCCACCCTGCGGCGCCGCCATGCACGTCCCCGTCCATACAGCGAGGAAGCCTGTAACCAGTGACAAACGTATAACGTTCATGTCGACGCTCCTTCTTGGGTTGACAAGAAGTGAGTCGTCCGTTTTGACGCAGGCTTTAGGCCTTTCGTCGCTTTAAGAAATGTCTGATAGACCGATCACGGGTCCACCTGCCCCATCAATTGCGGAATGCTTTCCGGGCGCTGCGCATAACGTTGCGCCAACGCCGCACACACCATCAACTGGATCTGGTGAAACAGCATCAACGGCAGGATCAACACACCCATGGTCGCCCCGGCGAACAGCACCTGGGCCATCGGCACCCCGGTCGCCAGGCTTTTCTTCGAACCGCAGAACAGGATGGTGATGCGGTCCTCCTGATTAAAGCCGAAAGCCTTGCCCAGCAGCGTGGACGCCAGCAATACCAGGGCGAGCAACACGCAGCAGGCCACCACCAGGCCGCCCAGCTCCCACAGCGGAATCTGCTGCCAGATGCCTTGGATGACCGCTTCGCTGAACGCGCCGTAGACCACCAACAGGATCGAGCCCTGGTCGACGAACTTCAGCCAGGCCTTGTTGCGGCCGACCCACTCGCCGATCCAGCGGCGGGCGATCTGCCCGGCGATGAACGGCAACAGCAGTTGCACGCTGATTTTCAGGATGGCGTCGACGGTCGAACCGCTCTCGCCGTGGACATTCAGCAACAGCGTCACCAGCAACGGCGTGAGGAAGATCCCGAACAGGCTCGACGCCGCCGCGCTGCAGATCGCCGCCGGGATATTGCCGCGCGCCAGGGACGTAAAGGCAATCGCCGACTGCACCGTGGCCGGCAACGCGCACAGATAGAGCATGCCCATGTACAAGTCTTTGCCGATCAGCGGCGACAACAGCGGTTTGAGCGCCAGGCCCAGCAATGGGAACAGCACAAAAGTCAGGCTGAACACCAGCAGGTGCAGGCGCCAGTGCCCGGCCCCGGCGACGATGGCCTGGCGCGACAGCTTGGCGCCGTGCAGGAAAAACAACAGCGCGATGGCCAGGTTGGTCACCCAGCCGAAAGCCACGGCGGTCTGGCCGCTGGCGGGCAGCAAGGACGCAAGGAGCACGGTGGCAATCAGGGTCAGGGTGAAATTGTCGGGCAGAAAACGCGGGCGAGTCATAAGCAGGATCTTCCGGGGTTGCCAAGAACGTCATCGCGACTCTAACGTAACGCTTTATTACCGACTAACGCCAATGAGCCAGTAAATGCCGCCTAAAGGACATGACAAGACCGTCCGCCGCAGCGTGCCCGGGCTTTCCAGCCTGCCACGCCCGGTGTACGGACGCACCGAATCCTTGCCCAACCGCGCCTTGACCCGTCGGCACAGCCATCCGTGGGTGCAGTTGTCCTACGCAATTTCCGGGGTGCTGGAGATCCAGACCAGCGTCGGCCGCTTCGTCGCGCCGCCACAGCGCGCGGTGTGGATTCCGGCGGGCATGCCGCACCGGGTCTACAGCTCGCCGCACACGGAGATGCGCAGCCTGTATCTGGATTGCAGCGTCACCGCCTGGGCGGACGAACGTTGCCAGGTGTTGGAGGTGAGCAGTTTGTTGCGCGAGTTGATCCGCCGCTTCAGCGAACTGCCGGTGGAATATGCCGAAGAGGGCCCGGACGGCAGGCTGGCCCAGGTGGTGCTGGACCAACTGGCGGCGGCGCCCCAGGTGGATTTGATGCTGCCGTTGCCCCTCGACCCGCGCTTGCGGCAGATCTATCGCAGTTTGGAGCTGCACCCGGAGCAACCCACCACGCTGGGGGATTGGAGCCGCAAGCTGGGGGTCAGCGAGAAGACCCTCAGCCGCCTGTTTTTGCGTGACACCGGGCTGACCTTCCGCGCCTGGCGCCAGCGCTTGCGCCTGCTCGGCGCCCTGCCCGCCCTGGAGCAAGGCGAGCGGGTGACGGATGTGGCGTTGGCGTGCGGGTATGAATCCACGTCGGCGTTTATCAACGCGTTTCGCCAGCAATTCGACGCCACTCCCGGCGAGTTCTTCCGCTAATGCCGAGGAAGGGGCTCAGCGTTGTTTCATGCGGTCGATCACCACCGCCAGCAGCAGGATCGAGCCGCGGATCACGTACTGGTAGAAGGTGTCGATGTTCTTCAGGTTCATTGCGTTCTCGATGATCGCCAGGATCAGCACCCCGGCGATCACATGGCGGATCATGC
>NZ_JALJRR010000003.1:0-317691 GCF_024519615.1 Pseudomonas sp. Pse79
CTCCGGTTTCAAACGTAAAGGATGTCTCCGGTCTGTACCGGGGCAAGCCCCCTCCTACAGGGGATTCCGGTGATCTTCAGTGGTCACTCCCATTCAACCACTCTTGGTTCATCGTCTCGCTATCCCCCAGGTAGTCCAGCAACCAACTCATCGCCGGGGACAGTTTGTTCTGTGCCCAGGCCACGCATGACGGGCTGGCCGGGAACGGCCGGCGCAGTTGCAGCGCGACCAGCTCACCGCGTTCGATCCACGGCAACACCTGATGCGCCGGCGCCATGCCGACGCACAGGCCGTCGCGCAGGCAGTCAATGGCCGAGGCCCAGTTCGGTACCACCAGCCGGCGCTGGTTATCCAGGGTCCAAGTATCGCGCTTGGGCAGGTTGCGCGAGGTATCGGTCATGCACAGGGACGCGAACGGGCGCAGTTGATCGTCACTGAGCAAACCATCCTGCGCCGCCAGCGGATGTTTCGCGCTGACCACGCACAACCAGTTCAACAGGCCCATATCGCGAAATGTGAAGTGACTCGTCACCGGCACCGCGCTGGTGGCGCCGATCACGATGTCGGTGCGCTCATCGGCGAGGGCGTCCCACACGCCGTTGTACACCTCGTACTCCAGCAGCAATTCCACGTCAGGGAACTGCCGATAGAAATCCAGCACCAACTGCCGGCAGCGCTGGGGTTTGACGATGGAGTCCACCGCGACCTTCAACTGGCCGCTCCAGCCATTGGCCACTTGCTGGCACAGGCGCCGTGTACCGAGCATGGTTTTCATCACGCCGCGGGCTTCGTCTATAAATAGACGGCCGGCCGCGGTGAGCTCGACGTCGCGATGGCGCCGCACGAACAAGGGCACGGCCAGCCACTCTTCCAACTGACGCACCGTGTAGCTGATGGCCGACGGCACGCGGTGCAATTCCTGGGCGGCGGCGCTGAAGCTGCCATGGCGTGCGACGGCATCGACCACATCCAGGGAGTATTCGGACCACATGGCGGTTGCCTTCAAATTAATTGATAGAAGTGTCCAATTATTATCGCTTCACAGAGAGGCTGCCAGCTTCATAATGGGCAGCAGTCAGCAAATAGTTTGATGGCAGGTTCAACAAGGCTTCAATGAAAAATTCTTTTGGTTTCACCTGGTACCTGGCGGGGCTGAGCATGCTCGGTTATCTCGCCATGGACATGTACTTGCCGGCGTTCGGCGCCATGGGCGAGCAATTACACATCGGCGCGGGCGCGGTGGGCGCCAGCTTGAGTATTTTCCTCGCGGGCTTTGCCGTGGGGCAGTTGTTGTGGGGGCCGTTGTCTGACCGACTGGGGCGCAAACCGATCCTGCTCACGGGCCTGAGCCTGTTCGTGCTGGGTTGCGTCGGCATGTTCTGGGTCGAGACCGCCACGCAACTGCTGGCACTGCGTTTTATCCAGGCGATTGGCGTGTGTTCCGCCGCCGTGAGCTGGCAGGCACTGGTGATTGACCGCTACCCGGCCGACAAGGCTCACCGCGTGTTCGCCAGCATCATGCCGCTGATGTCGTTGTCGCCGGCCCTGGCGCCGCTGTTGGGGGCCATGGTGCTGAATCACTTTGGCTGGCAGGCGATTTTCGCGGTGTTGCTGGGCGTGTCGCTGCTGTTGCTGCTGCCGACTCTGTTCCTGCGCACGGCGCCGAAACGGCTGGCGGAGGAAGGCGAACCGACGCGCCTCGGTTATGGACAACTGCTCGGCTCGCGCGTGTTCACCGGCAACGTCATGATCTTTGCTGCCTGCTCCGCCAGTTTCTTCGCCTGGTTGACCGCCTCGCCGTTCATCCTCGGCGATATGGGCTACAGCCCGAATGACATCGGCCTGAGTTATGTGCTGCCGACCCTCGCGTTCCTGATCGGAGGCTACAGCTGCCGCAGCGCGTTGCAGCGATTCCAGGGCAAGACGCTGTTGCCCTGGCTGCTGGTGGCCTACTGCATCAGCATGCTGGCGTTGTACCTGGTCGCCACCTTGAGCGTGCCGACCCTGACCACCTTGCTGATCCCGTTCTGCCTGATGGCGCTGGTCAACGGCGCCAGTTATCCCATCGTGGTGGCGAATGCGCTGATGCCGTTTGCGGAAAATTCCGGCAAGGCAGCGGCGCTGCAAAACACCCTGCAACTGGGCCTGTGTTTTCTCAGCAGCCTGTTGGTGTCGTCGATGCTCGAGCAGCCGCTGCTGATCACCGTGATCGTGATGCTGGCGACCGCGCCGCTGGCGGTGCTGGGTTACTGGTTGGCGCGGCCGAAAACCGATGATTCGCAATTGGCGAATGCTTGATCTGACAGGTGGGTGCTGGATTGCCTGCGCTGCATCAGGTTTACCGAGCCGATGCGATCGCAGGCAAGCCAACCCCCACACTTGATTGCGGCTTTTTCAGTGTCTTGAGCGGTAGATCCTAGAACGTCACTTCCATATTCAGCGTGGGTGTCGACGTGCGACTGCCCCGACCGCCGTCCACGCCGAACTTGTTATGCCAGTACTCGTAGCCCACTCCGAGGTACAGGTTCGGCGTTACGCGCTTGCCGGGTCGCACCGCGACCATCAGCGCGCTACGCATCAGCGTTTCCGCTGCGGTATCGCGGCCGTGGAAGTCCTCGCCCTTGTTGCCGACATGGTTGATAAACCCCTGGAACTTGGCCGCGTGGCTGCCGATCTCGAACGGACGCATCCACGTCAGGTTGAGCATGTAGGTGTCGTCGAAGGTATGGTCCGACTCTTTCGCGCCGGGAATCCCGCTGTGATTGCGTTCTTTGTAATACATCAGGCTCAGGTCCAATACGCCGACGGTGTTGAACTTCAAGGTCGGGCCGAGCACCAGCGCGCGTTTTTTCGCCGAGGCAAAGTTGTTGTTGCGGTTGGCATCGAAGCCCAGGGTCAGGGCGTAGTCCTTGATCAACCCGGTGCCCAGCGGCGTATCGAAAACGCGAGAGGCATACAACTGGTGTCGGTATACCGCATACACCTCACTGCCGCCGTGGTCGGTGCCCTTGCGCGGGTCGCGGCTGTCGGACAAAAACACATCGAGGTTCAGAAAGTTGCTGCCGTACTGGTAGCCACTGGCGTGGGTGACGCTGTAGATGCGCTTGCTGAATGCGTCGGGGTTGTTCGGGTTGGTGAATTGCTGGCCGTAGCGAAATCCTACGCTGTTGTTCATCCATTCCAGCGCGACAGCCTCCCCGCCGCCGAGGAGGGTCAATGCAACGGTTGCGCCCTGTAATGCCTTTTTCATTGTTTTAGGTCCTATGGCGTTCTGGCTCATGACGGCCGGATTGTTTTTGTAACGCCGGTGGAGGGTATCTTGTTCGAATGATTGTATACAACTCTATGGACATCTAGTCTCGGTATTGCATACAGTGGCGCCACAACAAAAACAGAGAACCCCTCACCATGACTATCCCGAAGGCGTCATCGCAACGACCCGAAGATGAGAATCTCGGCGTCGCCGCCAACATGGCTTACGGCCTGCAGCATGTGCTCACCATGTACGGCGGCATCGTTGCCGTACCGTTGATCGTCGGCCAGGCGGCCGGGTTGTCGCCGGCGGATATCGGCCTGTTGATCGCCGCGTCGCTATTTGCCGGCGGCCTGGCCACGTTGTTGCAAACCCTTGGCCTGCCGTTCTTTGGTTGTCAGTTGCCGCTGGTGCAGGGCGTGTCGTTTGCCGGCGTGGCGACGATGGTGGCGATTGTCGGCAGTGATGGCGCCGGTGGGGTGCCGGCGATTCTCGGGGCGGTGATGGCTGCGTCGTTTATCGGGCTGCTGATCACGCCGGTGTTCTCGCGGATCACCCAGTTTTTCCCGCCGTTGGTGACCGGCATTGTGATCACCACCATCGGCCTGACGCTGATGCCGGTGGCCGCACGCTGGGCCATGGGCGGCAACAGCCGCGCGGCGGATTTCGGCAGCATGGCGAACGTCGGCCTGGCCGCGTTGACCCTGTTGCTGGTGTTGTTGCTGAGCAAGATCGGCAGCGCGACGATCTCGCGGTTATCGATCCTGCTGGCGATGGTGATCGGCACCGTGATTGCGGTGTTCCTGGGCATGGCGGACTTTTCCGGCGTGACCCAGGGGCCGATGTTCGGCTTCCCCACACCGTTCCATTTCGGCATGCCGACCTTCCATGTGGCCGCGATCATTTCCATGTGCATTGTGGTGATGGTGACGCTGGTGGAGACTTCGGCGGACATCCTGGCCGTGGGCGAGATCATCGACACCAAAGTCGACTCCAAACGCCTGGGCAATGGCTTGCGTGCCGACATGCTGTCGAGCCTGTTCGCGCCGATCTTTGGTTCGTTTACCCAGAGCGCGTTCGCCCAGAACGTCGGCCTGGTGGCGGTCACCGGGGTGAAAAGTCGTTTTGTGGTCGCGACGGGCGGGTTGTTCCTGGTCGTCCTCGGCCTGCTGCCGTTCATGGGGCGGGTGATTGCGGCAGTGCCGACCTCGGTGTTGGGCGGTGCCGGGATCGTGTTGTTCGGCACCGTGGCGGCCAGCGGTATTCGCACACTGTCCAAGGTGGATTACCGCAACAACATGAACCTGATCATCGTGGCCACGTCCATCGGTTTCGGCATGATCCCGATTGCCGCGCCGAGCTTCTACGATCATTTTCCCAGCTGGTTCGCGACCATTTTCCATTCGGGCATCAGTTCGTCGGCGATCATGGCGATCTTGCTGAACCTGGCGTTCAACCACTTCACCGCCGGCAATTCGGACCAGCAGTCGGTGTTTGTGGCCGGGACTGAGCGCAGCCTGTGTTTCCAGGATGTGGCCGTCTTGCGCGAAGGCGATTACTTCAGGGGCGGCAAGCTGTTCGATGCCGAAGGCAAGGAGATTCCACTGGTGGCCGAAGTGCCGAGAAAAACCGCGAAGGCCGAGACCAGCGAGGTTTAAAACGGTGGCAGCGGGTTTGCTCGCGATGGCGGTCAGGCGCTGACTGAACCACCGCCATCATGAGCAGGCCCGCTGCCACATTGCTCGTCAGCTTGCTTTGAGGGCCTTGTGCGGCACTGAACAGGCCTCATCCAAAAACTTCACCACTGTCCCCATGCACGCCTGGCGCTCTTCGACATGGGGCATGTGGCTGGAGTCTTCAAACAGCGCCCAGCGCACATCCGCGATTTCATCCAGGAACGGCTTGACCACCAGCGGCGTGGCTTCGTCATGCCGGCCGGAAATCACCAGGGTCGGCACCCTGATTGCCGACAGACGGCCAATCACGTTCCAGTCCTTCAAACTGCCGATCACATGGAACTCGGTCGGGCCGCTCATGGCGTGGTACACGGTCGGGTCTGCATCGACCTGGGCGAACGTGCGCGCAACCTCGTCCGGCCATGGGTTGACCCGGCAGACGTGCTGGTCGTAGAAAATCCGCGAGGCGGCGAGGTATTCCGGGTCCTGGTAGGTGCCGGCGGCTTCATGCTTGAGCAAGGTTTCATGCACGCCTTCGGGCAGCAACTGACGCAGGCGGTTGGCTTCGCTGACCCAGGTACGCATGCAGGTGGGCGAGTTGGCCGGGATAAACGCACGCAGGCCCTTGGGTTGCAGAATCGCGTGTTCGCTGCCGAGCATGCCGCCCCAGGATTGCCCGAGAATCGCGTAGTCCTGGCTGATTTGCAGGTGGTCCAGCAGGTTGTTCAGTTCGTCGAGGAACAGGCTGACAGTCCAGAAGGACGGGGCTTTGTCGGGCAAGTGCGTGGAGCGGCCGTTGCCCAGTTGGTCGTAGTGGATGACGGCGTGACCACTGGCGGCGACGTCCTTGAAGGCATCGACGTAATCATGGGTGCAGCCGGGACCGCCGTGGATGATCACCAGCGGTGTACGGCCCGAGGCCAGGTCGCCGGTGACGCGATACCAGGTCTGATAGGGGCCGAAGGGCGCAAACCCTTCGCGGACTTTTTCGATGAATTCCATTTCGTATCCTGCTTTGAAAAAAAAGTATCAGGGACACGATAATCGGCACGCGACGTTTAGGTAACTAGCAAAACAGCTAGGTTTTGCCGAAGGGTCAATCTTCCAGCAAGCGGTAATGAGTGGCGCGCACCACGGCCTGTACGCGATTTTTCGCCCCCAGTTTGTGCATTGCCGAGGCAAGATGCAGGGTGACGACCGCCAGCGAGCGGCTCAGCTGCGTGGCGATTTCGGCGGCGGTCAGGCCGTCGGCGGCCCATTTCAGGCACTCGCGCTCGCGTTTGGTCAGACGGATATGCGGGTAGGTGCGTAGTTCATTGCTGAACAGTGGGTAGGCCGCTTCCTGCAGGGCATGGGAAATCAGGCCGAAATCCGACAAGCTCTGTTGCGCGTCCTCCAGCACCGTATGCGCCTTGCCGGTGCGCAAGCCGGTCAACGATGCGAAGCCGCCCCGGGGCAGATGAATCGGCACGCTGACGCCGCAGGTCAGTTGCTGGTCATGCAGGTAAGACGAAACGGGGGCGTGGCACGGGTCGATGATCTTCTGCAGCGCCGTCTGCGCCTTGGCCTCGTAGGACCAGACAAACGGCGACACCGTATTCAAGGCCAGGTGCTGCACCGGATCGATCTGGTAGAACCCTTCGCCGCACCACAAGGCATGCCAATCGGAAGGCGTGTTGCGCAGTTGTAGCACCGAAGGTGTGATCAACGTGCCGTTGAGGTCGATGGGCACTGGCGAGTAGTCATACACCAGCGCATCGAAACCCAACTGTTGGGCTAGGATAAACGCGTTGTCCATCTGCTCGTCCAGGCTCCTGCCCGGCATGAGACGGTGATTGAAGGCAGTTAGCTTGGCCAGCATCCGTTCTGCTCCCGAATTCATATGAATCTCGACTTGCTGCAAGTAGAATGCCACGCCCCGGCGAAGGACTGCCAGGCCAAACCTATAAGAAATACTAGGTTATGGATGCACGGCATCCTCGGTAGCTTATGGCCTCATAAGCGGCCGCAACCCGCCAGGCCGATACCACACAAGGAACGTATGCATGTGGCGTGAAATAGCCCCCGACCAGCAGTACACCGTGCAAGTCGATGGCCATGACCTCGCGGTCTACAGCTTTGGCGAAGGCGATGAGGTGCTGTTGTGCCTCAACGGCGGGCCAGGGCTACCGTGTGACTATTTGCGCGACGCCCATGGCTGGCTCAAAGAGCATGACCTGCGAGTGGTTGCATTCGACCAGCTTGGCACCGGTGCTTCAGCCAGACCGACCGATGTTTCCCTGTGGGAAATCGGCCGTTATGTCGAAGAAGTCGAAACCGTGCGCCAAACCCTGGGCCTGGGCCGTGTGCATTTGCTCGGGCATTCCTGGGGCGGCTGGCTGGGCATCGAATACGCCATCCATTACCCCGATGCGCTGAAAAGCCTGATCCTGGAAAACACCGTCGGCGACATTCCGCACCTCTCCCAGGAACTCGAACGCCTGCGCGGCGCCCTCGGCAGCGAAACTGTGGCGATGATGCAGCGCCATGAAGCCATGGGGACGCTGGATCATCCGCAGTACCAGGCCGCGATCACCTTGCTCAATTATCGCCATGTGTGCCGCCTGGACGAATGGCCGGCGCCGCTCCGGCGCTCCCTCGACGACTGGAACATGGGCCCCTACGCAACCATGCAGGGCCCCAACGAATTTCTGTATATCGGCAACCTCAAGGACTGGAACCGCATCGCCGAGATGGCCGATTTCAACATGCCGATGCTGATCACCACCGGCCAGCACGACGAGCTCACCCCGGCCTGCGCCCTGCGCATGAAACTGGCCGCCCGGCACGCCGAATTGCATGTGTTCCGCAACAGCAGCCATATGCCATTTTACGAAGAGCCCCAGGCGTACTTCCCGGTACTGCTGGACTTCCTCGCTCGTCACCGAGGCTGACGGATGAACCTGGCGCGCTACCGCTTCGTGCTGACCCGGCCGCTGCAATTGCTGCCGGTGCTGTTCGGCATCAGCCTGATCACCTTCGTGCTGGTGCGCTCGATTCCCGGTGACCCGGCGCGCGCGCTGCTCGGCTCGCGCAGCACGCCGGATGCGTTGCTGAAGATCCGCGCACAGTTCGGGCTCGACCAGCCGCTGTGGCTGCAATATTTTTACTTCTTGAAAAACCTGCTCAAGGGCGACCTCGGCCAATCGCTGTTGTACAAGGTCGATGCGTTGAAGCTGATCGTCACCCGTATCGAGCCGACCCTGGTGCTGGTGCTCGGCAGTGTGCTGCTGGCGCTGCTGATCGCAGTGCCGCTGGCCACCGTCGCGGCGCGGCGCAAAGGCGGCTGGGCGGACAACCTGATCCGCGTGTTCACCACCGTCGGCCTGGGCATGCCGGCATTTTGGCTGGGGTTGATGCTGATCCTGCTGCTTAGCGTGCAATGGGGCCTGTTTCCGGTGTCCGGCTACGGTCGCACCTGGCTGGACAAGGCGCACCATATGGTCCTGCCGTGCCTGACCATCGCCCTGGCCCTGTCGGCGGTGCTGGTGCGCAACCTGCGGGCGAGCATGTTGATGGAGTTGCAGGCGGACCATGTCACCGCTGCCCGGGCGCGCGGGTTGTCGGAAGCGGCGGTGTTTCGCCGGCATGTACTGCCCAATTCCCTGGTGCCGACGGTCAACCTGCTGGCGGTGAATATCGGTTGGCTGATCAGCGGCACGGTGGTTATCGAAAGCCTGTTCGCCATTCCCGGCATCGGCCAGTTACTGGTGCGCGGCATCTTTACCCGCGACTACATGGTGGTGCAGGGCGTGGCCATGGTGCTGGCCTGTGCGACGGTGGTGGTCAACTTCGTCGCGGATGTGGTGACCGTCGCCCTCGACCCACGGGTGAAGATGCAATGAGCACTCGTCCACTGATCGCGCCATGGCGCCTGCGCCTGCGCTTTGGCTTGCGCGACGGGCGGCTGACCGCCGCGTGGGGCTTGCTGATTCTGTTGACGTGGCTGGGCCTGGCGTTGTTTGCGCCGTGGCTCGCGCCGTTCGACCCGATCGCGCAGAACACCGATCTCAGCTTGCTCGGGCCGAGCCTGGGCCATCCCTTCGGTACGGATAATTATGGCCGCGATATTCTCTCGCGGGTGATCTGGGGCGCACGCATCGACCTGCAATTGGCGATTGTCGGGGTGATCTTCCCGTTCATGATCGGTACCTTTATCGGCGCGGTCTCCGGCTATATCGGCGGACGTTTCGACAGCGTCTGCATGCGCGTCATCGACGTGATCCTGGCGTTCCCGTTCCTGGTGTTGATGCTGGCAATCATGGCCATCCTTGGTCCGGGCTTGAAGAGTTTCTATATCGCCATGGCGTTGGTGGGCTGGGTGTCGTATGCGCGGTTGATCCGCTCGCAGATCCTGGTGCTCAAGGAAAGTGACTTCGCCCTGGCGGCCAAAAGCCTCGGCTTTGGCCATGGGCGCATTCTGTTCCGGCACTTGCTGCCGAATGCGATGTTTGGCTCGATTGTGTTTTCCATGTCTGACGCGGTGCTGGTGCTGCTCAACGGCGCAGCGGTGAGTTACCTGGGCCTGGGCGTGCAACCGCCGACCGCCGAGTGGGGAACGATGGTCGCCGAAGGGCAGGCCTTCATTACCACCGCCTGGTGGATCTGTACTTTTCCGGGGCTGGCCATTGTGACCCTGGCCATGGGCTTCAGCCTGCTGGCCGATGGCGTGGCGCAAGTGTTGGGAGAGCGCCCATGAGCCTGCTGCAAGTGCGCGACCTGAGCGTGATCGCCAACAATGCCGGGCGCGACGTGACCCTGGTCGACCGCATCTCCTTCGACCTGGCCGAAGGCGAGATCCTCGGCCTGGTGGGCGAAAGCGGCTCGGGCAAGACCATGGCCTGTCGCGGGCTGATCCGCCTGTTGCCGTCGCCCAACCTGCGCGTGCAGGGCGGCGCGGTGCGCCTGGCCGGCCAGGACTTGCTGCCACTGGACGACGCAGGCATGCGCGCAATCCGTGGCGGGCAATTGGGCATGATCTTCCAGAACCCCAGCAGCCACCTCGACCCGCTGATGCGTATCGGCGAACAGATCGCCGAGGGCATCCGCCTGCATCAAGGCGCGTCGAAAAAAGACGCGCGCCGGCAAGCCATCGAGGTGTTGCGCCAAGTGGGCATTCCCGATCCCCAGGCGCGGGTCGACAACTACCCCCACGAGTTTTCCGGCGGCATGCGCCAGCGCGCCATGATCGCCGTGGCATTGGGCTGCAACCCGACAGTGCTGATTGCCGACGAACCCACCACGGCCCTCGATGTGACCGTGCAGGCGCAAATCCTGCGGCTGTTGCTGGAGCTGCGCGACCAGCGTGGCTTGTCGATCATCATGATCACCCACGACCTCGGCGTGGTGGCGCAAACCTGCGACTCCATCGCGGTGATGTACGCCGGGCGCCTGTGCGAGCACGCCAGTAAATACGAGTTGCTCGCCCATCCCCGACACCCTTACACCGCGGGGCTGATCGATTGCCAGCCGGCCCACAGCAGCGGCCACGCCTTGCTGCGCACCATTGCTGGCCAGCCGCCGTTGCTCGATGCGTTGCCCGTCGGGTGCCGCTTCCACCCGCGTTGCCCGCAAGTCGGCAGCCTGTGTCGCGAACGCTTGCCGGAAGGTGCGCGGGTGGCCTGTCACTATCCGTTGGGAGATCGCCCATGAGCCTGTTGCAGATCAAGGACCTGGAGGTGCGGTTTGCCGCGTCCGGCAGCGGGATGTTCGGCCTGCACAAACAGTGGGTGAGGGCGGTCAACGGTGTGTCGCTGAACCTGGCGGCGGGCGAGACCCTGGGGCTGGTGGGCGAATCCGGCAGCGGCAAAAGTACCCTCGGCCGGGCGATTCTGCACCTCAACCCGATCAGCGCCGGGCAGGTGCTGTTTGACGGCATCGACATGGCCCACGGCAGCGCCGTCGACATCGCCCGCCTGCGCCATGAAACCGCGATGATCTTCCAAGACCCGTATGCCGCGCTGAACCCACGCCACACCATCGGCGAAACCCTTGCCGAAGTGTTGCGGGTGCAGCACAAAGTCGCGCCGCAGCAGATCGCGCGGCGTGTCGACGAATTACTCGAGCTGGTCGGCCTGCGCCCTGAATTGGCCGCTCGCAAGCCCGGCTCCCTCAGCGGCGGCCAGTGCCAGCGAGTCGGCATCGCCCGGGCGCTGGCGGTGGAGCCGCGCTTGATCGTTGCCGATGAATGCGTGGCGGCACTGGATGTCTCGATCCAGGGGCAAATCATCAACCTGTTGCTGGAGCTGCAACAGCGCATGAACCTGGCGATCCTGTTCATCGCCCATGATCTGGCCATCGTGCGCCGCCTGTGCGACCGCGTGGCGGTGATGTACCTGGGCCAGATCGTCGAGGAGGGGCCGGTGGAAGCGGTCTTCACTTCACCGCGTCACCCGTATACGGCGGCGTTGATCCAGGCGATTCCCGAGATCGATCCGCATCGGCCGTTGCCCACAGAGCCCTTGCCCGGCGAGCCGCCGAGCCCGCTGAATTTGCCTACAGGCTGTGCTTTTCACCCGCGTTGCCGGTATGCCCAGGCCATGTGTTCCGTGGTGTTGCCGCCGACCCATTTCCTGCACGAGCATCGGTACAGTTGCGTGCTTGAAGAACCTTTGCTTTGACCCCTGCCATTCTTGAACAACCGCCGTTATAAACAAGGAGTTATGACATGCAATCGCGCCACTTGAAGTTGCTCGCCGCCGCCACATTGACCGCCTGGTCGCTGACCGCCGGTCTTGCCCAGGCTGCCGGTGTTCTCACCATCGGTTGCCGGGAAGACAGCACCACGTTCGATCCGATCAAAAGCGCGCAAAACCGCGACACCTGGGTCTTTGCCAACGTCTACGACACCCTGGTGCGCGTGGACAACCTGGGCACCAAGATGGAGCCGGGGCTGGCTGAAAGCTGGGAGATTTCCAAGGACGGCCTGACGTACACCTTCAAGCTGCGTGCGGCGAAGTTCTCGGATGGCTCGCCGATCACCGCAGAAGATGCGGCGTTCAGCCTGTTGCGCATCCGCGACAACAAGGCCTCGCTGTGGAGCGACCCGTTCAGCCTGATCGACACGGCCAAGGCCGCCGACCCGCAAACCCTGGTGGTAACGCTGAAGACCCCGGCGGTTGCCTTCCTCTCGCAACTGGCGTCGCCGACGGTGTCGATCCTGTCGGAAAAGGCCATGAGCAAAATGGGCGAAGACGCCTACGCGGAAAACCCGGTGACCTCCGGCGCGTTTACCGTGGGCGAATGGCGCAAGGGCGATCGGGTGATCCTGAAGAAAAACCCGAACTTCTGGCAGGCCGGGAACGTCAGCCTGGATGGCGTGGAGTGGGTCTCGGTGACCGACGACAACACGCGCATGCGTATGGTGCAGAACAACGAGCTGGACACGGCGATCTTCGTACCGTTCTCCCGGGTTGAAGAACTGAAGAAAGACAAAAACGTGGTGATCCATTCCGACCCGTCCACCCGCGAAGATCACCTGCTGATCAACCACGAGCATGGCCTGCTGGCCAAGCCGGAAGTACGCCAGGCGCTGGACATGGCCATCGACAAACAATCGCTGGTGAAGACGGCCACTTACGGTCAAGGCACCGTGGCTTATTCCTACATCCCCAAAGGTTCGTTGTACCACTACGCCAACAACCCGCAGCGCCCGTATGACCCGACCGCGGCGAAGAAACTGCTGGCCGACGCCGGCGCCAAGGACTTGAAGCTGAACTATGTGGTCAACGCCGGCAACGAAGCCGACGAGCAGATCGCGGTGATCATCAAGGACCAGTTGGCCAAGGTCGGCGTGACGGCCAACCTGCAGAAAGTCGACCCGACCCAAAGCTGGCAGATGCTGGTGGACGGTGAGTACGATATTTCGGTGATGTACTGGACCAACGACATCCTCGATCCGGACCAGAAGACCACCTTCGTGCTGGGCCACGACACCAACCAGAACTACATGACCCGTTACAGGAACGACAAGGTCAAGGAACTGGTCGCCGCCGCACGCATCGAGGCCGACCCGGCCAAGCGTGAGCAGATGTATGTCGACCTGCAGAAACTGGCGAAACAGGATGTGAACTGGATCGACCTGTATTACAGCCCGTACATCAACATCTCACGCAAGAATGTGAGCAACTTCCTGCAAAACCCACTGGGTCGCTTCACCCTCGAGGAAGTCGTGAAAAACTAAAGAACACCGCTAAATAAATGTGGGAGGGGGCTTGCCCCCGATAGCAGGGTGTCAGTCACTGCATCTGTGACTGACCCACCGCTATCGGGGGCAAGCCCCCTCCCACAGGTGTCGGCCGTTACTGCGCGTCGAACGCCTGTCCATTGATCCCGGTACTGTCCGGCCCCATCAGGTACAGGTACACCGGCATGATGTCTTCCGGCGCCGGGTTGTCGGCCGGGTTTTCCCCCGGGTACGCCTGGGCCCGCATGCTGGTGCGCGTGGCGCCGGGGTTGATGCTGTTGGCCCGTACTGGCGCAACGGTGTCGAGCTCGTCGGCCAGGGTTTGCATCAGGCCTTCGGTGGCGAATTTCGATACGCCATAGGCGCCCCAATACGCCCGGCCCTTGCGCCCGACGCTGCTGGAGGTGAACACCACCGAGGCGTCCTGGGACAGCTTGAGCAGCGGCAACAGCGTGCTGGTCAGCATGAACATCGCGTTGACGTTGATGTGCATCACCCGCATGAAGTTCTCACCGGACAACTGCTCGATCGGCGTGCGTGGGCCGATGATCGAGGCGTTGTGCAACAGGCCGTCGAGGTGGCCGAATTCCTTTTCGATCATCGCCGCCAGCTCATCGTATTGATGGGGCAGGGCGGTCTCCAGGTTGAACGGGATCACCACCGGTTGCGGGTGGCCGGCGGCTTCGATCTCGTCGTACACCTGGGCCAGGTTGGCTTCGGTCTTGCCCAGCAACAGCACGGTCGCGCCATGGGCGGCATAGGTTTTCGCCGCCGCCGCGCCAATCCCGCGACCGGCACCGGTCACCAGGATGACGCGGCCTTTGAGCAGTTCGGGACGTGCAGAGTAATCAAACATAAATAGCCTCGACAAAATTCACTAGGTGACCAACACCGAGCTGGAAAACACTGAAGATCCAATGTGGGAGGGGGCTTGCCCCCGATTGCAGTGTGTCATTCAACACATTCATTGACTGAACCACCGCAATCGGGAGCAAGCTCCCTCCCACATTGGGGCTTCATAGGTCAGCAAGACCGGTCAAGCATCAGCAACTGCACAGCGCGTTATCCAGCACCTTGCGCAATTCCAGCGGGTGATCCACCACCACATCCGCGCCCCAGTGACGTGGGTTGTCGTCCGGGTGGATGTAGCCATAGGTGACCGCCGCCGTGCGGGTGCCGGCGTCGCGGCCGGACTCGATGTCGCGCAGGTCATCGCCGACGAACAGCACGCTGGCCGGGTCCAGGTTGAGCATCTGGCACGCCAGGATCAGCGGCTCCGGGTGCGGCTTGCTGTTCGTCACGTGGTCTGGGCAGATCAGCAGCGCCGAGCGCTCGGCCAGGCCCAGCTGCTGCATGATCGGCTCGGCAAACCGCAGCGGTTTGTTGGTGACCACGCCCCAGATCAGCTTGGATTTTTCGATGTCTGCCAGCAGCTCGGCCATCCCGTCGAATAACGCGCTGTGGATCGCGCAGCCCTTGAGGTAGCGTTCGAGGAACTCCAGGCGCAGTTCTTCAAAGCCCGGGGATTCCGGGTCCATCGAGAAGGTCACGGCGACCATCGCCCGCGCGCCGCCGGAGATTTCATCGCGGATATGCTGATCGTTGATCGGCGCCAGGTCACGGTCGGCGCGCATCGCCTGGCAGATGGCGATAAAGTCCGGCGCGGTGTCCAGCAGGGTACCGTCCATATCGAAGAGAACCGCTCGCAACTTCACAGGCTTACTCCTCGCGCAGGGTCTGGATCATGTAGTTGACGTCGACGTCGCTGGCCAGCTTGTAGTGCTTGGTCAGCGGGTTGTAGGTCAGGCCGATGATGTCCTTGACGCTCAGCCCGGCCTGACGGCTCCAGGCGCCCAGCTCGGAAGGGCGGATGAATTTCTTGAAGTCGTGGGTGCCGCGCGGCAGCAGCTTCATGATGTATTCGGCGCCGATGATCGCGAACAGGTAGGCCTTGGGGTTGCGGTTGATCGTGGAGAAGAACACCTGGCCGCCGGGCTTGACCATGCGGAAGCAGGCGCGGATCACCGAGGAGGGGTCCGGCACGTGTTCGAGCATTTCCAGGCAGGTGATCACGTCGAACTGCTCGGGCATTTCCTCGGCCAGGGCTTCGGCGGTGATCTGGCGGTATTCGACGTTCACCCCGGATTCCAGCTGATGCAACTGGGCCACGGCCAACGGCGCTTCGCCCATGTCGATCCCCAGCACGGTGGCGCCGCGCTGGGCCATGGCTTCGCTGAGGATGCCGCCGCCGCAACCGACGTCCAGCACCTTCTTGCCGGCCAGGTTGATGCGTTCGTCAATCCAGTTGACCCGCAGCGGGTTGATGTCGTGCAGGGGTTTGAACTCGCTTTCGCGGTCCCACCAGCGGTGGGCCAGGGCTTCGAATTTGGCGATTTCGGCGTGGTCGACGTTGCTCATGGTGGTTCCTCTAAATCGGATAAATCGGTTTGTCGGCCCTGAACACGGGTTCAGGGCCGGCGTTATTCGCGGTGCCCGCTGATGCGCTGGCCCCAGGCAATGGCCATGGCGGTCAACTGTGGTTCATCCATGCGGGTCAATTGCCGGTTGTCGAGCAACTGCTTGCCGGCGACCCAAAGGTGTTTCACGCTATCGCGTCCGGTGGCATATATAAGCTGTGAGACCGGATCGTAGATCGGTTGTTGCGCCAGCCCCGAAAGATCAAAGGCGACGATATCCGCCGCCTTGCCGACCTCCAACGAGCCAATCTCGCCCTCCAGGCCCATGGCGCGGGCGCCGTTGAGGGTCGCCATGCGCAAGGCGCGATGGGCATCCAGGGCGGTCACCGAACCGGAGACGGCCTTGGCCAGCATCGCGGCGGTACGGGTTTCGCCCAGCAGGTCGAGGTCATTGTTGCTGGCGGCGCCATCGGTACCGATGGCCACATTGACGCCAGCCTGCCACAGACGCTCCACCGGGCAGAAGCCGCTGGCCAGTTTCAGGTTCGATTCCGGGCAATGGATGACGCTGGTGTTGCTTTCTACCAGCAAAGCCAGGTCGTCCTCGCTGATTTGGGTCATGTGAACGGCCTGAAAGCGCGGGCCCAGCAGGCCAAGCCGGCCGAGGCGCGCCAATGGGCGTTCGCCGGTCTGCTCGACAGACTGTTGTACCTCGAACGCGCTCTCGTGCACATGCATATGGATCGCCGCGTCCAGCTCCTCGGCGATCACCCGGATCTTTTCCAGGTTGGCATCGCTCACGGTGTAGGGCGCGTGGGGGCCGAAGGTGATCTTGATGCGCGGGTGATGCTTGAGGTCGCCGAACAACTCGATGCCCTGGCGAATCGCCTCGTCGGCGCTGCTGGCGCCGGGAATCGGGAAGTCGAGGATCGGAATCGCGATCTGCGCGCGCATCCCGCTGTTGTGGACGCAATCACTGGCGACCTTGGGAAAGAAATACATGTCCGAGAAGCAAGTAATGCCACCCTTGAGCTGTTCGGCGATGGCCAGGTCGGTGCCGTCGCGCACGAAGGCTTCATCGACCCACTTGGTCTCGGCGGGCCAGATGTGTTTTTCCAGCCAGGTCATCAGCGGCAGGTCATCGGCCAGGCCGCGAAACAGGGTCATCGCCGCGTGGCCGTGGGCGTTGATCAGGCCGGGGCTGAGCAGCATGCCCGGCAGCTCGCGCACTTCACTGGCGGAAAGTTTCAGCGCCGCGGCCCGCGGGCCGATAAAGGCAATGCGCCCATCGCGGATGCCCAGGCCATGCTCCTTGAGCACCACGCCGGCGGGTTCGACAGGTACCAGCCACGTCGGCAGTAGCAATAAGTCGAGCGGGGCGGCAGTGGAGGTCATCGCAGGCTTCTTCCCGGGCAGCAATAAAAGAAGGGCGAAGTATACCCGAGCGTCCTGGCTGGCGGATCGCTATAATCGGCGGCTTTTGTTCATGAGTGCGGGGTGAGGGATGCGCGATCGACTGTTGGCTGCGGAGAAAGTGAAGGCCATCGATTGGCGCGATGGCGCACTGCACCTGCTCGACCAGCGTGTTTTGCCGTCCCGGGAAAGCTGGGTGACCTGCTCCACGGTCGATGAAGTGGCCGCGGCCATACGCTCAATGGTCGTGCGCGGCGCAGCGGCCATCGGCATCAGTGCCGCCTACGGCCTGGTACTCGCCGCCCGCGAACGGATCGCCGAGGGCGATGACTGGCAGGCTGGATGGGAAGAAGACTACGCACTTTTGGCCGATACCCGCCCGACCGGCGCAAACCTGCTCTGGGCCCTCAAACGCATGCGCGACCGCCTGGACCGTCTCAAACAGCACGCCGACCCGCTGGCGGTGCTGGAGGCCGAGGCCATCGCGATCCATGAGAGCGACCGCGAAGCCAACGTCGTCATGGCCCAGTTGGGCGTCGAGCGGATTCGCAAGCACCAGGGCAACGCCCAGGCGATCCTGACCCATGGCAACGCAGGCGCCCTGGCCACAGGAGGCGTCGGCACGGCCCTCGGCGTGATCCGCGCGGCCTTCCTGGAGGGGCTGGTCGAGCAGGTATATGTCAACGAAACCCGGCCATGGTTGCAAGGTTCGCGGCTGACGGCGTGGGAATTGGCTGGCGAGGGGCTGCCCGTCACGGTCAATGCCGACTCGGCGGGCGCGCATATCCTCAAGACCAAAGGCGTGACCTGGGTGATCGTCGGCGCCGACTGCATTGCGGCCAACGGTGATGTGATCGGCAAGATCGGCACTTATCAATTGGCGGTGTGCGCGATGCACCATGGCGTGCGTTTCATGGTGGTGGCGCCGAGTTCGACCCTGGACCTGATGATGGCCTCCGGCGATGACGTGGCCCTGGAAGAGCGCGCTGCGGGCGAGTTGCTGGACGTCGCCGGGCAGCGCTTCGCTGCGGATGTGAATGCCTTCAATCCGGTGTTTGATGTGACCCCGGCCGACTTGATCGACGTAATCGTGACCGAAAAGGGTATTGTCGAACGGCCCGACACGGCCAAGCTCGCCAAGTTGATGTGCCGTAAACGCCTGCATTGAGGGCTTTGGTGGTTGTTAGATTGCCATCGGGAGCAAGCTCCCTCCCACATTTGACGGTGTTCACAATTTGAGTGTGGCAGGGGGCTTGCTCCCGATTGGCCTTGAAAGGCTATGGTTTCTTCGGATCTGCCGCGCAAAAACAGCACCACCCCGGCTCTAAGCCCCTCTCGTCGTCCTCAAGCCTGTCATCCGTCAACTTACTATGCTCCATGCCCATCAGGGGGATAGGTGCGTGGCGGCGATTGTGATAACATCCGGCGGTTTCCAGGGTCGCCCCGAGGGGCTGCCTTTAACGTGCAGATCCGTGTCATAACTCGTTGATTTGTCGTAAGTCGTTGCCAGGCACCATGCCGGCAGCGGCGAGCTTCGTTCGTCCCATATGGATGTGACGAGGTTTCACCCGAAAAAGGAATCAGGCTTCTCATGGGCGAACTGGCCAAAGAAATCCTCCCGGTCAATATCGAAGACGAGCTGAAACAGTCCTACCTCGACTACGCGATGAGCGTAATTGTCGGTCGGGCACTGCCTGATGCGCGCGATGGCTTGAAGCCCGTGCACCGGCGTGTGCTGTTCGCGATGAGCGAGCTGGGTAACGACTGGAACAAGCCGTACAAGAAATCTGCCCGTGTTGTCGGTGACGTGATCGGTAAGTATCACCCTCACGGCGACACTGCGGTGTACGACACCATCGTTCGGATGGCCCAGCCGTTTTCCCTGCGCTACCTGCTGGTAGACGGCCAGGGCAACTTCGGTTCGGTCGACGGCGACAACGCCGCGGCCATGCGATACACCGAAGTCCGCATGACCAAGCTGGCGCACGAGCTGCTGGCCGACCTGCACAAAGAAACCGTGGACTGGGTGCCGAACTACGACGGCACCGAAATGATCCCGGCGGTCATGCCAACCCGTATTCCCAACCTGCTGGTCAACGGCTCCAGCGGTATCGCCGTGGGCATGGCCACCAACATCCCGCCGCACAACCTCGGTGAAGTCATCGACGGTTGCCTGGCCCTCATCGACAACCCCGAGCTGACCGTCGATGAGCTGATGCAATACATCCCGGGCCCGGACTTCCCGACCGCCGCGATCATCAACGGTCGCGCCGGCATCATCGAAGCCTATCGCACCGGCCGTGGCCGCATTTACATGCGCGCCCGCTCGATCATCGAAGACATCGACAAGGTCGGTGGCCGCCAGCAGATCGTCATCACCGAGCTGCCTTACCAGTTGAACAAGGCGCGTCTGATCGAGAAGATCGCCGAGCTGGTCAAGGAGAAGAAGCTCGAAGGCATCACCGAGCTGCGCGACGAGTCCGACAAGGACGGTATGCGCGTCGTGATCGAGCTGCGTCGTGGCGAAGTGCCTGAGGTGATCCTCAACAACCTCTACGCCCAGACCCAGCTGCAAAGCGTGTTCGGTATCAACGTCGTGGCCCTGATCGACGGTCGCCCGCGCATCCTGAACCTCAAGGATCTGCTGGAAGCCTTCGTCCGTCACCGTCGCGAAGTCGTGACCCGCCGCACCGTGTTCGAACTGCGCAAGGCCCGCGAGCGCGGCCACATCCTGGAAGGCCAGGCGGTTGCGCTGTCGAACATCGACCCGGTCATCGCCCTGATCAAGGCTTCGCCGACCCCGTCGGAAGCCAAGGAAGCGCTGATCAAGATGCCGTGGGAATCCAGCGCCGTGGTGGCGATGGTTGAACGCGCCGGCGCCGATTCCTGCCGTCCCGAGACCCTTGACCCGCAATACGGTCTGCGCGACGGCAAGTACTTCCTGTCGCCGGAACAGGCCCAGGCCATCCTCGAACTGCGCCTGCACCGCCTGACCGGTCTGGAGCACGAGAAGCTGCTGGCCGAGTACCAGGAGATCCTCAACCAGATCGGCGAGCTGATCCGCATCCTCAACAGCGCCGTGCGCCTGATGGAAGTGATCCGCGAAGAACTGGAAGTGATTCGCGCCGAATACGGCGACGTGCGCCGCACCGAAATCCTCGATGCGCGTCTCGACCTGACCCTGGGTGACATGATCCCGGAAGAAGAGCGCGTCGTGACCATCTCCCACGGTGGCTATGCCAAGACCCAGCCATTGGCTGCGTACCAGGCCCAGCGTCGTGGCGGTAAAGGCAAATCGGCTACCGGCGTCAAGGATGAGGACTACATCGCTCACCTGCTGGTCGCCAACAGCCACACCACGCTGCTGCTGTTCTCCAGCAAGGGCAAGGTGTACTGGCTGAAAACCTACGAAATCCCGGAAGCCTCCCGTGCCGCCCGTGGGCGTCCGCTGGTCAACCTGCTGCCGCTGGACAGTGATGAGTACATCACCACCATGCTGCCGGTCGATGAATACACCGAAGGTCACTTCATCTTCATGGCCACCGCCAAGGGCACCGTGAAGAAGACCCCGCTGGAATCCTTCAGCCGTCAACGCAGCGTGGGCCTGATCGCCCTGGAGCTGGATGAAGGCGACGTGTTGATCTCCGCAGCCATCACCGATGGCGAGCGTGAAGTCATGCTGTTCTCCGATGGCGGCAAAGTGACGCGCTTCAAAGAATCCGACGTGCGTGCCATGGGTCGTACCGCCCGCGGTGTGCGCGGGATGCGCCTGCCGGAAGGGCAGAAGCTGATTTCCATGTTGATCCCGGAAGAAGGCAGCCAGATCCTCACCGCTTCGGCGCGTGGTTATGGCAAGCGCACCGCCATCAGCGAGTTCCCGGAGTACAAGCGTGGCGGCCAGGGCGTTATCGCCATGGTCAGCAACGACCGCAACGGCCGTCTGGTTGGCGCGGTACAGGTACTCGATGGCGAGGAGATCATGTTGATTTCCGACCAGGGCACCCTGGTGCGTACCCGTGTCGCTGAGGTATCGAGCCTGGGCCGTAACACCCAGGGCGTGACGCTGATCAAGCTGGCCAACGACGAAACGCTGGTTGGCTTGGAACGCGTCCAGGAACCGTCGGAAGTCGAAGGCGAAGAGCTGGAAGGCGAGGCATTTGACGGCGAGGTGATCGCAACCGGCGATGACAGCGTCGACGAGCCGACCCTCGACGCTGCCGCAGACGAAGAAGAACCGCAGGAATAAGCGGACAAACAGGGGGGGCGGATGAAGATTCGCCCCTTGTTGTTTGTCACCTTTGAAATATCAATGCTCCCCCTGTAGGAGCGGGCTTGCCCGCGAAAAACGCAAGATCACCGCGTTTATCCAGGATGCACGCGTTATCGTTGACGTTTTTCGCGGGCAAGCCCGCTCCTACAGGCAGCGTTAGCAGTTAATATTCGATTTATTGCACCACCCCCACCAGATCAGAGTGAGATTGGATGTGAGCAAGAGAGCCTATAACTTCTGTGCCGGTCCCGCGGCGCTTCCTGAAGCAGTCCTGCAGCGCGCGCAGGGTGAACTCCTCGATTGGCATGGAAAAGGCCTCTCTGTGATGGAAATGAGCCATCGCAGTGATGAGTTCGTGTCCATCGCCACCAAGGCCGAGCAGGACCTGCGCGACTTGCTGGACATTCCCTCCGACTACAAGGTGCTGTTCCTGCAGGGCGGCGCGAGCCAGCAGTTCGCCCAGGTGCCGCTGAACCTGCTGCCCGAAGACGGCACGGCCGATTACATCGATACCGGTATCTGGTCGCAGAAAGCCATCGAAGAAGCTGCGCGCTACGGCAACGTCAACGTCGCCGGTACCTCCAAGCCTTACGATTACTTCGCGATTCCAGGTCAGAACGAGTGGAAGCTGTCGAAGGACGCGGCCTACGTACACTACGTGGCCAACGAAACCATCGGCGGTCTGGAATTCGACTGGGTGCCGCAAGTGGGTGACGTGCCGCTGGTGTGCGACATGTCTTCGGACATTCTCTCGCGGCCGATCGATGTGTCCAAGTACGGCATGATCTACGCCGGCGCGCAGAAGAACATCGGCCCGAGCGGCATCCTGGTCAACATCGTCCGTGAAGACCTGCTCGGTCGCGCCCGCTCGCTGTGCCCGACCATGCTCAACTACAAGGTCGCGGCCGACAACGGCTCGATGTACAACACGCCGCCGGCGTTTGCCTGGTACCTCTCGGGCCTGGTGTTCGAGTGGCTCAAAGAGCAGGGCGGTGTTGCCGCCATGGGCAAGCTCAACGAAGTGAAGAAGCGCACCCTGTACGACTTCATCGACGCCAGCGGTTTGTACAGCAACCCGATCAACCTGACCGACCGCTCGTGGATGAACGTTCCGTTCCGCCTGGCCGACGACCGTCTGGACAAGCCGTTCCTGGCCGGTGCCGAGGCGCGCGGCCTGCTGAACCTCAAGGGTCACCGTTCGGTGGGCGGCATGCGCGCCTCCATCTACAACGCTGTCGATATCAATGCCATCAACGCGTTGGTGGCCTACATGGCAGAGTTCGAAAAGGAACACGGCTAATGTCTGAGCAAGAACTCAAGGCCCTGCGTGTACGCATTGACAGCCTGGACGAGAAAGTCCTGGAGCTGATCAGCGAGCGCGCGCGCTGTGCCCAGGAAGTGGCGCGGGTGAAGATGGCGTCCCTGGCGGAAGGCGAAGTGCCGGTGTTCTACCGCCCGGAGCGTGAAGCCCAGGTGCTCAAGCGCGTGATGGAGCGCAACAAGGGGCCGTTGGGTAACGAAGAGATGGCGCGGTTGTTCCGTGAAATCATGTCTTCCTGCCTGGCGCTCGAGCAGCCGCTGAAAGTGGCTTACCTCGGCCCGGAAGGCACCTTCACCCAGGCGGCAGCGATGAAGCACTTCGGTCACGCGGTGATCAGCAAGCCTATGGCAGCGATCGACGAAGTGTTCCGTGAAGTGGCGGCCGGCGCGGTGAATTTTGGCGTGGTGCCGGTGGAAAACTCCACCGAAGGCGCGGTCAACCACACCCTGGACAGCTTCCTTGAGCACGACATGGTGATCTGCGGCGAAGTCGAGCTGCGCATCCACCACCATTTGCTGGTGGGTGAAAACACCAAGACCGACAGCATCAGCCGTATCTACTCCCACGCCCAGTCCCTGGCCCAGTGCCGCAAGTGGCTGGATGCCCATTACCCGAATGTCGAGCGCGTGGCGGTGTCCAGCAACGCCGAAGCGGCCAAGCGGGTCAAGGGCGAGTGGAACTCGGCGGCGATTGCCGGCGATATGGCGGCGGGCCTGTACGGCCTGACGCGCCTGGCCGAAAAAATCGAAGACCGCCCGGACAACTCCACGCGCTTCTTGATGATCGGCAGCCAGGAAGTGCCGCCGACTGGCGACGACAAGACCTCGATCATCGTCTCCATGAGCAACAAGCCCGGCGCGCTGCATGAACTGCTGGTGCCGTTCCATGACAACGGGATTGACCTGACGCGCATCGAGACTCGTCCTTCGCGCAGCGGTAAATGGACCTACGTGTTTTTTATCGACTTCATCGGCCATCACCGTGATCCGCTGGTCAAAAGCGTGCTCGAGAAAATCAGTCAGGAAGCCGTGGCACTCAAGGTGCTGGGCTCTTACCCGAAAGCGGTTTTGTGAGGCGTTAACATGAGTGGCAACTTCCTCGCCCTGGCGCAGCCGGGCGTGCAACAACTGTCGCCTTACGTTCCAGGCAAGCCTGTGGACGAGCTGGCGCGTGAGTTGAACCTGGACCCGGCGAAGATCGTCAAGCTGGCCAGTAACGAGAACCCTCTGGGTCCAAGCCCCAAGGTGCTGGCGGCGATTCGTGAAGAGCTGGCCGAGCTGACCCGTTATCCGGATGGCAACGGTTTTGCCCTCAAGTCCCTGCTGGCGCAGAAGTGCGGGGTCGAGCTGAATCAGGTGACCCTGGGCAACGGCTCCAACGACATTCTTGAACTGGTCGGTCGTGCCTATCTGGCGCCCGGCCTGAACGCCGTGTTCAGCGAGCATGCGTTTGCGGTCTACCCGATCGTCACCCAGGCCGTCGGTGCCGATGCGCGGGTGATTCCGGCCAAGGACTGGGGTCACGACCTGCCGGCCATGCTGGCGGCGATCGATGCACAGACCCGCGTCGTGTTTATCGCCAACCCGAACAACCCGACCGGCACCTGGTTCGATGCACAGGCACTGAACGACTTCCTACAGGATGTGCCGGAACATGTGCTGGTGGTGCTGGACGAGGCCTACATCGAGTACGCCGAAGGCAGCGACCTGCCCGACGGCCTGGATTTCCTCGCGGCCTACCCGAACCTGCTGGTCTCGCGCACGTTCTCCAAGGCTTATGGCCTGGCGTCGCTGCGCGTCGGCTACGGCCTGTCGACGGCGGTGGTGGCTGATGTGCTCAACCGTGTGCGTCAGCCGTTCAACGTCAACAGCCTTGCCCTGGCGGCGGCCTGCGCAGCGTTGCAGGATGCCGAGTACCTGGAAGAAGGGCGTCGCATCAACGAAAGCGGCATGCTGCAGTTGCAGGCAGGCTTTCGTGAGCTGGGCCTGGGCTGGATTCCGTCCAAGGGCAACTTCATCTGCGTCGATCTCGGCCAAGTGGCGGCCCCGGTGTTCCAGGGCTTGCTGCGCGAAGGCGTGATCGTGCGTCCGGTGGCCAACTACGGCATGCCGAACCACCTGCGCATCACCGTCGGTCTGCCGGCTGAGAACAGCCGCTTCCTGGAGGCGCTGGCCAAGGTTCTGGCCCGTGGTTGATGTCACTGCATTGCAACCTGCTGTGCCTATGATCGGTCGCCTGGTGGTGGTCGGTCTGGGGTTGATCGGTGGTTCCTTCGCCAAGGGCCTGCGCGAGAGCGGGTTGTGTGGCGAAGTGGTCGGCGTGGACCTGGACCCGCAATCGTGCAAGTTGGCGGTTGAGCTGGGTGTCGTCGATCGCTGTGAAACCGACCTGGCGCGCGCATGCCAGGGCGCCGATGTGATCCAGCTCGCCGTGCCGATCCTGGCCATGGAGAAGTTGCTGGCGGTGCTGGCCGGCATGGACCTCGGCCAGGCGATCCTCACCGACGTCGGCAGTGCCAAGGGCAATGTGGTGCGGGCGGCGCAGCAGGCGTTTGGCGAGATGCCCGCGCGTTTTGTGCCGGGCCATCCGATTGCCGGTTCCGAGCAGAGCGGGGTGGAAGCGTCCAATGCGCAGTTGTTCCGTCGGCATAAAGTGATTCTGACGCCGCTGGCACAAACCGACCCGGCGGCCTTGGCCGTGGTCGACCGTCTGTGGCGCGAGCTGGGCGCAGATGTCGAGCATATGCAGGTCGAGCGCCACGACGAAGTGCTGGCGGCGACCAGTCATCTGCCCCATCTGCTGGCGTTCGGATTGGTGGATTCGTTGGCCAAACGCAACGAAAACCTCGAGATTTTCCGCTATGCCGCCGGTGGCTTTCGCGATTTCACGCGGATCGCCGGCAGCGACCCGGTGATGTGGCACGACATCTTCCTCGCCAACCGCGAGGCCGTGTTGCGCACCCTGGACACCTTCCGCAGCGACCTTGACGCCTTGCGCGACGCGGTCGATGCCGGGGATGGCCACCAATTATTGGGCGTGTTTACCCGTGCGCGGGTGGCGCGTGAACATTTCAGCAAGATCCTGGCACGCCGGGCCTACATGGAAACCGCAGTGAACGCCGACGACCTGACTTTCCTCGCCAACCCGGGCGGCCGCTTGAGCGGGCGTATCCGGGTGCCGGGCGACAAGTCGATCTCCCATCGGTCGATCATGCTCGGTTCGTTGGCCGAGGGCGTGACCGAAGTCGAAGGTTTCCTTGAGGGTGAAGATGCCCTGGCGACCTTGCAGGCGTTTCGCGACATGGGCGTGGTGATCGAGGGGCCGCACCACGGGCGCGTGACCATTCATGGTGTCGGGCTTCATGGTTTGAAGCCGGCGCCGGGGCCGATTTATCTCGGTAACTCCGGCACCTCCATGCGCCTGTTGTCCGGCTTGCTCGCCGCGCAGGCCTTCGACAGCGTGCTGACCGGTGATGCTTCGTTGTCCAAGCGCCCGATGAACCGCGTGGCCGAGCCGCTGCGGAAGATGGGCGCGGTGATCGAAACCGGGCCGGAAGGGCGCCCACCGCTGACCATCCGTGGTGGCCAGAAGTTGAAAGGCCTGACGTATGTGCTGCCGATGGCCAGTGCGCAGGTCAAATCCTGTCTGCTGCTGGCGGGCCTGTATGCCGAGGGCAAGACGTCCGTCACCGAGCCGGCACCGACCCGCGACCATACCGAGCGCATGCTGCGCGGTTTCGGTTATCCGGTAGAGGTCGTGGGTGCAACGGCGACGGTCGAGTCGGGCCATGCGCTGGTCGCCACCCATATCGAAGTGCCGGGGGATATTTCCTCGTCGGCATTTTTCCTGGTGGCGGCGTCAATCGCGGAAGGTTCCGAGCTGTTGCTGGAACATGTCGGCATCAATCCGACGCGCACCGGGGTGATCGATATCCTGCGGCTGATGGGCGCGGATATCAGCCTGGAAAACCCGCGCGAAGTGGGCGGCGAACCGGTGGCCGACCTGCGGGTGCGGGCGGCCGCGTTGAAAGGGATCGAGATCCCCGAAGCGCTGGTGCCGTTGGCAATCGATGAATTTCCTGTGCTGTTTGTGGCTGCTGCCTGCGCTGAAGGGCGAACCGTCCTGCGTGGTGCTCAAGAATTGCGGGTCAAGGAGTCCGACCGTATCCAGGTCATGGCCGACGGTCTGCTCGCCCTTGGCGTGAAGTGTGAACCCACCCCCGATGGGATTATCATTGACGGTGGCCTGATGGGCGGTGGCGAAGTGCATGCCCATGGCGATCACCGGATCGCCATGGCGTTCAGCGTGGCTTCGCTGCGGGCAACGGCGCCGATTCGTATCCGTGACTGCGCCAATGTTGCTACGTCTTTTCCGAACTTTCTTACACTGTGTGCCCAAGTCGGCATCCGTGTTGCCCAAGAGGCTCAATTGTGAATATCAAAGCACCGGTGATTACCATCGACGGGCCAAGCGGCTCGGGCAAAGGCACGATCGCCGGCATCCTGGCCAAGCGCCTGGGCTGGTGCCTGCTGGATTCCGGCGCGCTGTACCGCCTGCTGGCATTTGCCGCCCGCAACCACGGCGTCGACCTCACCAACGAAGAATCCCTGAAGCTGCTGGCGGCGCACCTTGATGTGCAGTTCGTCGCTGCGACGGAAGGTCATCCCCAGCGCATCATCCTGGAAGGGGACGATGTGACCGATGACCTGCGTAACGAACAAGTCGGTTCCTGGGCCTCCCAGGTTGCCGCGTTGCCGGCCGTGCGTGATGCGCTGCTGCAGCGCCAGCGGGCGTTTCAGGAACCGCCGGGCCTGGTAGCCGATGGCCGCGACATGGGCACGGTGGTATTTCCCGAGGCGCCGCTGAAGATTTTCCTGACCGCCAGCGCCGAGGAGCGGGCGCGTCGCCGCTACTTGCAGTTGAAGGGCAAAGTGGATGGTGTTAGTCTGTCGAGTCTGCTAGATGAGATCCGTGCACGCGACGAGCGTGATACCCTGCGCGCAGTAGCCCCGCTCAAGCCGGCGGCTGATGCCATACAGCTGGATTCCACGGAGTTGTCCATCGAGCAGGTGTTGGAACGCATCTTGAGTGAAATCGCTATTCGCGATATCGCCGGGTGACCAAGAAGTCTGCAGGGGACCAGTCATAGTCCTGCGGTGCTTCTTTTAATTGAAACTAACCCACACCGTCTGGGGCGTGGAGATGGGCGTATTCTTCGCCCTTATCAACAGGAATTAAAATGAGCGAAAGCTTTGCGGAACTCTTTGAAGAAAGCCTAAAAACCCTGAACCTTCAGGCAGGCTCCATCATCACCGGTGTTATCGTTGATATCGATTACCAAGCTCGCTGGGTAACCGTTCACGCTGGTCTGAAGTCTGAAGCACTCATCCCGCTTGAGCAGTTCTACAACGACGCTGGCGATCTGACTATCAATGTCGGTGACGAAGTTCACGTTGCTCTGGACTCGGTTGAAGACGGTTTCGGTGAAACCAAGCTGTCCCGTGAAAAAGCCAAGCGCGCTGAATGCTGGATTGTTCTCGAAGCAGCCTTCGCAGCTGAAGAAGTGGTCAAGGGCGTTATCAACGGTAAGGTTAAAGGCGGCTTCACTGTCGACGTTAACGGCATCCGTGCGTTCCTGCCAGGTTCTTTGGTCGACGTCCGTCCAGTGCGCGACACCACGCACCTGGAAGGCAAGGAACTCGAATTCAAGGTCATCAAGCTCGATCAGAAACGCAACAACGTTGTCGTTTCCCGTCGCAGCGTCCTGGAAGCAGAGAACTCCGCCGAGCGTGAAGCTCTGCTGGAATCCCTGCAGGAAGGCCAACAAGTCAAAGGTATCGTCAAGAACCTCACCGATTACGGCGCATTCGTCGATCTGGGTGGCGTCGATGGCCTGCTGCACATTACCGACATGGCTTGGAAGCGTATCAAGCATCCTTCCGAAATCGTCAACGTTGGCGACGAGATCGATGTCAAGGTTCTGAAATACGATCGCGAACGCAACCGTGTTTCCCTGGGCCTGAAGCAACTGGGTGAAGATCCATGGGTCGCTATCAAAGCCCGTTACCCAGAAAGCACCCGCGTGACCGCGCGTGTTACCAACCTGACTGACTACGGCTGCTTCGCTGAGCTGGAAGAAGGCGTTGAAGGCCTGGTACACGTTTCCGAAATGGACTGGACCAACAAAAACATCCACCCTTCGAAAGTCGTACAAGTCGGCGACGAAGTGGAAGTTATGGTTCTGGACATCGACGAAGAGCGTCGTCGTATCTCCCTGGGCATCAAGCAGTGCAAATCTAACCCATGGGAAGATTTCTCTGGCCAGTTCAACAAGGGCGATAAAATCTCCGGCACCATCAAGTCGATCACCGATTTCGGTATCTTCATTGGTCTGGACGGCGGCATCGACGGCCTGGTTCACCTGTCCGACATCTCCTGGAACGAAGTGGGCGAAGAAGCTGTTCGTCGCTTCAAGAAGGGCGACGAGCTGGACACCGTTATCCTGTCGGTTGACCCAGAGCGCGAGCGCATCTCCCTGGGCATCAAGCAACTGGAAAGCGATCCGTTCTCCGAGTACGTTCAAGAGAACGACAAAGGCGCAATCGTTAAAGGCATCGTGAAAGAAGTTGACGCTAAAGGCGCCATCATCACCCTGGCCGACGATATCGAAGCGACTCTGAAAGCCTCCGAAATCAGCCGTGACCGCGTTGAAGACGCGCGCAACGTTCTGAAAGAAGGCGAAGAAGTAGAAGCCAAGATCATCAGCGTTGACCGCAAGAGCCGCGTAATCCAGCTCTCCATCAAGTCGAAAGACGATGCTGAAGAGAAAGAAGCCATCCAGAGCCTGCGCGACAAGCCAGCTACCTCTGAGCCTTCTGCTGGTCCTACCACTCTGGGCGACCTGCTGCGTGCACAAATGGAAAAACAGAACTGAGTTCTGTCAGACCATAGAAAAAGGGCGACTTCGGTCGCCCTTTTTTGTGCCTGAAATTTGTTGAATCAACAACTTAGAATCACGTAGAGCTGATCGGTGTCAGAACTGATTATAGTCTTTGGATAAGCTATTCCCGTGTTGCTGATTCAGTAAGGATTTTCAATGAACAGGCTCATCTTAGTGTTCGCAATGGCCATGCTTGCAGGTTGCGCCGCCACCAATGCCAAGACTCACGCACGGCATGGCGTCAGTGGCATCGAGATCGACTGCTCAGGCTTGGGCTCCAACTGGGAGAAGTGCGAGAAGCGCGCGGCTCGAGAGTGCAAGATGCAGGGGTACAAGGTCGTCACAAGGTCCAGTGACGCCAAGGACGAGGAAGGGGGTTACTTGTTCGGCTGGAACCCGGCAGGCGCCGTTACCCGCACGATGCTGGTGATCTGCAATTGAGCGCGTAAGCGCTTGATAGTGAAGTCGATCTGGCGTGTAGATAAGTTATTGGATGGGCTGTTCAAATTCATCAAGTCATGCTAAAACCTTTGAAGCGCTTTTCCTAGCTGCTTGAAAAAGAAGGGAAAAATATGACGAAGTCGGAGTTGATCGAACGAATTGTCACCCATCAAGGGCTGCTTTCATCCAAGGATGTAGAGCTGGCCATCAAGACCATGCTTGAACAAATGTCCCAATGCCTGGCTACGGGCGATCGTATTGAGATCCGAGGGTTTGGCAGCTTCTCGCTACACTACCGCGCCCCGCGCGTAGGCCGTAACCCTAAGACCGGGCAATCCGTCAGCCTGGACGGCAAGTTCGTGCCTCACTTCAAGCCGGGCAAGGAATTGCGTGATCGAGTGAACGAAGACGAAGAAGAAAACGTCTGAGTGTCTTTAGGGTAGGAGAAGATTATGCGTGGAATTAAGCGCGCCGTGGTGTTGCTGACAGTGCTGGTGGTCGCACTGGTGGTTATAGCGTTTGTGCTCGAAAACCAGCAGGGCGTGTCTCTCTCGTTCCTTGGCCTGGCGACCGGGCAGATGCCGGTGTCGGTGTTCGTGACCGTGGCGTTGATTGTCGGCATGCTGATAGGGCCGTTGTTAGGCATATTGGTGCGCAGTCGGCGTCATAAGTCGACCCCTGCAGGGCGTGCCTAGGGAGCTCTCTCCCGTTCCACAAAAATCGCATACATGCTGAGACAACCGCTCGTCAGAAAACTGCCCTAAAATAGCCCGTCAATTTCAGCGCCGCCTTGTAATGATGCGGCCGCCCTCAAGTAAAAAATCCGCGGATTCATTGGGTTTCAGCTCGTAGATTCGGAAAATCCTTTCTGTTTTCACTCTCCTTGGACGTGCTGCATCAGGGCTACCCCTATACCTGTAGGAAAAGCCTACCGCTCATGTCAAGACTTGTAATATGTCAGAGAGATGGCAAAATGAAATCTGTTCTCGATAACAGGCATTTTGTGCGCTCGAAATTTGGCAGAGACGCTGGGTTTTGACGGTCATCTAATTAGAATAAAAAAGACACAATTTTGTCTGCATAACGAGCCCGCAGTTTCTTTTTGAAGGCAGGTTTTTGTTGTGAGTAGTAGTTTTCGCGCGCCCCCCGTCCAATCATCCAATGAAATTGATTTTTTCGCGTTTGCTCAGGCGGTATGGGCTCAAAGAGCTTTTGTCGCACTGGTGGCGTTGTCGATAGGTGTGTTGGCGGCAATCTATGCCTTTACCGTTGTTCCTGAATATAGGGTGTCCAGTGTTCTGCGCCCTGCTGCCATCAACGAGCTTGATGCTCTAAACCGCTCCGAGATTTATGCGCTTCTGCCGACGAGTGCGCTGACTAAGGTGGGGGCTTCTTTGGAGTCCTACGAGACTCGTCTCGGGTTTTTTCGCGCCAATCAGAAATTATTTAAAGCGTTCGAGCGGCCTGGAAGAACACTTGAACAAAGTTTTGAAGATTTCAATCGAAACTCTTTCACGCTGACTTTGCCGGACTCAAAAAAAACCGATATTTTGAGTAATTATATAAAAGTAGAAATGAGCTATCCAAAGGGGATAGATGGCGTTGCGATTCTGAATGGGTTTGTAAATTATGCCATTTCAGTTGAGCGTCAACAAATTACCGCTGATCTACGCGTAATTGTCAGAAACCGTCTTGCAGAACTTGATGGGAAGTTGGCAGCGGCGCGCTCAAGTTACACGACAAAAAAAGAAGCCGAGATTGCTGTCTTGACCGAGAGGGACTCGGTGCGAAAGGCTCAGCTTGAAGATGAGCTTAAAGCACTCAGGGCTGAGCTCAAGACACGACGAAATGATCGGATAGCACAACTTGGCGAAGCCATTGGTATTGCACGCTCCTTGGGTATCATAAAGCCCGCGACTCCTTCTTCACTGAGTGAGCCCAGTCGTGTTGGGGCTTCCAGCGTCATGCGCACTGAAATCAATAACCAGCAGATTCCTTTGTATTTCATGGGGGTTGATGCCCTGGAAGCAGAGCGATCAGCATTAATGCGGCGTAAGTCTGATGACTTCAGCGAAGGGCGCATTGCCCAAATCGCTAAAGAGCTCCAGCTGCTTCAATCCAATCGTCAAGTTGAATTGCTGAATCGGCGTCAGAATGAAGATGTGTTTCTCGAGGGGGTGGAGCCCATCCGTGCGGAAGCAGTTCGTCTTCGGAACCTTGACGTCGATATGGGCCTTATCAAATTGGTTGTTGTAGATAAGGAGGCTCTGGAGCCCTTGAATCCAATCGCTCCCAGAAAGGGGCTCATTATTGCCTTGGGGCTGGGTCTTGGATTTACCTTGGGTTTGCTTGTCGCTTTTGTTGGGTCTTTTGTTCTGAAGCGTCGTGAGGGGAGTGCCGAGGATTTTTTGCGTGCCGCTCCTGCTCCGGTCATTGCTGTTCAGAATGCGCCTCGAAACCTCCAAAGAAACCATTGATTTTCAGCAATTCCCAATGTGCCCTGTCTCGGGAAGGTGTGCCTGCCATACCTTTTCGCAGGGGAATCGGGTGCGCTAGCATGATCAATACCATGTCAGAATTACGTTTCGTAAATATTTTCGTTGCCTGCTGCTTCTATGCAAGCAGCGAGGGCGGTCTTTGGCTTGATGGCTGTACGCTAGTACGGAAAGATCTGAGTGCAGAAGCTAGTGTTGTCAGGGCAAAGACTGTAAATTGCTGGAAGAAAATTCGATGGGGTTTGGCATTAAGCAACTGATGCGTATTCAGATATAGATACGGCTCGAAGCTGCTCTCTCGGTGCTGATGAATTGAATTAAGGTTGGATTCAAGGTTAAGGTGAAGTAATGAAAACAGTTTTGGTGACCGGGGCAGATGGATTTATTGGGTCGCACCTGACCGAGCTTTTGGTGCGCGAAGGGTACAGCGTAAAAGCACTGTCTCAATATAACTCTTTCAATTACTGGGGGTGGTTGGAAGATGTAAGTTGCCTCAAGGATATTGAGGTGTTGAATGGAGATGTCCGTGATCCGCACTATTGCAAACATATAACAAAAGGCGTCGATGCCGTATTTCATCTGGCGGCGTTGATTGCGATTCCGTACTCGTATGTCGCACCTGATAGTTATGTTGATACCAACGTCAAAGGCACCTTGAATATTTGTCAGGCGGCTATTGATAATGGCGTACAGCGTGTTATTCATACCTCTACCAGTGAGGTTTATGGCACTGCTCAATATGTTCCGATTGACGAAAACCACCCACTTCAGCCGCAGTCGCCCTACAGCGCTTCAAAAATGGGCGCGGACGCCATGGCGATGAGTTTCTTCAATGCCTTTGATCTTCCATTAACAATCGCTCGCCCATTCAATACTTACGGGCCTCGTCAATCAGCTCGAGCGGTGATTCCCACCATCATTACGCAAATTGCCAGTGGTAAAAAACAGATCAAGCTAGGCGATGTTTCGCCAACGCGGGACTTCAACTACGTTGCTGATACCTGCCGTGGTTTTCTGGATCTATTGCGTTGCGACAAGGCTGTTGGTGAAGTCGTCAATATCGGTTCCAATTTCGAAATTACCGTAGGTGATACACTCAATCTCATTCGCGAGTTGATGGGCAGCGATGTTGAGTTTCTGACGGATGATCAGCGTTTACGCCCAGAGAAGTCGGAAGTGTTCCGGTTGTGGTGTGACAACTCAAAAATTCGAGGCCTGAGTGGTTTTGAACCGCAATACTCAATCCGTCAAGGGCTTCAGGAAACCATCGACTGGTTCACCCGGCCCGAGAATTTGGCTAAATATAAAGCCGATCTCTACAACGTCTGAGGCGCCGTCATGCTCGACTCACTTGTGAAGTTTGTGCGAGAGCAATATCGCACCAATGAATTCATACCTTTGCATGCTCCTGTCTTTGGCGGGAACGAAAAGCGCTACGTAATTGAAACAGTGGAGTCTACGTTTGTTTCCAGTGTCGGCGCATTTGTTGATCGTTTTGAGCGTGATATGGAGGCCTACACCGGTAGCCCTCGTGCCGTTGCGACAGTTAATGGGACCGCCGCGCTGCATGTCGCCCTGATGCTGGCCGGCGTCAAGCCAGGTGACCTTGTCCTCACTCAACCGCTTACCTTTGTTGCGACGTGTAATGCGATTGCTTACTGCGGTGCTGAGCCAGTGTTTATCGATGTCGACAAACACACGTTAGGCCTTTCTCCTGTAGCGCTTGATCATTGGTTGCAGGTGCACGCGTACAGGCGGGACGACGGAGTTTGCATGTTAAAAGACGATAATCGCGTACTTAGGGCGTGTTTGCCGATGCATACATTTGGTCACCCGGTTGAGCTGGATAAGTTGATCGAAGTTTGTGGTCGGTGGGGGCTGGCACTGGTCGAGGATGCTGCTGAATCATTGGGCAGCCTTTATAAAGGGCGTCACACCGGGACGTTGGGCTGTGTGGGTACCCTGAGTTTCAACGGTAATAAAACCATTACCACGGGTGGTGGTGGCATGGTGCTGACTAATGAATCGTTGGGTGCGCGAGCGAAGCACTTGACCACGACTGCGAAAATACCTCACGCCTACGAATATGTTCATGATGAAGTGGGTTACAACTACCGGTTGCCGAATCTGAATGCGGCCCTGGGGTGCGCCCAGCTTGAACAGTTGGACTCCTTTGTTGCAGCCAAGCGTGTTTTAGCGGAGCGTTACCAGGCCTTCTTCGAAGGTAGTCAGTTCCAATTCGTTTTGGAACCCGCGGGTTGCCGTTCCAACTACTGGCTCAATGCCGTGATCTGTGAAAACCTCGCGCAGCGTGATGAGTTGCTCGCGTTCAGCAATCAGGCTGGCGTAATGACTCGACCAATCTGGAAGTTGATGAGTCACCTGCCTGCCTATTCCTCAAGCCTTAAAGGGGATCTGACCAACGCACTGTGGTTGGAAGAGCGGGTAGTCAATTTGCCGAGCAGCGTTGTTCCGGAGTTGCAGGTTTGAAACGTAACGTTGCAGTGTTCACTGGAACGCGCGCCGAGTACGGCTTGCTCTACTGGTTGATGAAAGATATCCAGGCAAGTGAGCATTTGGCACTGCAGACGATAGTGAGCGGCATGCATCTCTCACCTGAGTTTGGAGAGACCTGGAAAGGCATTGAGGCGGATGGTTTCGCCATTGATGCCAAGGTGGAAATGCTCCTGTCTTCAGATAGCGATGTGGGTGTCGTAAAGTCAATGGGGCTGGGTACGCTGGGTTTCGCCGATGTTTTGGACCGCTTGCGGCCAGACATGCTGGTGGTGCTCGGAGATCGTTTCGAGGCATTGGCAATCGTGCAGGCTGCTCTGATTATGAAAATTCCTGTGGCGCATTTGCATGGTGGCGAGATAACCGAGGGTGCTTACGACGACGCTATTCGCCACGCGATCACTAAAATGGCCTATTTTCATTTTGTCGCTACTCAACCCTATCGTCAGCGTGTTATCCAGATGGGGGAGTCACCCGATAGAGTGTTCAATGTCGGTGCCGTAGGTCTTGATCATTTGCTTCGCAGCCCGCGAATGACGCGAGAGGAGTTGTCTGAAAGCCTTGAGTTTGCTTTGGACGCGCCTTTTCTCCTCGTGACTTACCATCCGGTGACGATGCTCGAGGAAGATCCAAAGGAAAGTTTCCACGCGTTGTTGACCGCGCTAGACCAGTTTTCCCGGCACAAGATAATACTCACGTACCCCAATGCCGATAACGGCGGGCGTGCGATTATTCCGTTGCTGGAGGAATATGCCCAGGGTAACCCTGAGCGAGTCAAAGCTATTCCTTCCCTGGGTTTCAGGCGTTACTTGAGTGCGGTTGCGCTGGCTGATGCGGTAGTAGGTAATTCCTCCAGCGGTATCATTGAAGTGCCGGCTTTTCATGTTCCTACCATCAATATTGGAGCTCGACAGGCGGGTCGTCTCGCCGCCGGCTCAGTAATCAATTGTGCGCCCGATGCACGCTCGATCGAAGATGCAATTCGTCACGCGCTCTCTGTCGACTTTGCCAATGTTTGTAAAGTGGCTGTCAATCCTTACGGCGCTGGTAATGCATCACAAAGCATTGTGGATATTCTTGAGCGTCACGACGTGGTCCACAACAAGTCATTTCACGATTTGAGTTAAACCATGAAAGCACCTAACGAAGACTCGGTATACATCATTGCTGAAGCGGGCGTTAACCATAATGGGGAGCGCGATCTTGCGTTCGCACTGGTTGATGCTGCAGCGGCAGCCGGCGCTGATGCGGTGAAGTTCCAGACGTTTGATGCCAAGCGACTGGCTTCAAAGGCAGCCCCGAAAGCCTCGTATCAATTGCAGAGTACCGAAGCGTCGGAAAGCCAGCTGGCAATGCTTAAAAAGCTTGAGCTGCCCAAGGAATGGCATGCGGATTTGCAGGCCCACGCACGGCGCAGTGGTATCGAATTTTTGTCCACCGCATTTGATACCGACAGTCTTCGGTTTTTGTGTGAGATGAATTTGCCGTTCTTCAAGGTGCCCTCGGGCGAGCTGACGAATGGCCCATTGTTGTGGCAATTTGCGCGTATGGGTAAACCGCTGGTGCTTTCAACCGGCATGGCGACACTCAGCGAAGTTGAGCAGGGTCTGGCTATCGTGGCGCACGCGGTGGCCTTTGATCGAGAGCCTGCCAATATGGAAGAGGTTTGGCGTAACTGGAGCCGTCCTGAGGCTCGTAAGCAGCTGTATGGGCATGTTACGTTGCTGCATTGCACCTCCCAGTACCCGACGCCTTGGGCGGAGGTGAACTTACGGGCAATGGACACACTCACAGCATTCGGGCTCGCGGTGGGGTATTCGGATCACACCGAAGGCAGCTTGATTTCGATCGCTGCTGTTGCTCGTGGTGCCAAGGTCATCGAGAAACATTTTACGCTGGACCGCTCCATGTCAGGGCCTGATCACAAGGCATCACTGGAGCCCGATGAGTTGAAGTCCATGATCACCCAGATTCGCGAGCTTGAACTGGCGTTGGGTGATGCATGCAAGACACCTCAGCCCAGTGAATGGGACACTCGCAAGGCTGCGCGCCAGCAGGTGGTTGCAGCAAGGGATATAGAGGCAGGGTCGATCATTTCTCGTGAAGACCTGACAACCGCTCGCAGTGGGTTTGGTTTACCTCCCACCGCTTTGTGGGGGTTGGTGGGTACTCGTAGTCAACGTTCCGTCCAGATTGGTGAGATTATTGAGCGATGAACGCCGCGCCAAGTGGGCCCCAGACATTCATAATGCTGGGGGCGGGTGGTCACGCGAAGGTATTGCTATCGCTTGCCATCGCCTGTGGGCTGCAAGTTCAAGGTGTCTGCGATCCAGGGCTTAAGCGTTCGGGTGTTGTAACGTGGCGCGGAATCAGGGTTCTGGGTGGTGATGAGGCGCTGGAGCAACTCGATTGTACCGACGTTGGTTTGATCAACGGCGTTGGGCAGGTCGTTGGAGGTAGTCTTCGCCAAGCGATATATGAGCGAGCCGTCGGGATGGGTTTCCGATTTCCCGTGCTTGTGCATCCGGGGGCTATCGTTGATGCTTCTGCGGTGTTGGCTGACGGTGTCCAGGTGATGGCCGGTGTGATCATTCAGCCGGATGTGAGCGTGGGGGCCAATACGATAGTCAACACCAGTGCAAGCGTTGATCACGATTGCAGCGTGGGCGCTCATGTTCACATAGCACCAGGCGCGACGCTTTGCGGAAACATTCAGGTGGCTGACTGCTCATTTATCGGCGCAGGCGCAACAGTGATTCAGGGATTGGCGATCGGTGAGTATGCCGTTGTCGGTGCCGGGGCGGTGATGGTTCGTAACTTGCCAGCCCGGAGCATTTTATTAGGACAAGCGGCGCGTTCTAGAACTGTGTCGGACGAGTAAACATAGAGAAGGTATTCAATGATGCAGTGGGAGTTAACACTCGTCGGTCCAGAGTGCTCAATGGAGGAGGCCATCGCTACGCTTGATCGTGTTGCGGTTCGTATTGTCATGGTTGTTGATCTTGAGCGTCGCCTCTTGGGCACCCTTACCGATGGCGACGTTCGGCGGGCCCTGCTGAAGCAGCGGCCCTTGACGACGCCTATCAATCAGATCATGTGTGCTACTCCTCGCACTGCGGGGCTCGGGTGGAGCAGGGATCGTATCTTGGCGATAATGGAAACCTATCAGTTGCTGCAACTTCCGGTTGTGAGCCCTGAGGGGAAAGTCATAGGCCTGGAAACATTGCACGACCTGGTGCATAAGCCTCGTCGGGACAATCCGGTGTTTCTGATGGCGGGTGGGTTTGGAACTCGTTTGCGCCCGTTGACGCAAAACTGCCCAAAGCCGCTGCTCAAGGTTGGAGACAAACCTATTCTGGAATTGATCCTTGAGCGGTTTATCAGTTCGGGTTTCCGTCGCTTTTTCATCTCTACCCATTACATGCCAGAAATGATTCGTGACTATTTTGGTGACGGTAGTAAGTGGGGAGTCTCAATCCGTTACATTCACGAGGACGCCCCTCTGGGCACTGGAGGGGCTCTGGGGCTGTTACCTCATGACGAGATAGACCTGCCTCTATTCATGATGAATGGCGACTTGCTTACTACCCTTAGGTTCGAGAGCCTTCTGGGGTTCCATGAAGAGCATGTTGGCTCCGCTACCATGTGCGTGCGTGAATATGAGCATTGTGTACCTTATGGCGTTGTTCAAAACGATGGGCACCGTATTCAGTCGATGGTAGAAAAGCCAATCCAGCGCTTCTTTATCAATGCCGGTATATACCTGTTGTCTCCTGAGCTGGTGAAGAGTGTTGCGCCAGGAACGCGCGTGGACATGCCTACGCTATTGGAGCGCGAAATTGCCGAAGGCCGCGACGTCAATATGTTCCCGGTTCACGAGTATTGGCTTGATATCGGTAGGATGGAAGATTTTCAAAGGGCTCAGCAAGAGTTCGCCGGGTTATGAGTGTGCAACCCGCCTATTTGGTTATCGGCAGCGGCAGCATCGCCAAGCGTCATATCGGAAACCTCAAGAAGCTTTTCGCATCGGCGCGTGTCGGCTGTATTTCTGCGTCGGGCAGAACGTTGTCCGCCGAGGATGTGGGCGAGAATACGCAAATATATCGTTCCATGAACGAAGCACTGGCGGATAACCCGGTGCTTGCCATAGTTGCATCACCTGCGCCTTTGCACTTGGCCTATGCGGTGCAGTTGCTCGATCGGAAGGTGCCAGTTTTGATCGAAAAACCCCTCTGCGATTCGTTGGAGCGATTCTCCCCCCATCGCGATGTATTGTTCGAACACAAATCTCGAATCGAGATCGCTTACAACTTGCGCTTTATGTCGTCGGCGCTGAAGTTCAAGGCGTTACTGGAAGCGTGCAGCGTGGGCGCAATACGCAGCGTCAGTGTCGATGTTGGGCAGTACCTTCCCGATTGGCGCCCTGCCAGTGATTACCGCAAAAACGTGTCGGCCCGGCGGGATCTGGGCGGTGGCGTATTGCTTGAACTCAGCCATGAGCTTGATTATTTAAGATGGCTGTTTGGCGAGTTCGACACGGTTTATTGCGTTGCACGTAACACGGCTGCACTTGAAATTGATGTTGAAGACACGGTCGATGCGCTATTGGTTCGTTCAGACCGGCTGGCTGTCAATGTCCATATGGACTTTCTCCAACGGGCTGCAGTGCGTACCTGCAAAGTTATAGGGCAGGAAGGCACTCTGATTTGGGATATTCTCAACAACGGTATTACCTTGCACACGGGACGTGATCAGCAGCATGTGCTGTTTGAGGATCCTGGCTATGACCGTAACAACATGTACCTTGATCAATTGCGACACTTTGTCCAAGTGGCGCAAGGTACCGCGTCACCGGTAATTGATCTTGAAGATGGACTACAGACGCTTCGACTGATTGAGGCGATGAAAAAATCTTCTGCCACAGGCCAAGTCATCAACATTGGGGATCTTCAAGCGTGAGCGTGTACGCCTTCATTTTTGCACGAGGTAACTCTAAAGGGTTGCCGGGAAAGAACATCAAATTATTAGGTGATCATCCGTTGATTGCCCACTCAATAAGAGTGGCGCAGCAGGTGCCTGGCATAGACAAGATTTTTGTGTCGACCGATTCCGATGAGATCGCGGCTGTTGCCGAGGCCTATAAGGCTATCGTGATCAAAAGGCCCGATGAACTGGCAACCGATACGGCGCCTGAATGGCATGCGTGGCGGCATGCTATCTATCATCTGCAAGCCCAAGGGCATAAGTTCGACGTATTTATCAGTCTGCCGGCGACCAGTCCGCTGCGCGGGGTTGAGGATGTGGAGCAGTGCCTCGCCAGTCTGGACTCGGGCACGGATATCGTTGTCACTGTAACCCCCGCATCTCGCAGTCCTTACTTTAATATGGTCGTTCGTGACACACAGGGCGTCAGCCAGTTGGTATGTACGGGCGACAACGCACATCGTCGCCAGGATGCTCCGACCGTATATGATATGACGACGGTAGCTTACGTTGCACATCCCGACTTCATTTTGACCAATGAACGCATCTTTTCCGGGCGAGTGAAGTCGGTTGTAGTGCCCCGTGAGCGAGCAGTCGACATCGACGACATCTATGACTTTAAAATGGCCGAAATGCTTCTGGCTGACAAAGAGAAAGCTCATGCTGGCGAATAAGAAATTTTTGGTTGCAGGCGCGGGCGGGTTGCTCGGAAGTAAGTTAAGCGCTGCACTCCTGGCTGACGGTGCACATGTCATTGCCGCGGATATCGATCCCACGTTGATGGCCGAGCGCTTGGCGCAGCAGGGTGTAGACTTGGGCAGTCAATCATTAACCTGCACTGCGCTTGACTTGAATGATGCGACGTTGGTGGAGTCATTCTTCTCGACGCTCAGCGCTGTCGATGGTGCTGTCAATTGCTCGTACCCGCGAAACACGCGCTACGGCGCAAAATTCTTTGACGTCACGCTAGCGGATTTCAATGAGAACGTGTCCCTGCACCTGGGGTCGTCTTTTTTGTTCATGCAGCAGTGCGGCGCTTATTTTCAGCGTGAAAAAACTCCATTTTCCCTGGTTAACATCTCTTCGATCTATGGTGTGGTTGCGCCGAAATTTGACGTCTATGACGGCACACCCATGACGATGCCCGTTGAGTACGCAGCCATAAAGTCAGCGCTACTTCACCTAAGCAAGTACCTGACCACTTACATTGCTGACAGCGGCTTCCGGTCTAACAGTGTAAGCCCCGGCGGGATTTTTGATCATCAGCCAGAGCAGTTTCTTCAGCAGTACAAGAAGCAAACGCTGGGCAAAGGCATGCTTGATATTAGTGATGTGCTCGGTTCTATAAAATTTCTACTTTCCGATCACTCTCGTTACGTTAACGGCCAGAATATCATCGTCGATGACGGTTTTAGCCTGTAATTCACGCTCACGAAAGAACAGTTAAAATATGTTGAATTTTTTACTGATAGGCGCAGGGCAACTAGGCAGTCGTCATCTGCAGGCACTGGCACTTTCGGACTTTGCTGATATTTCCATTCAGGTAGTAGAACCATCATCAGAGGCTCGCCTGGTCGCTCAAGAGCGTTGGGAGCAGGTAGCTAAATCCGAAAAAATCAAAGCTATTGAGTTTCTGGAAGATATCTCCAGCGTTAACCGGAGTATCGATTTCTGTATTGTCGCCACCAATGCCAACTGTCGTTTACAGGTACTTAGAGAGCTGCTTGCCTCTGTCAGTGTCCGGCAACTAGTTCTTGAGAAGGTCCTTTTCCAATCAGTTGAGCAAGTTGAGGAAGCGGGCAGTCTGCTGTCGTCCCAGGGAACGCAGGTATGGGTGAACTGCCCGCGCCGTATGTTTTCCATCTATATAGAGCTAAAAAAACGACTTGCCCACGAGCACACCTTGAACCTGCAAGTGCATGGGAATAACTGGGGTTTGGCGTGCAATGCGATTCATTTTATCGATCTATGGGCGATGCTTGGGGGCGAACACTGCTATACGCTTGATACGTCGGGGCTTGATGCCGCCGTCGTTGAGAGCAAGCGTCTTGGCTACAAAGAGGTTTCGGGTACATTGTCGGGTGTTGCCGATAAGCATCGCTTTTCGTTGACGTCAGACGCTAGCACCGAAGTGGCACCACTGAGCATCAATATTGAAACTGAACAATTCAGCATCGAAGTAAACGAGTCGAAAGGGCAGTGCATTATTCAGACAAAGGAAACTGGGCATCAGGAAGTGCTCGAATTTTCGGTCCTTTACCAAAGTCAGTTATCTCATGAAGTCGCAAGGCAGTTACTCGCAAGCGCCGATGGTCAGTGCGAGTTAACCCCGTTCGACGAATCAGCTTCGTTGCATGTGCCCTTCCTTCAAGGATTGCTTGAGTTTTTCAACAGGCAAGGGGATTGCAACCACACCCTGTGCCCAATTACCTGACAGAGGCTCGTTATGATCTTATTAGTCGGTGCCGGCCCAATGGCCGTGCAATACGCAAAAGTACTGCAAGGCATGGAAAAGCAATTTGTTGTAGTTGGACGTAGCCAACAATCGGCAGACGCCTTCAACAGCAGCGTTGGCGTACAACCGCTTACCGGCGGGGTCGAGGCGTTTTTCCCCTCAACCCAATCCATTACTCATGCAATCGTTGCTGTCAGTGTCGAGCAATTGGAATATACCAGTAGTTTTCTCTTGCAAAATGGGGTGAATAACCTGTTGGTAGAAAAACCGGGTGGTATGACTCTGGAGGCCATCGGAAGACTTCAGGCGTTGGCTACAACTCACGGAGCTTCAGTTTATATCGCTTACAACCGCCGTTTCCTTGCATCTGTTTTATCTGCTCGGAAGTTAATTGATGAAGATGGTGGAGTGACCAGCTTCAATTTTGAAATCACAGAATGGTCTGATGCCATTCAAAAAATCCACAAGGCCGAGGGGGTCAAAGAGAACTGGTTTTTCGCTAATACAAGTCATGTCACCGATCTCGCGTTTTACCTGTGTGGCAAGCCGCGTCAAATAGCTACGTTCACCGCTGGTTCATTACCGTGGCATAGCAGGGCTGCTAGGTTTTCCGGGGCAGGCGAGACAGAAAGTGGTGCTTTATTCTCCTACACCGGGGATTGGCAGGCGCCAGGTCGTTGGGGCTTAGAAGTATCTACCCGCAAGCGGAGATTTATTTTCAAACCAATGGAAAAGTTGCAGGTCCAACTCATCAATAGCGTCGCCGTAGAAACCTTGGACATCGATATAACCTTGGATGTTGAGTACAAACCAGGGTTGTACCTGCAGCTTTTGAATTTTCTGATGTCTGATAATTCGAATTTATGTTCTCTGGAAGAGCATTTCGAAAATAGCAAGCTGTATGCACGTATTGCTGCTTATGTTTGACGTCAATGAATGGCCGCGCCGGGTATTGGGGTTATGAGGCAAAAGGCGCGCGCGGGCGCTATAAAATATGTGTTGGCGACCTATAGCGAGTTCTCGCTTGTCGCGTTGCTGACACTTTTCTTTACGAATATGGTGAGCCAGCAGGCGTTGGCGGATTCCAGTATCGCTTTTATTGCAATTTCCTATAGCACCTTTCTGGCGTTGGGATTTCACAATGGCGCGATCCGCGATGGGGCGATCAGTGCGAGTGTCGAGGAGCGCGAAGACATTCTGCGGCTGGAACTGTATTTTTCCGCTTTTGTTGCTTTTGTCCTGATGACCGCAGCGGTGGCAGCTCATGAAAGCTTCTATTTGATGGCAGGGCTTTTCATTGGGGGCGTGAATCATCTTAAGACAGCCTGTCAGACAGTATTCAGGCTGCAAGGCATGGACGCGCTGCTCAATACGTTGAATGTGGCATGGGCCTCGGTATTTTTTATATCGTTCTCGCTGCTGGCTTGGTTAAGTCAGCAGGTTGCTCTGGAGGTCAGGTTCTTCGGGGCTTGGGGGGCATCTGCTGCATTTGTCATATGTTCTTTTTTTGCTTTCTGCTTGATTTCTCTGCAAGCCTTTCGACCTTCCATGACGGCAAGCAGGGCGCTGTTTTTCAAGGTTCTGAGTTCTTCAAAGCATATGTTTTTGATGGCCAGTGGCTTGGTGGTGTTGTTGACGTCTGACCGGGTAGTGCTAAATGTACTGGGCGCCGCCGAGAAAGTGCGAGCTGATTTTCAGTACGTTGATGTACTGACTAATATCTATTTTCTCGGCATGACCTCAGTATTGTATTACTTTACTCCAGGGCTATTGAAGCGTTTTAGTGGTGTCGACTCTGCTCATCAAGGTGCGTTCGCTGCAATGATGACGAAATATGCAGCCTATTTGCTGGGTGTTGTCATATTTTTTGCATTCGCTATTTTTGTTTTTTTGCTAGTGATCGGCCGGTTCAGCTGGGAGTTGGTGGGTGTCTTTGTATCGATGTTAACCCTGAAGACTCAGCTGATATGCCTGGGATTTGTGTGTAACTTCTATTTGGCGCAGCGTTTGGAAAGAGTGTTGGCCATTGCCTACCTTGGTTTGATGGTTGCAGGGCTCTCGCTGTCGTTCGGTTATGGTTATTTGTTTGTTGGGACAACTTGGTTGGTGTTTTTGCCGTTACTTAATGCACTGCTCGTTAGTGTTCTCGTTATATACCTGATCAAAAGAATAAGCGCTCAAGACAAGCATGAAAAAAGTACTTGTATTAACTGATTCCCTGGGGTTGCCCAGGTTGAAGCCAGCGCTCATTAATGACGAGCAGTGCTGGACATACCGTGTTGCAGATCGTTACGCAGGAGCGTTTCGTTTTCGCGTAGTTAGTGTGCCGGGTATGGATACCACTCAACTGATGTCTTTGGTTGATGACTATTACCAGGCGATAGAAGCCGACGTAGTTGTGGTCCAGGTCGGGATTGTTGATTGCTATCCCCGAGCGATCAAGAAAATCGAATTGTCGCTATTGTTAAGAATGCCCGGTATTTTCAATCGTTATATCCATCGATGGGTAAAGCGTAACTATACCCAGCTCATTACCAAGCGAGGTATTCGCTACGTTCAACCCGGTGAGTTCAAAGCCAATCTACGGCGTCTCCGTGAGCGGTTTCCTAGCTCGAAAGTAGTGATTGTGCCTATTGCACCTCCGTCTGCAGCGTACGTCCTGAAAAATCCTTGTATCGAGGCGTCAGTCAGGGAGTACAACTCTATGCTGGCGGAGAGCTTCCCCGATGGTTTTTTGGCGGAGTGTTACCCTGACGAGGCTTGTGAAATTTTCTTGAGCGATAATCACCATTTGAATGCATTGGGAAATGAATATGTATTTGAGGCAGTGAGTGCGGCTTTATTTGTTCGTTGAGAGCCCTGAATATAGGAAGTGGTCTGGCTTATGATTTTCCTAGTTGTGGTGTTCATGCTCACAGTGTTCCTTATGTTCAGGAATAAAGAGGTTTTGTGTCCCTCCAATATCGTTTTTGGTAGCTATTTTCTTTATTTTGTATTTCCGAGCATTCTGTTCTATTTGTTGGAGTGGGTAGGATGGGTATACGTTCTGCCGTGGGGGAAGACGAACGACTGGTCTAAACTTTCTGATGAGGCTGTATTGTCGTTCGCCTATGTATTTACTTTGTTTTTTTTCTTTACACGTTTTTTTGAAGTGCTGATGACCCAGATATCTGCACAGAATTTGTTTCGGCGATATCGAGTAAGTCCATTCATGCTGTTTGTGATGAGTGCTTTTATATTACTAGGGGCTGTTTGCTTTTTTCAAGTGACGGGCGGCGTTGAGGCGTGGTTTGGTAATTATAGCGATACTTACCTTGGAAATAAGAAAGGTTATGGGTTGCTAAATTTTTTGTTGATCATGAGCTCTAACTTTCTTGCCTACGCGCTTGGTTATTACTGGCGAACGCAGCGTCGCGTGAGTTGGATGCTAGTCATATTTGTCCTGCTGGTTTTAACCTTATGTGCTTACATTCAAGGTGTGAAAAGTCGCATATTTTACTTTGCTATCTTCTTCAGCATTCCTTGGCTAAGTGTCATGAGACTAACGCTGGTGAAAGGCGCCGTGATTTTTCTCGGATTTACATTGGCATTCAGCTTTGCCATGTACTTCCGCTCCAATGGATTTTACAGCACGCCGGAAATGCTGCTTGAGTATTTTCTGAGTTATTTCAATACAATATTTTTACACGACATGATTCTACGGGATATGCCGCCGGACTTGTTTTTAACGATGAGTTATCCCATCAAGAAATGGTTGACTTTTGTTGGTGTGCCTTCAGAGGAGTATCTGCACGATATCAGCCGGTGGTTGACATCGATTTATTATCCTAAGCAGTGGTTTGAAGGATCCGCAACTCAACAGTGGCCTATTGAGACTGAGTTGTATCTGAACTACGGCTACTACGTTTTTTGGGTGGTTCCTATTTTTGTTCACTCACTGTTTATCTGCGGTTTATATGCGCTTCGTTATCGCTTTGGGCCGGTATTCTTATTTATTTTCGTTTGTGAGTTGCTGTTCTTCCTGAGTATGTTTCGCGGGAGTATGCTGCAATGGATTGCGTTATTTAACGCGGCTTTTTACGCGCTTCTGCTATTGAGCAGTCGGCTGCTATTTATTCGAGTAAATAATGATGAGTAGTAAAAGTGTTAGCGCGTTATCCATCCTGATTTTTCAGGCTTACGTGAATGAGGCGTGCCTGGACCGGTCATTGAAGGCGAAATTCCTGGCAGCGGAACCTCTGTCCGAAGCATTGCCTCTCTACAAGATCATGCCTCTCCTGTCGCTGCGTAAACGGTATGGAAAGCCGATGCTTTGGGCACTGACGGTGTTGAAATACTCGATACTGCCTGCATTGTTGCTGGCCGCATTGGGCAACCTGTTTTTGGCGCTGGTGTTTGCGCCAATGCTGTTGCGTCGGGATGCAGTGACATTGCCCGACACTGTCTGTCTGCCCGTTACTGCGCATTTGAAGCTGTTCCACTACTTGTATGATGATTTTGATCAACGTATTCGGTTTGAGTGCCGGCGACCTTGGGCTGTGTTGCGGTATCTGGACGCAAAGGACTATCTGCGCGCACTGCTTATCGTTTGGCGGGTGGTGTGGTTCATTCTGAGGCATGCGCCGAAGCAGGAGGTGCGGCGCCAGGATCTCATTTTCCACGCGCTGGATTTGCTGCCGCTGGTTTGGTTCTCATTATTCGTATGCAAATTGTCTAGCAATGGCAAGCACATGATTACTGACTGCAATTTGCAGCGCTGGGACTATATAGCGACGCACGTAACAGGTCATTGTTCAATTATTCAGCATGCCTACATACATCCGGATTTGGAGTTTTCCTACCCCTTTGGCCAGGTTGAGTGTTTGTATGTTTTTGATCCTGAGTTCGAGGAAATTTTCTCACGGTATTATCGGTTTGGAAGAACTGGTACTATCACTCCAAAGCTGCAACTCGATGACATGGGTAGCGACAAAGAGGTGCTTTTCCTGGCTTCTTCTGCGCCTTACCTGGATGCAGAGATCAGTTTTATTGAGCGTATCAAGCGTGAATTTGATTTTTTCGTAGTGGTCAAGCTGCATCCGCGCCACGTTTATGATGACTCGGTTTCACGCCTGATTTCGTTGGCTGACTACATCGCGGCGCCCACTGTATTTCCGGACTGTCACTATCAGGTCTCTTATGATTCGTTCCTGGGGTACGAGTACAGGGCGATAGGGAAAAAAGTTTTGTTTCTAAAGGATGAGTGTTCCATAGAGAAATTCATGGAACGCCGTAAAGCCAATGGCGAGTCTTGATTGGGGGGCATCATGATCTACCAGATATGCAACACATGCATCATGGACACATCCGACCCTCACATCAGCTTCGATGAGCAGGGTCGTTGCGAGTATTGCAGCAACTTCCGCACCAACATCCAACCCAATTGGCATGTGGATGCACGGGGCGAGGCTGAGTTGATGAAAATTGCCGAGCGGATCAAAGCCGACGGCAAAGGGCGCGATTTTGATTGCATCATCGGCTTGAGTGGTGGGCTGGACAGCTCCTACCTTGCGTACGTTGCAAAAGAAAAAATGGGGCTGCGGCCGCTGCTTTTCCATGTTGATGCAGGTTGGAATACCGATCAGGCGGTTGGCAACATTGAAAAGCTGGTTGACGGCCTTGGGCTGGATCTCTACACCGAAGTCATCAACTGGGAGGAGATGAAAAGCCTGCAATTGGCTTTTTTCAAAGCACAGGTAGCCGATCAGGATATTCCGCAAGACACGGCTTTTTTTTCGGGGCTATACAAGTTTGCGAAGGCGCACAAGATCAAATATGTGTTGACCGGCGGGAACTTCTCGACTGAATGCTGCCGTGAACCGGAGGAATGGGGGGCTTATCCTGGTATCGACAAGACGCTGATAAATGATATTCATGGTCAATTCGGCTCGCGTGAATTGAAAAGCTTCCCGATCGTCGATGTCTTGGTCTATAAGATCTATTACCGGTATGTCCTCGGTATGCAAGTGGTGCGTCCGTTGAACTTACTGCCTTATGTGAAGCACGATGCCGAGGCGACGCTTGAGCGGCTCTTTGGTTGGAAAAAGTTTCAGCATAAACATCATGAATCGCGGTTTACGCGTTTTTACGAAGATTATTGGATGCCCCGTAAGTTTGGCTATGAGAAGCGCCGGGCTCATTTTTCAAGTCTGATCATGACAGGCCAGATGACCCGAGAGGCTGCCCTGGATCGTATTTCCAGGCCAGAGCTGGATGAGCAATTTCTGAAGTCAGAATTCGAGTATGTCGCGAATAAGCTGGATTTGAGTGTCGAGGAGCTGCAGGCGCTGTTTGACGGCAAGAACAAAACATTCCACGACTACAAGAGCAAACGTTTCATAATTGGTCTGGGTGCTCGTGTACTCGGTGCACTCGGACTGGAAAGAAGATTGTTCAGATGATCACCATAATTGACTACGGCCTGGGTAATATTCAGGCCTTTGTGAACGTTTATAAGCGCCTGCATATACCAGTGGTTGTGGCCCGCTCTGCGCAGGAGCTACAAGGTGCATCCAAGTTGATCTTGCCTGGTGTCGGCGCGTTTGATCATGCCATGGAGCGTTTGAATGCTTCCGGGATGCGCGAAACACTTGATGAGCTCGTCTTGGTCAAAAAAGTACCGGTTGTCGGTATTTGTGTGGGGATGCAAATTCTCGCTGATGGCAGCGATGAGGGAGAGCTGCCGGGGCTAGGCTGGGTGTCGGGTCGTGTGCGACATTTCCGTTCGGTGCCAGGTTTGGAGCGCCTCTCGCTTCCTCATATGGGTTGGAATGACGTTGAACCGATGAGCTCGAATCCATTATTCAAGGGGTTCGAGGAAGAAGCGCGTTTCTACTTTCTCCATTCGTTTTATTTCGAGTGCGCTCAACCTTCACATGCGGCGGCCCGAGCCTCATACGGCCTTGACTTCAGTTGCGCGGTAGCTGTGGATAATGTCTATGGTGTCCAGTTCCATCCGGAGAAGAGCCACCATTTTGGGGTGGGACTTCTTAAAAACTTCGCGGAACTATGAGATGTTAAGACCTAGAATAATCCCATGCTTGTTGATCCAAGATAGCGGCTTGGTGAAAACCGTGCGCTTTAAGGATTCCAAGTATGTAGGGGATCCAATAAATGCTGTAAGGATTTTCAATGAAAAAGAAGCTGACGAGCTGATCGTACTTGATATCGATGCAACGGTTAATGGGAAAGAGCCCAATTATAAGCAGATTGCGAATCTGGCCGCCGAATGTCGGATGCCGTTATGTTATGGCGGTGGCATCAGCACTTCGGAACAGGCCCGTCGTATTATTGCGTTGGGCGTGGAGAAAGTCGCGATCAGCGCCGCAGCATTGGAAAACCCGCAACTGATCACTCGCATTGCTGACGAAATTGGTCGGCAGAGTGTCGTCGTTGTGCTTGATCACAAGAAGCGTCTGCTCAGCAAGCGGCAGGATGTCTGGACGCACAACGGCACTCGCAACACCAAGCGTAACGTGCTCGATGTTGCTGCCGAGATGGAAAAACTTGGGGCTGGCGAGATTGTCCTCAACGCTATCGACAATGATGGCCGTATGAAAGGATACGACGTCGATCTGGCCTCAGAGTTGCGTAAGGTCGTGAGCATCCCTGTTACCATTCTGGGAGGCGGCGGTTCGCTGGAGCACATGGGCGAGGTGATTTCTGCCTGTGGTGTGGTGGGCGTCGCAGCGGGCAGTTTTTTTGTATTCAAAGGCCCGTACCGCGCCGTTTTGATCAGCTATCCAAGTACCGCACAAAAGGATGCATTGATAGTTTCAGCGTTGAAATCGCGCTGATTTGTGAGCGCATTTCGGTTTTTGGAGCGCACTGCCGGATGAGATCCGCGTGAGGTTTGCATTCCACGTGCACTTGCTCAAAAGTGCAAGGGGTCAGGTGTTATGATCTGCGCCTGCGTTTCGCTTCGGCCTCTAAAGGCGGTAATTGGAAATGCGGCATGGAAAAACGGTAACGATTAAAACTTGAGCGGTTTTCAAGGGGCTTTAATCGCCGGTGGCGTATATTTTTTGTTGTGAGTTGTGTTCTGACTGATTTGGATTTCATATAAAGGTTTAGGTGAATTATGTTTAATGGAAAAAAACTTCTCATATCAGGCGGGACCGGCTCTTTCGGCAATGCAGTCCTGAAAAAATTCTTGGCTACGGACATTGCGGAAATCCGCATTTTCAGCCGTGATGAAAAAAAACAGGACGATATGCGCAAGCATTACAATAGTCCGAAGCTGAAGTTCTATATTGGTGATGTGCGTGATTACCAAAGTGTTTTGAATGCTACCCGTGGTGTTGATTATATTTTTCATGCGGCGGCACTCAAACAGGTTCCGTCCTGTGAGTTTCATCCGATGGAAGCTGTCAAAACCAACGTTATTGGTACTGACAATGTGCTGGAAGCGGCCATTCAGAACGAAATCAAGCGCGTTGTGTGCCTGAGTACCGACAAGGCGGTCTACCCGATTAATGCAATGGGTATTTCGAAAGCCATGATGGAAAAGGTCATGGTGGCCAAGTCTCGTAATGTCGACGATACCAAAACGGTCATTTGTGGGACTCGCTATGGCAATGTCATGGCATCCCGTGGTTCTGTCATCCCCCTGTTCATTGATCAGATTCGAGCAGGTAAGGCGCTGTCGATCACTGACCCCAATATGACTCGTTTTATGATGACATTGGCAGACGCCGTTGACTTGGTACTATACGCCTTTGAGCATGGAAAAAATGGCGACCTTTTTGTTCAGAAAGCACCTGCGGCAACTGTTGAAGTTTTGGCGCGTGCGCTGACCTCCATGATGGGACAGCCGGAGCATCCAATTAATATCATTGGTACCCGACACGGCGAGAAGCTTTACGAAGCGCTCCTGAGTCGTGAGGAAATGGCCTGTGCCGAGGACCGTGGAGAGTATTTCCGTGTGCCACCAGATTTGCGCGATCTGAACTACGGGAAATTCGTGGAGCAGGGCGAGGAAAGGATTTCCAGTATGGAGGACTACAACTCTCATAACACAGAGCGACTGGACGTCGAAGGAATGCAACAGTTGTTGTTGAAGCTTGAGTTCATGCGTGCAATCCAGCGTGGCGAGTCTGTCACTCCGGAGGAGTAAGTTATGAAGGTATTGATCACAGGCGCCCAGGGGTTCGTAGCCAAGAACCTCATCGTGCACCTGCGGGAGCGCCAGGATGTCGAGGTCTTGCAGTTTTCGCGTGAGGACAGCATTTCTACGTTGAAAGAAATGCTCTTGCAGGCCGATTTTGTATTTCATCTGGCAGGTGTCAATCGTCCGCAGAATCCTGAAGAATTCAAAACCGGCAATACGGATCTCACTCGTGCAGTGTGTGACGGTATCGTCGCAAGTGGTAGAAATATCCCGGTGCTTTATACGTCTACCAGTCAGGTAGCGCTGGATAATGTTTACGGCCTGAGTAAGCTGGGTGCTGAACAAGCGTTGAATAAGTTGGCAGGAGAGCGCGATATCCCCGTGCATATTTTTCGGTTGCCAAATGTGTTTGGTAAGTGGGCTCGTCCTAATTATAATTCAGCGGTAGCGACATTCTGTAATAATATCGCCCGCCGCCAGCCAATCCTGATTAATAATCCAGACGCTGCCATCACACTGGTTTACATCGATGATGTCATTGCCCATTTCATTGCGGTGATGGATGGCAAGCTGTCTGGAGATCCTTTCGTTGCGGTTGAACCTGCTTATGAAATAACTGTAGGTGCACTTGCCGCACAACTAACAGCATTTCGGGATAGCCGTGAGACGCTGATTACAGAAGCGGTTGGCACCGGGCTCGTTCGCGCTCTCTATTCTACTTATCTCAGTTATGTGCCGCCCGAGCTTTTCACCTATGAGGTTCCCAAGTATGGGGACCCGCGCGGCGTCTTTGTGGAAATGCTCAAGACCCCAGACGCTGGTCAGTTTTCCTATTTTACTGCACACCCGGGAATTACGCGGGGAGGTCATTATCATCACTCGAAAACCGAAAAGTTTTTGGTGATCAAGGGTAAAGCGTGTTTCCGATTCCGGCATATCGTATCGAGTGAGTTTTACGAGTTGTTCACTACGGGGGAAAAGCCTGAAGTCGTGGAAACCGTGCCGGGCTGGACTCACGATATTACCAACGTTGGGGATGACGAAATGATTGTCATGCTGTGGGCTAACGAGATTTTTGATCGTGAGCACCCTGACACCTACGCGCTGCCCGTGGGCACTGAAGCCTAAACACACGCTCTAGTCGAGACAGTCATGAAAAAAATGAAAGTTGTAACGGTAGTGGGCACTCGGCCCGAGATTATTCGTCTGTCGCGAGTCATTGATTCGCTCGACAGGCATTGTGATCATGTCTTGGTCCATACCGGGCAGAATTATGACTATGAGCTCAACGAAATTTTTTTTCAGGATTTGGGCATCCGTAAACCCGATTACTTTCTTAACGCTGCGGGGGCAAGCGGTGCGCAAACTATCGGCAATGTAATTATTGCTGTTGATGAAGTATTGGCAGAAGTCCAGCCGGAAGCGTTGCTTGTGCTGGGTGACACAAACAGTTGCATGGCAGTCATCCCGGCCAAGCGCCGCAAGATCCCTACGTTCCATATGGAAGCGGGTAATCGCTGCTTTGATATGCGAGTACCTGAAGAGATCAATCGTCGTATCGTTGACCATACTGCCGATATCAATCTCACCTACAGTACCATCGCGCGCGATTACCTGTTGCGGGAAGGATTATCTCCAGACATGGTGATCAAAACGGGGAGCCCGATGTTTGAGGTGCTTAATCACTACCGTTTAGGCATCGATGGTTCGGATGTCCTAGAGCGACTGAGTTTGCAACACGGCAAATTTTTTGTTTGCAGTGCACACCGCGAAGAAAATATTGATTCAGACAAGAATTTCCTCAAGCTTGTGGAGGTGCTCAACACTGTTTCTGCTCATTACGGCCTTCCCGTCATTGTATCGACCCACCCCAGAACGCAAAAACGTGTGGATGCGATGGGCGTTTTGTTCCATAAGAATGTACAACTGCTCAAGCCGCTCGGATTCAAGGATTACAACAAGTTGCAACTTTCGGCCAAGGCGGTGTTGTCGGACAGCGGGACTATCAATGAAGAGTCTTCTATCTTGAACTTCCCGGCCTTGAATATTCGTGAAGCGCATGAGCGGCCGGAGGGCATGGAAGAAGCAGCTGTCATGATGGTCGGGCTGGAGGTCGAGCGCGTCCTTCAGGGGCTCAATATCCTGGAAAATCAGGGGGCTGGAGACAATCGAACCTTACGCCTTGTGGGGGATTACAGCATGCCGAATGTGTCGGAGAAAGTTGCCAGGATTATCCATAGCTACACGGATTACGTGAACCGGATTGTCTGGAAACGCTACTGACAGGGTTATTTCAATGCCTGATAAAAAGCTGAACATTCTGGTAGTGACGCAGTATTTTTGGCCAGAAAACATGCGCATCAATGATCTTGTTAGAGACTTGTCCGAGAAAGGGCACGTTGTCACTGTCTTGACTGGATTACCCAATTATCCGGAAGGCAGTGTCTACGAGCGTTACCGCGCGCAGCCAGATAGCTTTATGGAGTATTCAGGTGCGAAAGTTGTTCGTGTCCCGTTGATCCCCCGTGGCAAACGGAGCATCAGCTTGATATTGAACTATCTGTCTTTTTTTACCGCAGCCTCAACCGTGGGTGCATGGAAGTTGCGGGGTAAAAACTTCGATGCAGTTTTTGTCTACGCGGTGTCTCCCATCATGGCGGCGATACCGGCCCTGGTGATTGGACGATTGAAAAAAGCGCCAGTGTTTATTTGGGTTCTGGATTTATGGCCTGAAACTCTTCGGGCTGTTGGTGTGTTGCGTCATCCTGGGCTGTTGGCAGTTGTAGGGAAAATGGTTTCCTGGATTTACAACCGCGCGGATTATCTTCTGCTGCAATCCCACGGTTTTGTCGAAAACGTGAAGGGTTATTGCACCAAGGCTATTGCTCCCGAGCGCCTGGTTTATTTCCCGAGTTGGGCCGAGGATGATTTTTCTGGAGTAGGGCCGCCGCCTTCATCTTTGCTTGCGCGTGATGACACGGTGTTCACCGTCTTGTTTGCCGGCAACCTGGGCGAGGCTCAGGACTTTCCGGCGGTTATCGAGGCGGCGCAAGCATTAGCCGGTAAAGTCGCTGTACGTTGGGTGATTGTGGGTGATGGTCGCATGAGCGATTGGCTTGCAGGCCAGGTGAAATCTCATCAATTGGACAATGTCCTGTTGCTCGGGCGCCACCCTCTGGAAGAAATGCCCGCCTTGTTCGCGTGTGCCGATGCATTGCTGGTTTCTCTGAAGACGAACGACGTATTCGAGAAAACCATTCCCGGGAAAGTCCAGGCCTATTTGGCTTCTGGTAAGCCGATACTGGGCATGATCAATGGTGAGGCTGCACGTGTTATTGACGAGTCCGGTGCCGGCTTTTCGTGCCCATCGGGCGACGCCACTGCACTCGCACGCATAACGCTTGAATTGTCGACCACGAGCGCCGAGCAACGCACGCGCATGGGCAATTCCGGCCGTGAGTACTATCTGGAAAACTATTCGAAGCCGACATTGTTGGCTCGTTTGGAACGGCTGTTTGGCGATGCAACGTTACGTAAAGGATGCTTGTAATGCCGCAAACTGTTTTTTTGACCGGCGCAACCGGTTTCGTCGGCAGCGCCGTGATGCGTCGTTTGGTCGCTGAGGGGGTCAGTGTAAAAGCGGCTGTTCGCAGTGAATCTGATCGAGTTGAGGACGGCGTGCACGTCGTTCGTTTTGACTCTTTTGAAGCGGCTGACTGGCGTGAGCATCTAGTGGGTGTCGATTCAGTGGTGCATTGCGCCGCTCGTGTGCACGTAATGAACGATACTGAAACCGATCCGTTGACGGCGTTTCGCAAGATCAATGTCGAGGGTACGCTGCACCTTGCCAGGCAAGCGGCGGAAGCAGGCGTTCGGCGTTTTGTTTTCATCAGTTCCATCAAGGTAAACGGTGAGGGCACCCAGCCAGGTAAGCCATACACGGCAGATGACCTCCCTGAACCACGCGACCCGTATGGTGTTTCCAAGATGGAGGCAGAGCAGGGGTTGAGAGAGCTGGCCAACCATACGCCAATGGAGGTCGTTATTATTCGTCCGGTATTGATTTACGGTCCGGGCGTGAAAGCCAACTTTCTGAATATGATGCGCTGGTTGGACAAAGGCATCCCTCTGCCCTTTGGCGCTATACACAACGGCCGCAGCCTGGTTGCGCTGGACAACCTGGTTGACTTGATCGTCACTTCGCGTGTTCATCCTAAGGCGGCTAACCAGACATTTTTGGTGAGCGACGGTGAAGATCTATCGACTACTCAACTGTTACGCCGTATGGCCAAGGCGCTGGATAAATCGGCGCGGCTTTTGCCAATCCCCAGTTGGATACTTAGCTCTGCTGCCAATGTGTTAGGTAAACGTTCATTGTCGCAGCGGCTGTGTGGTTCGCTGGCCGTGGATATTGGTAAAACCCGGTCCTTATTGCAATGGACTCCACCTGTATCCGTGGATAGCGCTCTGGAACTGGCTGCAAAACATTATATGGAACATAAAAAACAATGAGTTATTGGTGGTTGATCATTGTCGTGGCTCTGCTTTCTTTTGCATTGACTGCGGGATTACGACGTTATGCATTGGCGCGCAGCATTATCGATATTCCAAACGCCCGTAGCTCTCACTCGGTGCCCACTCCACGGGGGGGCGGCATTGCCATTGTGCTGGCGTTCTTGTTGACGTTACCGTTTCTGGGTTGGGTGCACGTTGTTTCTTCTGATGTGTTGATCGCAGTCGGCGGTGCTGGGGCGCTGATTGCGATCATCGGTTTCATGGACGATCACAGCCATATCGCCGCACGCTGGCGTTTGCTGGGGCATTTTGTAGCTTCCGCCTGGGCATTGTTCTGGTTGGGGGGGCTGCCGTCCATCTTGGTTTTCGGCATGACCGTTAATCTCGGTTTGGCGGGCGGTGTATTTGCCGCTTTTTATCTGGTATGGATGCTCAACCTATACAACTTCATGGACGGCATTGATGGCATTGCCAGTGTGGAGGCGATCTGCGTGAGCCTTGGTGCATGCCTGATTTATTGGTTGAGCGGCTTCGAGAACCTGGTCTGGCTACCGCTCATATTGACAATGGCGGCCGCAGGGTTTCTTTTCTGGAACTTCCCTCCTGCTCGCATCTTCATGGGCGATGCGGGCAGCGGCTTTCTGGGAATGGTACTGGGGGTGATCTCTATCCAGGCTGCTTGGGTATCTGCGCAGTTGTTGTGGGTTTGGTTGATCCTGCTCGGCGTATTCATCGTGGACGCGACGTTCACCTTGATTCGCAGGCTGGTGCGCGGTGATAAGGTGTATGAGGCGCATCGCAACCATGCTTATCAGTTTGCATCCCGACAGTTCGGCAAGCACTTGCCGGTGACGCTAGCGGTAGCGATGCTCAACCTGCTTTGGTTGCTTCCTGTGGCGTTATGCGTGATGTTGCTTGGATTGGACGGGCTCATGGGACTGATTGTTGCCTATGTACCGCTGGTCATCCTGGCGTTTAAGTTTCATGCGGGCGCTTTGGAAAGAGTAGACGCAGCGAATTCCGGCAAAAGCTGACGATCAGTAGTGCGGTGTGTGTTTCGAAGCATGTAGTGAAAAAATTGGAGTAGTCTGAGGTGGACGAAGGGGTTATGGAAAAGTTAAGGGCTTTCTTGGTGGGATTGCCTCGCCGCAAAAAACGACTGATTCAGGTTGCCACAGATGTATTATTAGTCTGGGCCGCGCTTTGGCTCGCATTCATCGTACGTCTTGGCATTGATGAAATGGTTAATCCGTTTTTGGATCATTTATGGTTGTTTTTGGCCGCTCCAATCGTCGCGATTCCTCTCTTTGTTCGTTTTGGCATGTACCGCGCTGTCATGCGATATTTTGGTAACGACGCACTTATTGCGATTATCAAGGCTGTCAGCCTTTCGTCCTTGATTCTTGGTGTCGTGGTTTACTGGTACAGTAATCACCAGAATGTCGTCCCGCGCTCAATCATCTTCAACTATTGGTGGCTCAGCCTGATAATGGTTGGCGGTCTACGCTTGGCCATGCGTCAGTACTTTTTGGGTGACTGGTTTTCTGCAGCGCAGCATGTGCCCTTCACCAGTCGAGAGGATGGCTTGCCCCGCGTAGCTATCTATGGCGCCGGTGCTGCCGGCAATCAGTTGGTTGCGGCACTGCGCATGGGCAGGCTTATGCGGCCGGTGGCGTTTATTGATGATGACGCGAGTATTACCGACCTCGTTATCTCAGGCTTGCAGGTCTACAAAGCCAAACATATTCAACGCATGATCGATGTCACTGGCGCCCAAGAGATTCTGCTGGCTATTCCTTCGTCCAATCGGGGTCGCCGCCGTGAAATCCTTGGTTTCCTTGAAGGATTTCCGCTACACGTACGCAGCGTTCCCGGCTTTATGGACCTTGCCAGTGGACGGGTCAAGGTAGACGATATTCAAGAAGTTGATATCGCCGACTTGTTGGGCCGTGATGCAGTGCCTGCTCAAGGTGAACTTCTTGAGCGCTGTATCATGGGGCAGAGCGTCTTGGTGACAGGGGCGGGTGGTTCCATTGGCTCTGAGCTTTGTCGACAAATTCTATCGTTGCGTCCAACGGCGATTTTGTTGTTTGAACACAGCGAATTTAATCTTTACAGCATTCTTTCGGAGCTGGAACAGCGCGTCACTCGAGAATCGCTGCCGGTGAAGTTGTTACCTATTTTGGGCTCGGTACGCAATCAGTCTAAGTTACTGGATGTGATGAAAACGTGGCGCGTAGATACCGTCTATCACGCTGCGGCTTATAAACATGTTCCAATGGTTGAACATAATATCGCCGAGGGCGTTTTAAATAATGTTATTGGAACATTGAACACTGCCCAGGCAGCGCTTCAGGCAGGTGTGTGCAATTTCGTGTTGATTTCCACCGACAAGGCTGTACGCCCCACTAATGTGATGGGCAGTACCAAGCGTCTAGCGGAGCTGACACTCCAGGCGCTCAGCCACGAATTGGCGCCTGTTTTGTTTGGCGATAAATCCAATGTGTCACACGTCAACAAGACCCGTTTCACCATGGTGCGTTTCGGGAATGTGCTTGGCTCTTCCGGCTCGGTGATTCCGCTGTTTCACAAGCAGATCAAATCGGGAGGACCGTTAACGGTTACTCATCCGAAGATCACTCGATACTTTATGACCATACCCGAAGCAGCGCAGTTGGTTATTCAGGCCGGGTCCATGGGGCAGGGCGGCGACGTATTAGTGCTGGACATGGGAGAACCTGTAAAAATCGTTGAACTGGCCGAGAAGATGATTCACCTGTCCGGCCTGAGCGTTCGATCAGAAAAGAATCCCCATGGCGATATCTCCATCGAATTCACCGGCCTACGTCCCGGCGAAAAACTTTACGAAGAGTTACTGATTGGCGATAACGTAGTTGCTACCCAACACCCAATGATCATGAGCGCAAACGAAGATCATCTGTCTTGGGATGCCCTGAAAATTAAGCTGACCGAGCTACTTGCAGCAGTGGATCAGGATAATTACACCCACGTCCGCCAGCTCTTGCGCGAAACCGTAAGCGGCTACGCTCCCGACGGCGAAATCGTCGACTGGATCTACCAGCAACGTCGCCTGGAACCATGAGTTAACACTCTGTAACCCACCCACTTTTGACACCCTCCAACCATCGCCTAAGTTAGAAAAGCAGCTTCGGAAAAGCTGCTTTTTCTACCTCACCGATGTCATGGAGCCTCACCAATGCAAAACACCTACCTTACCTCCCTAATCTTCGCCTTCCTCACCACACTCTCCGCCGCCACTACCGCCGCCCCATCGATCAAACCCGAGCCCCCAACCCCAACCCCGATCGCCGTCCAGATAGTGCAGGCTGAGCAATCCTCCAAGGTCAACCTCAACGCCGCCGACGCCGAAACCCTGCGTCGTGACCTTTTTGGCATCGGTGCCGCCAAGGCCAATGCAATCATCGCCTATCGCGAGAGCAACGGTCCGTTCATGGCGGTGGATGAGTTGTTGGAAGTAAAGGGCATCGGCAAGGCGTTGCTGGAGAAGAATCGTGGCAGGTTAGAGATCAAGTAAGCATCGAGGGGCCGGTCAGTGACCGGCCTTTTTTCATCCGGGATCTGCGCTTACAAACCGTCACGCACGATTTTGACGGTGCGTGTTTACCACGCTGAATCTTTTTACATCGCGCAGGCGTTGGCATGAAAAGTGATTACTCACACAGGGAGGATTGTTCAACAATCGTGAGGTAACGATGACACTCAGCTTGTCCTTAGCCGACCAGATCGCCCTGGAGCTGCGTGCCGACATCATCGGTGGCCGACTGTTGCCGGGAATGGCATTGGTCGAAGCCGAGCTGGTCCAGGCCTATAACGCGTCGCGCAATACTATTCGTGAGGCGTTGCACCGTTTGGAGCGGGAAGGGTTGACGCGCTATGTGCGCAACAAGGGCGTGGTGGTTCGTCGGTTGGAGCGCGAAGAGGTGCATGATTTATTTGTCGTCCGCCGCACGCTCGAATTGCAGGCCATTGCCCAGAGCGGTGCGTTCACCCAGGATCAATCCGAGCGTATGCAAAACGCCATCGAGGCCACCGCCCTTGCCCGGGAGCGTGAGGACTGGCGTGCGGTTGCGACCCACAGCCTGTTGGTGCATCAGCAGATTGTCGGGCTGATGCGCAGCCCGTTGTTCGACGAGTTTTTCGCCCAGGTGATTGCGCAGTTGCGTCTGGTGTTCTGCGCCGCGCCCGATGAGCAGCGTTTCCAGTCGCCCTGGCTGGAACGGGACCTTGAGATCCACACGTTATTAGCCAATAACAACAAGCTGGCGGCCGGGGAGGCGATGAGCGTGTACCTGGATGATTCAGAACGGCAGTCGTTGGCCCTGTTTACTTTCCCTTGATCGAGGAACCGCACCATGTACAAAGACTATCCAGCCGCTTACCAGGTCAGCAAAGGTTCGGCGTTGCAGGTCGACACCGCGTTTTACGAGCGTATCCGTGAGCGCAAGGATCAACGCACCTTGGTCGAACAGTTCGAGGTGCCGATTCGCACGGGCAGGGCGTGGAAGGTGCCGGCCGGGCATGTGTTCCGTGTGACTACGCCGGTGGGGCCGCAGGTGGGCGACTTCAATGTGTGGAACGCCAACGACCCGCGCGAACGCCTGTGGGCCGCGCGCACGCGTCAGTTGCAGGGCGCGCATGTCAGCACCCATGACCGGTTGTGGTCGAACCTGCCGTTCCTGCGGCCGCTGGTGACCATCACCGATGACAGCCTGGCCAGCTACGGCATTGATGAGCACGGCGGGCGCCTGCATGATTTGCTCGGTACGCGCTGCGATCCGTATGTGAACCGCATGCTCACTGGTGAAGATTTCCATCATCACTGTCACTCGAACCTGACCCGTGCGGTGTTGCCTCACGGTCTGACGGAATTCGACGTGCATGACGTGCTGAACATCTTCCAATGCACCGGCCTCAATCACGACGACATGTATTTCATGAAAGCCTGTCCGGCGCAGAAGGGCGATTACCTGGAGTTTTTTGCCGAGATTGATTTGTTGTGTGCGCTGTCGACCTGCCCGGGCGGGGATCTGTCGCTGCCGATGTGGGGCCCGGATGCACAGGACCCGCTGACGGTGTGTCGTCCGCTGGGGGTTGAGATTTATCGATTGGAAGCCGAGTTGCTGAACGGTTGGAGTCAGCCGGAGCGTGCTGCTTATAAAGGGCAGCACGGTTTGCAGATTGCCAAGGCGGAATGGGAGTAGGGCAGAAGAGGGGCTGCATTGCAGCCCGACGGGAGCACGCGCCCTCGCCACATGGGATCAGCGGTCCTGCCCATCCTTGGCATCCGCCTGCGCATTGCGCTCGGCCACGCGTTTGCGTTGTTCGTCGGTGAGTTCCACTTTGTTGGCGCTGTCACGCAGCATCAGCAGCCCGCCGACGATCGACCCGATCGCAACCACCATAATCAACCATGCATACCACGGCATAACGCTCTCCTTGAGGCAGATTGCCGTGAGAGGTTTTTCCCACGGTAATAACTGCTTTGAGTTACAGGCTTTCTGAGTAGTTCAGTGTAGGCCTGTTCTGCCTCAAAACCTTAGAGCCCGGTCAACATTGCATCTGCCGGTGCAGCGGCGCGGTCGTGCGCGGTCATCTGGAAGTAGATGAAGCCGACCACCATGAAGCCGAGGAAGATCATGCCGATCAGCGCGTTGAACCAGGCCATGGCCACCAGGCACACCACCGCCAGCACCAGCGCGATGCCCGGCACGATCGGGTAGCCCGGAGCGCGGAAGGTGCGTTCCAGCAGCGGTTCGGTCTTACGCAGTTTGAACAGGCTGAGCATGCTCATGATGTACATCACGATGGCGCCGAATACGGCCATGGTGATCATTGCTGCAGTCAGGGTCATGCCGCCCAGGTTGATCAAACCGTCGCTGTAGATGGCGGCAATACCGACCACGCCGCCAGCGATGATTGCCCGGTGCGGTGTATGAAAACGCGACAGCTTGGCCAGGAACGACGGCAGGTAGCCGGCCCGAGCCAGGGCGAAGAATTGGCGCGAGTAGCCAAGGATGATGCCGTGGAAGCTCGCCACCAAACCGAACAGGCCGATCCACACCAGCATGTGCAGCCAGCCGGAGCTTTCGCCTACTACGGTTTTCATCGCCTGGGGCAGCGGGTCGTTGATGTTCGACAGGGTGCGCCAGTCGCCCACGCCGCCGGCGAAGAACATCACGCCCATGGCCAGGATCACCAGGGTCAGGATGCCGCTGATGTAGGCTTTGGGAATGGTGCGCTTGGGATCTTTCGCTTCCTCGGCCGCCATGGCCGCGCCTTCGATGGCGAGGAAGAACCAGATCGCGAAGGGGATCGCCGCGAACATTCCGGCAATCGCCGGGGCCCCGAAGGTGTCGGAGCCGGCCCAGCCATTAAGGGCGAAGTTGCTGAAGCTGAACGCGGGGGCGACCACGCCCATGAACACCAGCAGTTCGGCGACGGCGAGTACGCACACCACCAGTTCGAAGGTGGCGGCGAGTTTCACGCCGAGGATGTTCAGGCCCATGAACACGATGTAGGCGCCGACGGCGGCGTGTTTCGGATCGAGTGCGGGAAACTGCACATTCAGATACGCACCGATGGCCAAGGCGATGGCGGGTGGGGCGAACACGAATTCGATCAGGGTCGCCAGGCCGGCAATCAGGCCGCCTTTTTCCCCAAACGCGCGGCGGCTGTAGGCAAAGGGCCCACCTGCGTGGGGAATGGCGGTGGTCAGTTCGGTGAAACTGAAGATAAAGCAGGTGTACATCGCGGCGACCATCAACGAGGTCACCAGGAAGCCCAAGGTCCCGGCCACGCCCCAGCCATAGCTCCAGCCGAAGTATTCCCCGGAAATCACCAGCCCGACCGCGATGCCCCACAAATGCAGGGTGCCCAAGGTGGGTTTGAGTTGTGTGTTCATCGTATTGCGCTCCCTGAACCGGTTGGAATGATTCAAGGTGTTGCAGCGGCCATGCCAGCCTGAGAATCATTGTCGTAAAGCTGCGCTACTGTCGTTTGGGGGATGGTTTGGCGTTTGAAATTTCCTGTTGCTGCACCAGATAAGTGCGGCGGTGACTGTGCCGGTGCTATCGGGAGCAAGCTCCCTCCCACACTTGACCGAGTTGTCACGCCGAGCGCCGATCAACCTGTGGGAGGGGGCTTGCTCCCGATAGCGCCCGCCCAGGCGCCGAAACCCCCGGTGTAAACCCCGCATAAACCCACTCTTTACGCCATCTTTACGCCTCACCCAGCCCCTCGCTCTCGTTCCTTTACACCACTCCTGCCGACAATTGCCCCACACGCGGCACTCGCCGCTAAACGGAGAGACTTCCATGAGCGTTCTGGACGGGGTGTCACTGCTATTGGCCGTGGCGCTGTTCATTTATCTGCTGGTTGCGCTGTTACGCGCGGATCGGAACTAGGAGCAGGCTATGCACAGTTATGACTATTGGCTGATCATCGCCTTCTTCGCCGTGGTATTGGTGCCGGCCCCGTTCCTGGGGCGGTTCTATTACAACGTGATGGAAGGCCGGCGCACTTGGCTCACGCCGCTGCTCGGGCCCGTGGAGCGCGCGTGCTATCGCCTCTCGGGCGTGGACGCGCAACAGGAACAGAGCTGGCAGAAATACATGTTGGCGTTGCTGGCGTTCAACCTCGCCGGGTTTGTGTTGCTGTTCTCGATCCTGTTGTTCCAGGACTACCTCCCACTGAACCCGCAGAAATTGCCGGGCCAGGAATGGACCCTGGCCTTCAACACCGCGGTCAGCTTCATGACCAACACCAACTGGCAGTCCTACAGCGGTGAAGCGTCCCTCAGCTACCTCAGCCAGATGGCCGGCCTCACCGTGCAGAACTTCGTCAGTGCGGCCACCGGTCTGGCAGTCCTGGTCGCGCTGTGCCGTGGGATCGGTCGCAAATCCACCCAGACCCTGGGCAACTTCTGGGTCGACATGACCCGCGCCACGCTCTACGGCCTGTTGCCGTTGTGCCTGGTGATGGCGTTGTTCCTGGTGTGGCAGGGCGTGCCGCAAACCTTCGCGCATTATGTTGATGCCGTGACCCTGCAGGGTGTCGACCAGGTGATCCCTTTGGGCCCGGCGGCCAGCCAGATTGCGATCAAGCAACTGGGCACCAACGGCGGTGGTTTCTTTGGCGTGAACTCGGCGCATCCGTTTGAAAACCCGACGGCCTGGGCCAACCTGTTCGAGTTGTCGGCGATCATCCTGATCCCGGTGGCGCTGGTGTTTACCTTCGGCCATTACGTGAAGGATCTGCGTCAGAGCCGGGCGATCCTCGCTTGCATGCTGGCCCTGTTCCTGATCGGCGGTGCAACCTCGCTGTGGGCCGAGTACCAGCCCAATCCGACCTTGAACAACCCGGCGGTTGAGCAGACCGCGCCGCTGGAAGGTAAAGAAGCGCGCTTCGGCACCACTGGCACCGTGTTGTGGTCGGTGACCACCACCGCGGCGTCCAACGGTTCGGTCAACGGCATGCACGACAGCCTCAGCCCCCTCAGCGGGATGGTGGCACTGGTCAACATGATGGTCGGCGAAGTGATCTTCGGCGGCGTCGGCGCCGGTATGTACGGCATGTTGCTCAACGTGTTGATCGCGGTGTTCCTCGCCGGCCTGATGATCGGCCGCACTCCGGAATACCTGGGCAAGAAGCTGCAGGCCAAGGAAGTGCAATTGCTGGTCGTGACCCTGATGGTGATGCCGATCGGCGTGCTGGTGCTCGGTGCCCTCGCTTCCAGCCTGCCCGGCCCGGCCGGTGCGATCAGCAACCCTGGCCCCCACGGGTTCAGCCAGTTGCTCTATGCCTACACCTCGGCCAGTGCCAACAACGGTTCGGCGTTCGGCGGCTTCAGTGCCAACACGCCGTTCCACAACTTGATGCTGGGCCTGGGCATGTTGATCGGTCGCTTCGGCTACATCCTCCCGGTACTGGCCCTGGCCGGCAGCCTGGCGATGAAGAAGACCGCACCGATTGGCCAGAACAGCTTCCCCACCCATGGTCCGCTGTTCGTGACCCTGTTGACCGTGACCATTTTGCTGGTGGGCGGCCTGACCTTCCTGCCGACACTGGCACTGGGCCCTATTGCTGAACACCTGAGCATGGCTGCTTTTAAATGAAGAGCCGAGGGATATGAAAATGAACATGCCAGCAAAAAACGCGAGCCCGGTCAAAACCCACGAGCCCGCCAAAACCGCGATCTCCGCGCTGTGGCGTCCGGCGCTGGTCCAGGCGTTCGTCAAGCTCGACCCACGGCAACTGCAACGCTCGCCGGTGATGCTGGTGGTCGAACTGACCGCCATCCTCACCACCGTGCTGTGCCTGGTGCCCGACACCGCCGTGCCGACCTTCGTCGCCGCGCAAATCGCCGTGTGGCTGTGGTTCACCGTGCTGTTCGCCAACTTCGCCGAAGCCTTGGCCGAAGGGCGTGGCAAGGCCCGCGCCGACAGCCTCAAGGCCGGCAGCGAAGGCCTCAGCGCTCGGCGCAAGGAGGCCGATGGCAGCTTCAAGGTCGTGCCCGCCACCAGCCTGCGCAAAGGTGATGTGGTGCGCGTCGCCGCCGGGGAAATGATCCCCGGCGACGGCGAGGTCATCGAAGGCATCGCCGCGGTCAACGAAGCGGCGATCACCGGCGAATCCGCGCCCGTGATTCGCGAATCCGGCGGCGATCGCTCGGCCGTCACCGGCAACACGCGCCTGGTCTCGGACTGGCTGCTGATCCGCATCACCGCCAACCCCGGCGAGTCCACGCTGGACCGCATGATCGCCCTGGTCGAGGGCGCCAAACGCCAGAAAACCCCCAACGAAGTGGCGCTGGATATCCTGCTGATCGGCCTGACCCTGATCTTCCTGCTGGTGGTCGTGACCCTGCAGCCGTTCGCCCACTTCGCCAATGGCAGCTTGCCCCTGGTGTTCCTGGTCGCCCTGCTGGTGACGCTGATTCCGACCACCATCGGCGGCTTGCTCTCGGCCATCGGTATCGCCGGCATGGACCGCCTGGTGCGCCTCAACGTGATCGCCAAGTCCGGTCGCGCCGTGGAAGCGGCGGGGGACGTGCATGTGTTGTTGCTGGACAAGACCGGCACCATCACCTTTGGCAACCGTCGCTGCGCGGCAGTGGTGGCGGCGCCGGGCGTGAGCGGCCGGGAACTGGCCGAGGGCGCGCTGCTGGCGTCCCTGGCGGATGACACGGCAGAAGGTAAATCCATCGTTGAATACCTGCGGGCCCTGCACCCACAGGCCGAGCCGTCCCTGGCGGAACTGACCGCCGTGCCGTTCACCGCCGAAACCCGTTTGTCCGGCGTCGACTATCAGGGCCGCGTATTCCGCAAAGGCGCCGTGGACTCGCTGCTGGCGTTTATCGGTCAGCCTCGCGGCGACCTGCAACCGGCCCTGTCGCGGGAAGTCGACAAGATCGCCCAGAGCGGCGGCACGCCGTTGCTGGTGTGCGCCGATGGCAAGTTGCTCGGTGCGATTCATCTGAAGGACGTGGTCAAGCCCGGCATCCGCGAACGGTTTGCCGAGCTGCGCAAGCTGGGGATCCGCACCGTGATGGTCACCGGCGACAACCCGCTGACAGCGGCCGCGATTGCTGCGGAAGCCGGCGTGGACGACGTGTTGGCCGAAGCCACCCCGGAGAAAAAACTCGCACGGATTCGCCACGAACAGAACGACGGTCGACTGGTGGCGATGTGCGGCGACGGCGCCAACGACGCCCCGGCGCTGGCCCAGGCGGACGTCGGCATGGCGATGAACGACGGGACCCAGGCTGCCCGCGAAGCGGCCAACATGGTCGACCTCGACAGCGACCCGACCAAGCTGCTGGACGTGGTGCAGATCGGCAAGGAATTGCTGGTGACCCGCGGCGCGCTGACCACCTTTTCCATCGCCAACGACGTGGCCAAGTACTTCGCGATCCTGCCGGCGCTGTTCGCCTCGATCTACCCGCAACTGGGCGTGCTCAACGTGATGCACCTGCAGAGCCCGCAGAGCGCGATCCTCTCGGCCATCGTGTTCAACGCGCTGATCATCGTCGTGCTGATTCCCCTGGCGCTGCGCGGTGTGCGGGTGCAGGCGGCGAGTGCGGCGGCGTTGCTGCGGCGCAACCTGTTGATCTACGGCCTGGGCGGGATTGTGGTGCCGTTCGTGGGCATCAAGGCGATCGACATGTTGCTGACCGCGCTGCACCTGGTTTGACCCGATGCCTGTGGGCACCGGCAAAGCGGTGGCCACAGGTTGCACTGACCGAATCGAGGAATTTGAAATGTCCAATATCATCCGCCCGGCCCTGAGCCTGCTGGTCCTCATGACCCTGATCACCGGCGTCGCCTACCCGTTGGTGGTGACCGGCGTCGCCCAGGTTGCCTTCCCGGACCAGGCCAACGGCAGCCTGGTGCGCGACGCCAGCGGCAAGGTGCGCGGCTCCAGCCTGATCGCTCAGGACTTTACCGGCGACAGCTGGTTCCACCCGCGTCCTTCGGCAGGCGCGTTCGCGACCGTGTCCAGCAGCGCGAGCAACCTGGGGCCAAGCAACCCGGCACTGGCCACGCGCGTGTTCGATGACGCGAATAAACAGTTCGTGCCCGCGCAAGGGCCGGTGCCGTTAGCCTCGCTGACTACCTCCGGCAGCGGTCTTGATCCACACTTGCCTCCGCAGGCGATTGCCTATCAACTGGCGCGGGTAGCCGCCGCGCGGAATGTGCCGGTGGCCACCCTGCAACGCTTGCTGGATGAACACATCGAAAGCCCACTGGTGGGCCCGCCGGTGGTGAATGTGCTGGCGCTGAACATGGCCCTGGAAAAATTGTAAACAGGAGCGCCGCTATCGCGGGCAATGCATTCCAAATGTGAGAGAGGGCTTGCCCGCGATAACGCCCTGAAAGACACCCTATAAACCCCTGAAGGAACCCCCGCGCATGAGCGACTCCGGCCGCGCCGATGCCCTGTTAGCCGATCTGCCCCGGGACGGCCGTGGCCGGCTCAAAGTCTTCCTTGGCGCCGCGCCGGGTGTGGGCAAGACCTACGCCATGCTCCAGGCCGCTCACACGCAGTTGCGCCAGGGCGTCAGGTTGCTTGCTGGCGTGGTCGAAACCCACGGCCGCGCCGAGACCGAAGCGTTGCTCAGCGGCCTGCCGCAGCAACCGTTGCTGCGCAGTGAATACCGGGGCGTGATGCTCGAGGAAATGGACCTGGACGGTCTGCTCGCCGCCAAGCCGCAACTGGTGCTGGTGGACGAACTGGCCCACAGCAACGCGCCCGGCAGCCGCCATGAAAAGCGCTGGCAGGATATTCAGGAACTGCTCGCCGCCGGCATCAACGTGTTCACCACGGTCAACGTCCAGCACCTGGAAAGCCTCAACGATCAGGTGCGTGGCATTACCGGCGTGCAGGTGCGCGAAACCCTGCCCGATTGGGTCTTGCAGGAGGCCGATGAGCTGCTGCTGATCGACCTGCCGTCCCGCGAGTTACTGGAGCGCCTGCGCGACGGCAAGGTGTATGTGCCAGAACAGGCCCGTGCGGCCATCGACGCGTTTTTCACCCAGACCAACCTGATGGCCCTGCGCGAGCTGGCGATGCAAACCGCCGCCGCTCACGTCGACGACGACCTGGCCCAGGGTTACCGCCAACTCGGCCAGGCCGCGCCGGCCGTGCGTGGGCGCTTGCTGGTCGGCGTCGACGGCGATGCGCAAGCCGAACGCCTGGTGCGCCATGCCAGCCGCGTGGCCCAGCGTCGCCATCTGCCTTGGACCCTGGTGCATATCGATAACGGCCGCGCACGCGATGAACAAGCACGCCTGCGTCTGCAAAATGCCCAGCAACTGGCCGAACGCCTCGGCGGTGACGTGGTGCTGCTGCGTGCGGGGGAGGTGACCAAGACGTTGATCCAGCATGCCGCCGAGCGCCGCGCCAGCCTGGTGCTGGTCGGGCAGTCGCGGATGAACTGGCGACGTCGGCTGTTCGGCGGTGGCGTGGCCGAGCGCCTGATGCGCAATGCACGCGGTCTGGAAATCAATATCCTCGACAGCGACGACGTACCTGCACCGCCGCGTCTGCCGGATGTGCGCGGGCTGGTGTGGTTCGACTATGCGCTGGCGGTGGTCGCGACGGTGATCGCGGCGGCCCTGGCCTGGGCGGTCGCCAGCGTGTTGCCGTTGCCGAATATCTCGCTGGTGTTTCTCGCGGCGGTATTGCTGGTGGCGGTGCGCAGCAGCCTGGGGCCGTCCCTGATGTGCGCGGCGCTGTCGTTCCTGACGTATGACTTCCTGTTTATTCCGCCAAAATTCTCCTTCGCCATCCAGCGTGAAGAAGACGTGCTGACTCTGTTGTTCTTCCTGCTGATGGCGGCGCTGACCGGCAACCTCGCGGCGCGCCAGCGCCGGCAGTTGCAGGCGTTGCGCGATACCCAGGAAGAAACCAGCGAGCTGCTCGACCTGTCGCGCAAACTCACCGCCGCCACCGACCGCCAGGCGGTGATCAGCGCGGCGGCGCATCACCTGGAAGGCTGGAGCGACCTGGATCTGTGCCTGGTCAACCGCGACGGCCAGGGCGCCTGGAAAGTCGAGACCGGCGGGCCGCTGACCTTCACCGAAGCCGAACGCGCCGCCGCCGACTGGGCCTGGCAGCATGATCAGCCGGCGGGCAAGGGCACCGGCACGTTGCCGTTCGGGGGCTGGTGGTGGTGGCCGCTGTCGAGCGAAGAGGGCCCGCTGGGGTTGCTCGGTGTCAGTGCAAAACCCGGTATGGAACTGAGCGGCCAGCGCCGTCGCTTGCTGATCGCCTTGAGCCAGCCGCTGGCCCAGGCGTTGGCCCGCGCGCAATTGGCGCAGGAGCTGGAATCCGCGCGCCTGCACGGCGAGACCGAGCAACTGCGCAGTGCCTTGCTCGCCTCGGTGTCCCACGATTTGCGCACGCCGTTGACGTCCATGCGTGGCAGTATCGACAGCCTGCTGGCACTCGGCGAAGCCATCCCGCTGGAGGATCGCCGCGAGTTGCTCGAAGGCACCCGCGATGAAGCCGAGCGCCTCGACCGCTATATCCAGAACCTGTTGGACATGACCCGCCTGGGCCACGGCGCGTTGAAGCTGGCGCGCGATTGGGTCTCGCCCGGTGATATCGTCGGCAGCGCCCTCGGCCGTTTGCGCGCGGTGCTGGCGCCGTTGCAGGTGAGGATCGATGTGCCGTCTGAACTGCCATTGCTGTATGTGCATGCCGCGTTGATCGAGCAGGCGCTGGTCAACGTGCTGGAAAACGCCGCTCGATTCTCGCCGGCCCAGGGCCATTTGCACGTCAGCGCCGGGGTGTCGGATAACCAGCTATTCTTCGCCGTGGCGGACGAGGGCCCCGGGATTCCCGAAGACGAGCGCGCGAAGATTTTCGATATGTTCTACACCGCTGCCCGTGGTGATCGCGGCGGCCAGGGCACCGGGCTGGGCCTGGCGATCTGCCAGGGCATGGTCGGCGCCCATGGCGGGCATATCAGCGTCGCCGATGGGATTGGCGGGCGGGGCACTTGCATCACGCTGTTCCTGCCTTTACCCGCACAGCCTGGCCTGGAACGCGAGGCGTGAGCTACTCTCTTTTTTCGATGGATTTTGATTGGACACCATGAGCCAGACCGCGACGATTTTGGTCATTGACGACGAACCGCAGATCCGCAAATTCCTGCGCATCAGCCTGGCCTCCCAGGGCTACAAAGTGATCGAGGCCGGCACTGGCAACGAAGGCCTGGCCCAGGCCGCCTTGAGCAAGCCGGATTTGCTGGTACTCGACCTCGGCTTGCCGGACATGGACGGCCAGCAGGTGCTGCGCGAGTTTCGTGAGTGGTCGACGGTGCCGGTGCTGGTGTTGTCGGTGCGCGCCAGCGAAGTGCAAAAGGTCGAGGCGCTGGATGGGGGCGCGAACGATTACGTCACCAAACCCTTTGGCATCCAGGAATTTCTGGCCCGCGTGCGCGCCTTGTTGCGCCAGGCCCCAGCGGGTGAAGCCCAGGAAGCGGCGTTGTGTTTTGGCCCGCTGACGGTGGATCTGGCCTTCCGCCGCGTATTGCTGGACGGTGCCGAAGTGGCGCTGACCCGCAAGGAATACGCGGTGCTGGCGCAACTGGCGCGGCATCCGGGGCGGGTGATTACCCAGCAACAACTGCTCAAGGACATCTGGGGGCCGACCCATACCGAGGACAGCCACTACCTGCGCATCGTGGTGGGCCACCTGCGCCAGAAGCTGGCGGATGATCCGACTCAGCCGCGGTTTATCGTGACCGAGGCGGGGGTGGGGTATCGGTTGTTGGGGGCTTAGATCTGGTGGATTTTCGTTGGCTGTCAGGGCCCTATCGGGGGCAAGCCCCCTCCCACATTTTGAAATGTGTTCACAAATCAAACTGTGGGAGGGGGCTTGCCCCCGATGAGGCCCCCAGCCACACCGCCAATCTCAGTGCTGCTCACTCTCATACCGATCCAACGTATCACTGGCGATCTCGCGCCCCAGGGCGATCAGTTCCGGCGCCTTGTAGAACTCGAAAAACCGGCACACCCGCTTCGGCACGTTGATCAGCACATCCGGCGGGTAGCCGGCGATCTTGTATTGCGCCAGCGATGTCTGCATCACCTCGAAGCTCTGGTTGATCAGGTCCAGCAATGATGCCGGGCCGACGTTATCGATGATGAACGAACCGGTCGCCGACTTCGGCGCCCCGGCTTTTTCCGGGGCGGCGGCGGGCTGCTGGGATTCCGGTTCGGCCGACTCCAGCCACGGGTTGATCTCGGCCGCTTGGGCCTGCAAGGCTTCCTGTTCGAGCTTCATCAACTGCTCGGCCTGCTTGCGGCGAAACGGCAAGTGCGAACCCAGCGACTTCGCCAGGCTGTTGAAGCGGCTCTTGAATGCCGGCGGCCGCTGGATCACCGGCAAGTGGTAGTGTTTCTGGTTGGTCGCGTTGAGGTTGACGGCAATGATCAAGTCGCAATGGCTCGACACCACCGGTACGATCGGCAGCGGGTTGAGCAGGCCGCCGTCCACCAGCATGCGGTTGCCCTGCATCACCGGGGTGAACAGGCTCGGAATCGCCGCCGATGCGCGCATGGCCTGATGCAGGCAGCCTTCCTGGAACCAGATTTCCTGCTGGTTGGTGAGGTCGGTGGCCACGGCGGTGTAGGGGATGCGCAGCTCTTCGATATTGATCTCGCCGACGATCTTGCGGATCTGCCCGAAGACCTTCTCGCCGCGAATCGCTCCCAGGCGGAAGCTCACATCGACCAGGCGCAGTACGTCGAGGTAATCCAGACTTTCGATCCAGTTGCGATACTCGTCGAGTTTGCCGGCAGCATAGATTCCGCCCACCACCGCGCCCATGGAGCAGCCGGCGATACAGGCGATGTCGTAGCCGCGCCGTTCGATTTCCTCGATCACACCGATATGGGCATAGCCCCTGGCCCCACCGGAGCCCAGCACCAAGGCAACACGCTTCTTCATGGTCGATGTCCTTCGTTAAGCAGGCGCCCACAATGCACCCAATACGGGGGCGGCTTCAATCTTCGCGCCACCGCGCAATATTTTTCCAGAATAGCGGCTAGGCTCGGGTATGCTCTGGCAATCGGCGCTTTTGATTTCGGGTGGCGGACAAGGCACTTTTCTTTGTAGGCAACGTCTACACGGTACGACCGTTTTTCTTTATTTTGAGGTGTCATCGATGAAAGCCTGGATGTGTGTGCCTGTGATCATGTTGGCCCTGGCCGGTTGCGCCGGGAAAACTGCCTATCGCGACAGCTGCGGCAGCCAATTGGACGCCGCGTGGAAAGAGCTGGACCTGGCCAAGGCCGAAGGCTTTGCCGGTACCGTGAGTTACTCCAAGGCCTTGTCCCTGTTGACCGGCGCCAAGACCCAGCAGCAATTCGAAGCGTTCGAAGGCTGCGCCAACAAGGCCGAGAAGGCGCGTTTCTATATTCGTGAGTCGCGCGCCGGCCGCTGATTCGTCGCAGCTGTCGAGTGCAACCAGGCTGCGTCAGCGGTTTGAGTGATGCAGGGATTATTCGTCGTCAGTGGAGGAAAACATGTCAGCCTTGGTAGATCAGTTAGTCGCTCAGGTCATCGGCCTGGAAGTAGGGTTACTGAGCTGCCAGGCTCGGCTCGCCGCCGTCACCGACGATGAAGCCCTGCATGATTTGCGCACCACCGTGCGGCGCCTGCGTAGCCTGTTGCGACCCTTGCGCGGCTTGCCGGGGGTCGAACAACTCGAACTGGCCGCCAGTACCGTCGGCCAATTGACCACCCCGTTGCGCGATCGTGAAGTGCTGGCCGCGCATCTGCACCAGCACGGTCACCATGCCGCCGCCGACCGTCGTCTGCGCCTGCAACCCGAGGCCTATCGCCACGTCGCCGAGGGCCCGGAGCTGGCGCACCTGCTGCAGATCCTCGATGCATTCCCGCGGTTTATCCGTGCCTCGCAACACCAGAAACTGCTCAGGGGCCTGCGCACGCGTATCGAGAAACGCCTGGCCAAGCAATGGCACAACCTCGATGACGCCCTGCAGGACCCCAGCCACGATCGCCACCGTCTGCGCTTGTTGATCAAGCGCGTGCGCTACGCCGCCGAAGCCTACCCCGAGCTGGACAAGCTGCCGGTCAAGGCAATGTCGCGCCTCAAGCAAGCCCAAGGCGCCCTGGGCGATTGGCATGATTGCTGGCAGTGGCTGCTCCAGGCTGAGCATCAAGCCGATCTGCAGCCCTGTGTGACGATTTGGCGTCGCACCATGGCCCAGGCCGAAGGCGAGGCGGATCGGGTGCTGGACAAACTCTGCGCGGATTGTTTCTGAGCCGGTCCGGTTTTTGGCCGGAATAGGCGCTGTACCTGGTGGGTGCGCTGGTTAAGATCGCTGCTCCGGTCTTTTTGATGTGAGGTCGCCATGCGCTTCAGTGATTTGCTCGACGCCGCCCGTAACCACCCGCTGGAGGTCACCATTCCTGCCGAATGGGCGCAGGGTCGCGCGACCTTTGGTGGCCTGGTGGCCGCTTTGCAATATGAAGCGCTACGCGCCCAGGTCCCTGCCGACCGGCCGTTACGCTCGTTGGCAATCACTTTTGTCGGCCCGGTCGCCGCGGATGTGCCCGCCAGTTATCACGTCGAAGTGCTGCGCGAAGGCAAGGCGGTCAGCCAATTGCTTGGCCGGGTGGTGCAGAATGGTGAAGTGGCGACGCTGGTCCAGGCCAGTTTCGGCGCGTCCCGTGAGTCGCAAGTCGTGGTGGCGAGCGAGCCGCCGCCGACCTTCAAGCATTGGGATGAATGCCAGGAGCTGCCGTATATCCAGGGCGTCACCCCGGAATTCATGCGGCACCTGGCGATGCGCTGGAGTGTCGGCGGCCTGCCGTTTACCGGCAATACCTCCCGCGACATGGGCGGTTGGGTGCGCTTGCGCGGCGATGTGAAAGAAGAGCCGCTGACCGAGTCGCACATCCTCGCCCTGGTGGATGCCTGGCCGCCGGCGTTGCTGCCGCACCTACGCAAGCCCGCGCCGGGCAGTACCCTGACCTGGACCATCGAGTTTATCCAGCCGCTGCAAGACCTCACCACACTTGACTGGTGCCAGTACTACGTCAACATCGAACACGCCCGTGACGGCTACGGCCATGCCGCTGCGGCGCTGTGGAGCCCGAGCGGCGAGTTGATCGCCATCAGCCGCCAGACCGTGGTGGTCTTCGCCTGACCTTCAGTGCCGGTGGCGCTGACGCCAGGCGCGCCACCAGCCACCGCTGAGCACAAAGCGCGGGAAGCTCACGAACTGCTCGACCAACAGGCGTTGGACCGCGTCTTTGCGGTCGCTGAACGGTTCACCGGCCTGGGCTTCCAGGCTGTGGCCATGCCGCTGCAAGGCAAGGCCGGCGAGGATGCCGACAACGCCCACAGCCAAACTGGCCAGGCTCAGGCTGAACACCCCGGAAACGACCAACAGAAACCCGATGATAAACAGCGGCACCGCGATCATGTGCAACGCCAGGTTGGTCGGGTGCTGGTGGTTTTGCGGGTACTGACGCCATTGCCAGGCGGGGAGATTGGGATGACGTTTGCCCATGATGATGAATCCTCTGTCCGTTGAAACAACTTGAACAGAGTTTAGGTCGGGTCGGCTGGCGCGGCGAATCAAGGCTGGCTATGGGGGCCATAGCCTCGCCTTGTATTGCTTATAGCTTCAACTGGCCAATCGCCTTGCTCAACTCCCCGGCCAATGTGGCGAGCTGATTGCTGGTGGTGGCCGAATCCACGGTCTGCTGTACGGTGTTCTCGGTCACATCACGAATACTCACCACGGCGCGGTTCATCTCTTCGGCGACATGGCTCTGCTGTTCGGCGGCGACGGCGATCTGGGTGTTGCTTTCGCGCATCTGCGCCACGGCGCCGGTGATTTCGGCCAGTGCTGCGCCGGCTTCCTGGGCCTGTTGCACGCAGTCATCGGCCTTGAACGAGCTTTCTTGCATGAAGTCCACCGCATCGCGGGTGCCGGCTTGCAGCGCCGAGACCATGAGCGTGATTTCGTCGGTGGAGGTTTGCACGCGTTTGGCCAGGTTGCGCACTTCGTCGGCGACCACGGCGAAACCGCGGCCCATCTCCCCGGCGCGGGCGGCTTCGATGGCGGCGTTGAGCGCGAGCAGGTTGGTCTGTTCGGCGATGCTGTGGATCACGCTGACCACGCCGTTGATTTTCTGGCTGTCTTCGGCGAGCTTCTGGATCATCTCGGCGGTCTGTTGCACGCCGCTGGACAGCCCGGCGATTGAGCGTTGTACCCGATCCACCACTTCGCGGCCGCTGCCGGCGAGGGTGTCGGCGGTCTGGGACAGGTCGCGGGTGGCGCCAGCGTGCTGGGCGATGTGGTGGACGGTGGCCGTCATCTCGTTGATGGCGGTGGCGGCCTGGTCGGTTTCGCTTTGCTGGCCGAGCATGCCGTGCTGCACCTCGTTCATGCTGCTGGCCAGGCGCGCCGCGCCCTCATCCAGTTGCTTGGCGGTGCTGGCCACGGTGTTGACCACTCGCTGGTAGCCGGCTTGCATGGCATTGAACGCGCTGGCCATCTGCCCGACTTCATCTTTGCAGGCCAGCGGGACACGCGCCGACAAGTCGCCGGTTTTCTCGACGTGCAGCATCACGTCCTTGAGGGTGTTGAGCTGGCTGAGCAGGAAGCGGATCAGCAACTGCGAGGCGCAGAGCATCGCCAGCATCAGGATCAGCACCGCCACCGCGTAGTTGGCGAAGCGCTCACTGAACACCTGGCTCAGGCTTGGCGCGTAAGCGAGCACGGCGACCTGTTGCCCGTCGGCGCGGGCGACCACTTCAGCGCCCATCAACGGGTTTTCGCCGAACAAGGGCAGGTGATTGAGTTCGACCCAGCCGCTGGCACTGCTCAAGTCTGACAGATCTTGATCAGTCAACTGTGGGACTTGGCCACGGGCAAACGTCAGCCACGCCTCGCCCTTGGGCAGCGCCTTGTCGGCCGGCCAGGCGCTGAGCACGCGCGCCTGGGCTTGTGCCGAGGCCTGGGACGCCTGGCTGCGCGACTGCTGTTCGAGATGCACAGCGTATAGCACCAACAGCAGCGTGGTGATAAAGGCGACCGCGTTGACGGCCCAGAATTTGTATTTCAGCGAGATATTGCTAAGCCAGGCACCCATAGAAGGTTTTTCTCTGATAGCGGAAACAGCATTGGCAAGGTGCCATTATTGTGCCGCTACTGAAAAAATACCACTTTGATATGGGTCAATACGCCACATCAAACCACAGCGGGTAGGCCAAAAAAAATACGCGCGCAGGCGGTGCTGTGCTGGGCCAGGTCTTCCGGGCTTTCGTTGCGGTGCAGGGCGACTTCGCGCAGCACCTCCGGCAGGTAGGCCGGTTCGTTACGGCCGTTTTTCGGTTTGGGCCGCAGGGTGCGCGGCAGCAGGTAAGGCGCATCGCTTTCCAGCATCAGGCGGCCCCGAGGAATTTCTCTGACCAGCGGATGCAGGTGCGTCCCACGGCGCTCGTCGCAGATCCAGCCGGTGATGCCGATGTGCAAGTCGAGATCGAGGTAGCTGAACAGCGCCTGCTGCTCGCCCGTGAAACAATGCACCACGGCGGCGGACAAGTGATCGCGGTAATCCTTGAGGATCTCCAGCAGGCGCTGGTTGGCGTCGCGTTCGTGGAGAAACACCGGCAATTTCAGCTCGACGGCCAGGGCCAGGTGTTCTTCGAGGACTTTTTCCTGCTGCGGGCGCGGTGAGAAGTCGCGGTTGAAATCCAGCCCGCATTCGCCCACCGCGCGCACGCGGCTGTCGTTGAGCAAACCACGTAGGCGTTGGGCGCTGTCGCCGTTCCAGTCGCTGGCGGAATGGGGGTGGATGCCGGCGGTGCAGAACAGTCGCTGGCCGCTTTCATCCAGCTTTTCGCACAATTGCAGGGCCTGTTCGCTGCCGTCGACACTGGTGCCGGTGAGCACCAATTGTTGCACGCCGGCAGCATACGCACGCTCGAGAACGGCCTGGTGCTTCTCGTCGAAACTTGGGTTTGTCAGGTTGACGCCGATATCAATGAGTTGCATGGTGCTATCTCCGCCTGCGGCCGGAAAGCATATCAGAGCTGTAGATTTATAAGAAAAACCTAGAACTACAACGAGTTATAGCTGTCTTTGAACGTCGCAAGTGACATTGTGGTGGGTCTATCGCCTACCCTGGTGCCGCCGTTGCGTGCCTTGTCAGCGCATAAAGCGCTCTGTTTCTGACCTCCAGCCCCTCGTTTTTCGCGAAGGTGCTGGCCAGTATTCTTTCCGGAGAGCGGATGATCCGACCCTCGGCGTTGCTTATGTTGTGCCTGACGTTATCGCTGCCCATGGCGGCGGTCGCGCGGCTGGACGGGCCGCTGGAAGTGACCAAACCGAGCAAGGTGCGCGACCTGGCCGAGATTCGCTCCAGTCGTACCCTGCGCGTACTGGTCAACCAGAGCCGCAACAGTTCCGGCGAAATCCAGGGCCAGGCCATTGGTGTCGAATACCATCGCCTGCGTGCGTTCGAGCAGTACCTCAACGACCAAGCCCGCGATGGCCAGGAAATCAATCTGAAGATCATCCCCAAGGCCAAGGACCAACTGCTTGGCGCGCTGGCGCGGGGTGAAGGCGATCTGGTAGCCCCCGGGGAATTGCTGGAAGTGAAGGCCACGCACAAGATCAGTGCGAGCGACCCGATTGCCAGCGGCGTGCCGTTATGGCTGGTGGGGGTCAAGGGCGAGCGCCGGTTCACCCGGCTGGAGCAGTTGTCCGGGCGCACATTGGCGCTGACCACCGGCAGCGCGGCGGCGGATGCGATCAACCAGGTCAACCAGAAACTGGCCCTGCACAAGCAGCCGCCGATCAAGGTGGAGTGGGTCGACCCGAGCCTGGCGGTGGAGGACGTGCTGGAGATGGTCCAGGCCGGCATCTTTCACCTGACCATCGTCGAGAAGCCCATCGCCGAACGCTGGTCGAAGATCCTGCCCAAGCTGCGCTTCGACAAGCAGGTGGTGATCAATGAGCCGGGCGAAGAGTATTGGTTCGTGCGGCAGGACGCCGCGATGCTGCGGGCGAGTATTGATCGCTTCCTCAAGACCTACCGCACGCCGTCCGACCAGGACGTGGCGTTTCAGCGCATTTATCGACGCCTTTACCAAGTGCGCAACCCGCTGGCCCGCATCGACCGCCAGCGCCTGGAGAAACTGCGTCCGATCCTGCAAAAACATGCGCGCGAGCAAGGCATGGATTGGTTGAACCTCGCCGCGCTGGCCTTCAAGGAGTCCGCCCTCGACCCAAGCGCGCGCAGCAGCGGTGGCCCCACCGGCCTGATGCAGATCACGCCTTCGGCGGCGCAGCGGGTGGGCGTGAACAATATCGAAAATCTCGACAGCAACGTGCAGGCGGGGGCACGTTATCTGTCGATGATCCGCCGCAAGTTTTTCGCCAGCCCCAAGCTCAACGAGCGTGAGCGCATGGCGTTCGTGCTGGCGGCCTACAACATGGGGCCGGAACGCGTGCAAGGCATGCGTACCGAAGCCAAGCGGCGTGGGTTGAACCCCAATCAGTGGTTCTTCCAGGTGGAGCGCATCGCCATGGAGCAGGTGGGGATGAGCGGCGTGAGCTATGTGAATAGCGTCAACAAGTACTACCTGGCGTTTGATCGGGAGCGGGACTCCCTGGAGCCGTCGGCGTTGGAGCCGAAAATCGCTTCGCGCAAGTGATCGATTTTATAGATATTAATCAGGCATTTTTTCGGCTTTTATCATTTCCTAAACTGATTAATATAGCGGCCAACCAACCCCTACTCTGAAAAGGATTATCCCCATGAGCCCACTGATCAAAAGCATCCTGTCCACCCGCGCCGGCTATGGCTTGACCATTCTGCGCATTGTCGTCGGCATCATCTTCGCTGCCCACGGTTCGCAAAAACTCTTTGGCTGGTTTGGCGGCTACGGCCTGGCGGGCACCGCGCAGTGGATGGAAAGCATCGGCCTGGCGCCGGGCACCCTGATGGCCTTGTTGTCGGGCGGTACCGAGTTCTTCGCCGGCCTGGCCTTGATCATCGGCCTGCTGGCACGCCCTGCGGCCTTGGGCCTGACGATCCTGTCGCTGGTGGCGATCTTCTCGGTGCATATCCATAACGGTCTGTTCATGGCGAACAATGGTTATGAGTTCGCCCTGGCCTTGCTCGGCGGCTCCCTGGCCGTCCTGTTCGAAGGTGCCGGCAAACTGTCCGCCGACCGCGCCATCACCCACTGATCGGTCTGTAACCGCTGGAGAAGGCCCGCCATGTGCGGGCCTTTTCGTTGCGCGGGATTCTTGACACCGCCCCATCGGCTTCTCTAGGATGTTGGTTATGCGCCGATTTAAACAGCTAATTGCGGGGCGCCACTGGGACTCGATGCAGCCCGACAGAAGCCAGTTCTCATTGCAGACGCCGGCTTCGAAATACCGCTAAAGCGCTGGTTCGGTGTTGCCTCTCACCTGCCCGCAGACTTTTGAGGCAGAGACACGACACGATGAATGCACCACGCCCCCTCATACGCCTGGCTCCGATCACTGCGGAGCTGACTCAACGCAATCCGAAAATTCTCCTGGGCGGCAAGCACCAGCCGACGCTGTTGCGTTACCTGGACGGCTGGCCGCGTCGGGGCGGGCGGCCCTCGGCGTTCCTGATCCAATTTGTCGAAGATGGCGATTCCCTGGCACGCTTTGCCAGCAACAGCTTTGACCTCGCGGTGATCCAGGCGCCCAGCGCCAGTGACGCGGCTGAGGTGATCCGCCAACTGACGCGTATTGCCCGGCAAGGCTTGATCGCGCGGCGCTGAGCCCTCAATAAAACGCCGACGGCGGCACCGGCCAGCGACGACGCTGCCGCCGAAACAGCCCCCAGGCAATCAGGCACAGCAGTGCCGGCAACGGCACAATCACCAGCAGTTTTACGTTGCGTTCCAGGCGCTGCACCGGCGCGTAAAGCGTGTTTTTCAGCGTATGCAGTTCCATCGGTAAACGCAGGCGTTCCTTGTTGAGCGCTTGCAACTGGGTACTGGTATCGACCGACTCCGTGCCCAGGGCCGTGACGTCGGGGTTAAGGCGCTGCCATTCCTTTTCCGTTCGTGCCAGGCGCCGTTCCAGCTCGGCAGCCTGATCCCGATAGGCGCGTTCGGCAGCCTCGCGCCGCTTCGCCAGCAGCTTCAATGAATGGCCGGCCACCGCGCGCGGGCGAATATCCGCCAGGGCCTGCGGCGCGGCCAGGTTATCCAGTGCGTTCATGACAAACAGTTTGTTGGCATTTCGCGCGGATTCGCCGGGAGGCTCGCTCAACATATCCGTATCTGCAACCACGACCACATGGATCTGCGCCGCCTTCTGCAACCCCGGCGGCCGCCCGCCAAATCCGTCGGCAAACGCCGAATAGGCTGGCCCTTCGAGGCGGGCAGCGATCACGTGAGGCTCGCCACGCGTGGGTAACGCACTGCCCACGGCGTCTGAATCGATCAGTAACGACTGTCTGGAACTGCGCAACAGCGGCGTGAAGATGGCGCGGCTTTTATCCAGGGAGAACAGGGCGCCGCTGTTCGACACGGTCACTGTGCCCAGCTTCCAGGTGCTGACATCGCGGGTATTCATTGCTTGGCGTGGCAGGGTGAATATGGCCGGTTGATGTTCCGACGGGGCATAGGTGGGGTCGACCAGCACTTTGTTGCTCGGCATGCTGACCCCCCAGCCGGCGAGCAACGCGTCTAGCCGGGTGGCGGAGGACGTTGTCTTTGAGCCGCCTTTGTCGAGGGGGTCGATAAACATCAGCAGTTTGCCGCCGCCCAGGACGAACTGGTCGATCGCATACAGTGTTTTTTCCGGCAGCCCGCGTGGATGTACCAGCATCAGGGTTTTAATCCGCGAGGGCACATGATCGGCCGTCGGCTCCAGCTCCAGGAGGTCGAAATGTCGGTGCAATTCCAGTACCAGCGGCTCGATGGATGCGCCGGCCGGTAACCCTGATAACAGCCCGACGATCGCAGGCTCGGGGTGCAGCAACTGGGTGATCAAGTGGCTGATTTCATACTCCAGCAGCGGCTCGTTCTCCGGGTTGAACGACTCGATGCGTTGGGCGGTTTGCCCCTCCCGAGCGCCGATAAGACCGAAGAACCCCGGTTGATCGCGCAGGCCATACAGTCCTGCTTTGTAGGCATCCTCTGAAAAGGGCGTGGGATCGATAATGTGCAGATTGATCTTGCCGTTTGCTGCGTGTTCGAACGCCCTGAGTTGTTCTTCAACGCGTTTGGCATAGTGTTTCAGGATGCTTTTTTTGGCCGGTATGCTTGAATTGAAATAATAGAAGTCCAGTGGACTTTCCAGTGTGGTGAGTAAGTGCAATGCCGCGGGTGACAATGTATTGGTCTGTTGTTGGGAAAAGTCCTGGCGTAAATCAGGAAGTTTGACTACCCATACCAGGTTGAATGCGAGGAACAGCAGCAGTATGACGCTAAGTGTCATGCCGGTGCGCAATGGATATCGCATCGAGAGTGTTCCTTCTCAGCTGTTCTTGTAGTTGAGGATAACGGTTGTCGCAGCAAGAAAAGCAATGATCATGCTGATGAAATACGCGCCGTCCTGAAAGGTAAGTGTCCCGTGATCAATCAGGCCAAAACGCAGGAGTGGGCTGAGAGATGTCAAACTGTCGATGATCCAGATGGGGGCTTGACGCTCCAGTGCATCCAATATCGAAGACACGCCGCTGGCCAATAACAACAGGCTCAGCGTCAATATGAAAATGGCCAGGCGCTGGCGGGTCAGTGCGCAAATAAAAACACCCACTGAGAGATAGCTCCCGCTCAATAACCAACTGGCCAGGAATTGGGATGCGATGACCCGGTTGTCCGCACTGCCCAACAAGTTGACCACCGTCACGATGGGGAATGTCAGTAATAATGCCAGGCCCGCCACGACCCAGGCGGCGAGGAACTTCCCAATAACCAGTTCGGCGGGCCGCACAGGCAGTGTTTTCATGAAATCGCCAAAGCCTGTCTCATTCTCGTCCGCCCAAAGTTGAGTCGACAGTGCAGGGATCAGTAACAGGTACAACCAAGGGTGCCATTGAAAAAAGCCCTGCAAATCGCTGCTGCTGCGCTCCAGCAATTGGCTGGTGTGCAACCCCAGCAAGGTCGACAGCAACAGGAACAGCGCAACGCTCAGGTAGGTGGCAGGTGCCGATAGATAGCTGGCAAGCTGGCGTTTGAAAACAGATGGCAGCAGGTTCAATGGGAGGCCTCCTGGCTCAGGTGGTGAACGACATCGTTCAGGCGGCCTGGCTCCAGATTCAGTGAGTGTATTTCCCAGCGTCGGTTGGCAATCAATGCGCAGATGGCGGGGTAGATGGAGTGTCCCGGCATGGCGAGAACGGTTACCGTGCCCGGGCCGTGCCGGTCTTCTTCGATACCTGCCACGCCGGGCAGTACGGCAAGTGCCAGTAAATCCAGGGCTGACTCCGCCGCCAGGGTGACCGCGCGAAAGTGCCGGGAACTGCGCTGCAGCTCGGGCATCGGGGTGTCCGCCAACAGGCGCCCGCCGCCAATGACCAGGGCGCGGGTGCAGACGCCGGCCAGTGCTTCGCAATCGCGTGAGGCAACGATGATCGTCATCTCGTCGGCCAACGACTGGATAAGCCTGCTGATCTTGCCTTGCTGATGGGGCGCCAACCCTTCGCTGGGTTCGTCCAGTAACAGCACGTCGGGGTCGTGCAGCAGGGCCTGGGCAAACGCGACTTTGCGTTTCAGGCCAGGGGGAAGGGTGTTGATCGGGTAATCGAGGACTGGCCAGAGTTCGAGTCGGCTGGCCGCGTGATCCACCCGCCTGCGTCGCTCCGCGCCTTGGAATCCCCGAACGGTGGCGATGAAACTGAGCAGGTTCTTGACCGACAGGGTCGGGTGACTGACACCGGATTCGGGTTGATAGCCTATTGCCTTGCGTGCGTGATAGCCGTGCGTGTGTGTATCCAGCCCCAGAATCCGCACTTGCCCCGAGGAGGGTTGGATGGCGCCGGCGATCATTTTTAAAAGTGTCGTTTTACCTGCCCCCTCCAATCCAAATACACCAAGGCACTCTTGGCGTTTGGCAGAAAATGAGACATCGCTGATTACACTCTTTTTGTTCAAGTATTTTGTGAGGTTGCTTATCTCGATCATTATGCTTTTCTGTTCGGTTGGTGAGGCAAGAAGAATGAAGAGGCAAGCGCCTTTGTTGAGTGATATAGGGCTCGGGTTTAAAAATGGTACGTTCAATGTACAGCGCTTGGAAATGCTGAAGTATCTTAATAAGAGAAGTCCTACGTTCAGTCTGTTACTTCGCTGAAACAATCGTTGAGTGATAAATGCATGTTGATGGTCGGATGTTTATCTGATGTTTATATACGCTTTGCTTGTTGTCATGAGGCCTGATTACTATGATGCTTCTACGTACCCTAGTTCTTGAACGCTCTGGTGAGGATGCGCCGGTCAACGGTGCTCTGCTCTGTGGTTTTGCTGTTCCCCAGATCGCGTCGAACTTTCTTGTGTACAGCCTGGATGAAGAAATAGAGCCGGGTAGTTCCCGGGTATATGTCGCAGCATTGCGTAGGAAAGTTGAACGCTACTTCTTGGGTGGGGTGGATGCCCAAGAGGATCTGCAAGTTGCGATGCGGGTGTTTAAACAAATACTGACCCTGGCCGCGTCCGGTACCAAGTCGGGTAGCGTCGGCGACGGCCAGATTCCCTATCACTTTGTCGACTTGAAAGGCTGCAAGTTGCCGCCCGCCAGGCCCGAAGATCATCATTCAATGAACATCAAGAAAGCCTTGGTGATGAAGGTGATTACCTTGGGCACATCGGCCCCTGCGTCAGAGGCGATTGAAAGTCCTACGCTGATTGTCCCGTCCATTCGTTTTTCTTCCAAATTGGTCTCGGCTCCCAAAGTCACCAAGGCGCCTGAAAAGGTCTTGCCCGTGGTGATCGAGGGGCTGGCTGAACCTCAGCGGCAGGTGCCCGCGGTCGTGGCGTCAAATGCTGCGCCGGTCGTCGCGGTTGCACCCAGTGCGCCGCCGGCATCCAACGAACAGGCAGAACACAATTCACTGTTCGAGGTGGACAGCACCTTGACCAACCTCGCGCGTGTCGCCCAGGAACTGACCCAGCAAAAACTTGCAATGCAAAAGCGCGAAGAAGCGCTCGAACAGCGCCAGGTTGAACTGCAGCGAGGGCTGGCGGAGCTTGAGCAAAAACGCCAGGAACTGACCCGTCGCATGGTGCAGGAGGAGGGCGCCGTGCAGTTGCAGGCGCAGGCGTTGGAGGGGCGTGAAGCGCAGTTGGCAAATGCCGTGGCCATGCAGCAGCAAGGGCAGCGTCAAATGGATGAGCGCACCCGCGTCCTCGAAGAGCGGGCCATTCAAGTCGAGGCGCAAGAGTTGCGGGCGCGTCAGAAAGGCGAGACGTTGGCGGCGCTGCTCGTGCAGTTACCAGGGTTGCGCCAGAATGTGCATGCCATCCTCTTTGAACTCGACCAGGCGTTGGACGGCCTGGCCAGGAATGAGCTGGTTCAAGCCAGCAGCGAGCCGGGCGCAATCCAGCTGTGATGCGAGGCGTCAGAGGGTCTGGCTACTTTCCCCGGTTCATTTATCATCACCCTCTGTTCGTCGACGCCGGGGCCTGCATGCCGCGGCGTATTGGAATCAATGGACATTGCCTGGGGATGCACACGTTTGAGTACCAAGCTGATTACCAAAGAAGGTCATGAGGCGCTGAAGAAGGAGTTGGATTACCTGTGGCGCGAAAAGCGTCCGGACACCACGCGCAAGGTGACTTGGGCTGCTTCCCTGGGGGATCGCAGCGAGAACGCGGACTACCAGTACAACAAGAAGCTGCTGCGTGAGATTGACCGACGGGTGCGCTACCTGCGCAAGCGTCTGGAAGACATGCGCGTGGTGGAGTACATGCCCGAACAGGAAGGGCGGGTATTTTTCGGTGCCTGGGTCGATATCGAAAACGAGCAGGGCGAAACCAAGCGTTTTCGCATCGTCGGCTATGACGAGATCTACGAGCGGATGGACTACATATCCATCGATTCGCCGATGGCGCGGGCGCTGCTGCGCAAGCAAGTCGACGATGAGGCCATCGTGCAGACGCCGAACGGCGAGGTGTGCTGGTGGATCACCGCTATCGAGTATGTGAAATAGACAATGGTGGCCGGTCTGTGACGCGCGGGCCATTGTCGTCTCAGCCTTCGCGCAATACCGCCAATGGCGTGGCATTCAGCGCGCGGCGCGTCCCGAACACCCCGGCAGCGCCGATCAGCACGCCACCGATCACCGGCAGCAACAGCAACCACGGGTGTGGGTGCCAGGCCAGGTCGAAGGCATAGCGGTACAGCACCCAGGTCACCAGCTCGGTGCCCAGCGCCGCGAGCAAACCGCTGACGGCGCCGAGCAAGCCGAACTCGATGCGTCGGGCCTTCACCAGCAGCTTGCGCTCGGCGCCCAACGCACGCAGCAGCGCACCTTGGCGAATGCGCTCGTCCAGGGTGGCCTGCAGGCCGGAGAACAGCACCGCCATCCCTGCCGCCAGCACGAACAGCAGCACATACTCCACGGCCAGCGTTACTTGGGCGAGGATGCTGCGCAGCTGTTCCAGCAGGGCCTCGACTTGCAGGATCGTGACCGCCGGGAAGGCCCGGGACAGGTCGACGATCTGCCGGTCATGGCCGGGGGCTAGATAGAAGCTGGTCAGGTAGGTGGCCGGCAGGTCTTTCAAGGTGCCAGGCTGGAAAATCATGAAGAAGTTGGGCTGGAAGTTATCCCAATTGATGGTGCGCAGGCTGGTGACCCGCGCTTCACGGGTTTCGCCCGCCACGGTGAACACCAGGTGGTCGTCGAGCTTGAGTTTCAGGCTTTCGGCAACCTTGGCTTCCACCGACACACCCGGTATTTCATCGCCCGGTTGCTGTGACCACCAGGTACCCGCAGTCAGGGCATTGCCCGGCGGCAGGTCGGCGGCCCAGGTCAGGCTCAGGTCGCGCTGGATCGCGCGGTCGCCGCTGGAGTCCTTGCTGACGATCGCCTGCACGGGCTCGCCGTTGACGCTGATCAGCCGGCCGGGCACCACCGGATACAGCGGCGCCGATTGTGCCTGCAGTTCGAGCAGGCGAGCGCCAAAGGCGTCTTTGTCGGCGGGCAGGATGTTCAGCGCGAAGTAGTTGGGGGCGTCCTTGGGCAGCTGGTTTTGCCAGGTGTCGAGCAATTCGCCGCGCAGCAGGGCGATCAAGCCCATGGACAGCAGGATCAAGCCGAACGCCAGCGACTGGCCTGCCGCCGCCAACGGATAGCGCAGCAACTGGCCCAGGCCCAGGCGCCACGGCAGGGACGCCCGGGCCAGCAGGCGGCGCAGGCTCTGCAACAGCAGCAGGAGCAGGCCACCGAGGATCAACGCCGCAACCACGCCCCCGCCGAGCAGGGCGAAGGTCAGCATCAGGTCGAGGCTCAGGCGCCACATGATCAGGCCCAGGGCAAGCAGCGCCGCGCCGTAGACCATCCAGGTGCTGGACGGGATGGGCAGCAGGTCGCGCCGCAACACGCGCAGCGGTGGGACGCGGCCCAGTGCCGCCAACGGCGGCAGGGCGAAACCGGCGAGGGCCACCAGCCCGGTGCCGATCCCGGCAATGGCCGGCAGCAGCCCGCCGGGCGGTACGTCCGCCGGCAGCAGGTCGTGGAGGAAATAGAACAGGCCAAATTGCGCCAGCCAGCCCAGCAGGGCGCCGGCCAGGCTCGCCAACAGGCCGAGTACGCTCAGTTGCAGGCTGAACAACAGCATGGTTTCACGCCGCGATAAACCCAGGCAGCGCAACAACGCGCTGGCATCAAAACGTCGGCTGGCGAAACGGTTGGCGGACAACGCCACGGCCACACCGGCCAGCAACACCGCCACCAGGCTGGCCATGTTCAGGTAGCGCTCGGCCTTGCCCAGGGCGCCGCCGATCTGCTGGTTGCCATCCCGCGAGTCCTGCAGGCGCTGGTTGGCCGCGAGGCCCGGCTTGATCAGGTCACGATAGGTTTGCAGTGCCGTACTTGAGGGGGCTGCGCGCCACAGCTCGCGGTAACTGACGCGGCTGCCGGGCTGGACGACGCCAGTGGCGCCCAGGTCGGCCAGGTTGATCATCACCCGTGGCGTGAGGCTGTAGAAATTGCCGGCGCGGTCCGGTTCATAGGTCAGCACACGCGCCAGGCGCAGGGACTTCATGCCCACGTCGATGCTGTCACCGACTTTCAGGTCGAGTGCGGTGAGCAGCCGTGCCTCCACCCAGGCTTCGCCGGGTTTCGGGCCGCCGCCCGCGGTTTCGTCAGCGAATGGCGCGGCTGCGCTCTTCAGTTCGCCGCGCAGCGGGTATTGTTCGTTGACCGCCTTGATGCTGGACAGCTGGATGCCGTTATCGGTGGCGATAACGCTGGAAAACTCGACGACGCGTGCGTGATCCAGGCCCAGTTCGATCCCGGACCTGATTTGCTCGGGGCGCGCGGGTGAGCTGCCCTCGAGCACCAGGTCGGCGCCGAGGAACTCGGTGGCGCGCAACAGCATGGCGCCATTAAGGCGTGCGCCGAAGTAGCCGATGGCGGTGCTGGAGGCCACGGCCACCAGCAGGGCGAAGAACAACACGCGCAATTCGCCGGCGCGGGCATCGCGCAGCAATTGGCGCAGGGCAAGGCTGAACAGGCGCAACAGCGGCAAGCGTGCCATCAAGGCTCCAGGGGCGCGACCAGCAGGCCGGCTTCAAGGCGGATCAGGCGTCGGCAACGGTGCGCCAGGCGCTCGTCGTGAGTGACCAGGACCAGGGTCGTGCCGCTTTCTTTATTCAGTTCGAACAGCAGGTCGCTGATGCGCTCGCCGGTATGGCTGTCGAGGTTGCCGGTGGGTTCGTCGGCAAACAGCACGTCCGGTTCGGCGGCAAAGGCGCGGGCGATCGCCACCCGTTGCTGCTCACCCCCGGAGAGTTGGCGTGGCGAGTGGGTCAGGCGTTGGCCCAGGCCGACCCGTTCGAGCAGGTACCTGGCGCGCTCGCGGGCGTCTTTGCGGCCGTCCAGCTCCAGCGGCAGCATGACGTTTTCCAGCGCGTTGAGGCTGTCGAGCAGTTGGAATGACTGGAAGACGAAGCCCACGTGCTCGGCGCGGATGCGCGCGCGCTGGTCTTCGTCGAGGCTGCTCAGGGCTTGGCCGGCGAGGATGACTTCGCCGCTGCTGGGCAGGTCGAGGCCGGCCAGCAGACCGAGGAGGGTGGACTTGCCGGAGCCGGAGGCACCGACGATAGCCAGGCTATCGCCCTTGTTCAGTTCCAGGCTCAGTTCGTGCAGGATAGTCAGTTCACCTTCCGCGCTGGGAACCACTTTGCTAAGGTTTCGCGCGATGAGAATGCTTGCGCCCATGGAGAATCCGATGCGAATGTGGTTTTTGAGTGCTGGCCTGGCCTTGATGTGCATGGCCCAGAACGCAGCGGCGGGTACAGTCCTGATCGTTGGCGATAGTATCAGTGCCGGTTTCGGACTGGATACCAGCAAAGGGTGGGTAGCCTTGTTGGGACAGCGGCTCAAACACGAAGGTTTCGACGATAAAGTGGTCAACGCGTCCATCAGCGGCGACACCAGCGCCGGAGGCCTCGCGCGGCTGCCGGCGGCGCTTGCGGAGCATAAGCCCAACCTGGTGATTATCGAGCTGGGCGGCAATGACGGCCTGCGTGGACAGCCGCCCGCGCAATTGAAACAAAATCTTGCGTCGATGATCGAGCAGTCCCAGGCGGTCGGCGCCAAGGTCCTGCTGCTGGGCATGCAGTTGCCGCCTAATTACGGTCCGAAATACACCACGGCATTTGCCGGGGTCTACGCGGCCCTGGCCAAGGAGAAGAGCGTGCCGTTGGTGCCGTTTTTCCTCGACGGCGTGGGCGGTCATCCCGAGCTGATGCAGGCCGATCAACTGCACCCGGCGGTCGGCGCCCAGGGTAAGTTGCTGGAAAATGTCTGGCCGACGCTAAAACCGCTGTTATGACGCTTTTCTACCGGCAGGCTTTCGGCTAAGGTGGCGCCCCCCCGATTTGGAGCCCTCGATGTCGCGTCCTGCCTGGTCCCTGTTTAATTACCAACTGATCGAGCCGGACGAGCAGCTGGATCTGTTCGCCTGCCAGGAAGTCCGGGTGCATCTGGTCACGCGTCAATTGGAGCTGGGCGGCACGATCGATCGCACGCTCTGCGGCACGTTGTTGCCGGCTCAGCCACGCTGGTCGGCGGTGGATCGCTCGATTTTCCAGGATCAGCGCCTGTGCCCCCTGTGCCGTGCCATCTTGGAGTCGCAAAAGCGTGGCACGCCGCCGATCTGGCCGGAGCTGCGCTTCGAGTGGTGAGGGGCGCTACGAGCTTGCAGCTTGAAGCCCGCATCGCGTATACAATCGCTTTTTACCTACACGTTGTTCTGCGAAGGATTTTCCGGATGTTGTCGCGCCTTTCCGCCGTCACCTGCTGCCTGTCTCTTGCCGCCCTGTGTGCGGCGGGTTCCGCGGCGGCCTTGCAGTTGCCCTTGCCACCCCCGGGCGAAGACATCGTCGGCCAGGTCCAAGTGATCAAGGCCAAGTACGAAGATACGTTTGCCGACCTGGGTACCACCTACGACCTGGGCTACTCGGAGATGGTCGCCGCCAACCCGGGCGTCGATGCCTGGTTGCCGGGGGCGGGCACCGAGATCGTCCTGCCGACGCGGTTCATCCTGCCGCCGGGCCCCCGCGAAGGCATCGTGATCAACCTTGCCGAATACCGGCTCTACTATTTCCCCAAGGGCCAGAACGTCGTCTACACCTTCCCGCTGGGGATTGGTCGTGAAGGCTGGGGCTCGCCGATCGCCCATACCAGCATTGTCGCGAAAACGCCGAACCCGACCTGGACGCCACCCGCTTCGATCAAGGCCGAGCACGCCGCCAACGGCGATCCGTTGCCCAACGTGGTACCGGCCGGCCCGGACAACCCGCTGGGGCCGTTCAAGTTCACCCTGGGCACGCCGGGCTACCTGATCCACGGCTCCAACATGAAGTTCGGTATCGGCACGCGTACCAGCCACGGCTGCTTCCGCATGTTCAACAATAACGTGCTGGAAATGGCCGGCATGGTACCGGTGGGTACTCCGGTGCGTATCATCAACGATGCCTACAAGTTCGGCAGCAGTGGCGGCAAGGTCTACCTCGAAGCGCATACGCCGCTGAACGACGATGGCACGCCGTCGGTGGTCGACAAGCACACCGCGGTGATCAACGCGCTGCTCAAGCGTGAAGACCTGGCCAATCACCTGCGGGTGAACTGGGATCAGGTGCGCGACGTGGTCGCGGCGGAAGATGGCCTGCCGACTGAAATCGGTGTGCCGGCTGCGGCGTCGATGGTCTCGAACGCGCCGCTCGATCCGTTGCAATAAGCCGGTTCGATCAATCGCCCGCCACGGCCTTGGGTTGCGGCGGGCTTTTTATTGCCCGTGATCCGGGACCGAATCGCAGGCAATAAAAAGCCGGTCCAAGAATGGACCGGCTTGGTAACAACCCCGAAGGACTATTACTTGCGGCTAGCTTTTTCAAGCATGCGCAGAGCGCGCTCGTTAGCTTCGTCAGCAGTCTGTTGTGCTTTTTGAGCAGCAGCCAGAGCTTCATCAGCTTTACGGTAGGCTTCGTCTGCACGAGCCTGGGAGCGAGCTGCTGCGTCTTCAGTTGCAGTCAGACGAGCTTCGGTTTCTTTGGAGACGCTGCTGCAACCGGTAGCCAGAACTGCGGCCAGAGCCAGAGCAGAGAATTTCAGAACGTTGTTCATCGTGTTCCCCTTCAAGGACTTTCTATAAGATAGCTACTATCTCAGAGTGAGCTAATAGCCGGCGTACATACTACTCATTACTTGTAGTAAGTAAACTGACGTAGCGCAAGAAGCAAAAAAAAATTTCTGTGCTGAATCTATTTTGGCTAATCTTTTGGGAAATTGTATAAAAAGCGTTCAATTTTTAGCAGTCTGCTGAAGAATGGATGCGCCCTGAAAGGGCCGGCCAGCATGTGTCAAGCCTTGTAAGTAGATGAAAATTTATATACTGAAGCTAACACTTTTGTACAGGTTGACTTTGCCAAACCCTGTATCTTTTGCGCATGTAGAGGTGACTTTAACAGCGCCTGTTCGTCTCAAGCTTCAACTGCCGGCAATGTTCAGGCTTTCGGTCACCGATTGATCGAGGCCCTTTCTATATCCGCCAGCCCCAGGGATGACGAGTGCGTCTTGAGCAATTTCAGGATTGCCGCCTACTATTCTCTACGTGCTGGTTGTGAGCGCTCACGGTTTTCTCGTTGTCGAAACCGGCACGGGGTGGCGTAGATGTTCCTTCGCCGGAAAAACATCGGTAAGGTAGGGGTCAGAATCCAAGACCCGCGAGGAGTAGTGATGAGCGAGGCGTTGTCCATCCACCATGACCAGGCTGGTCATCAGTTCGAGACCAATGTGGACGGTCATCGTGCCTACCTGACCTATATGGACCTCGGGAAGCAGACCTTGGACATCTATCGGACCTTCGTGCCCAACGCACTGCGAGGTCGCGGTATCGCGGCTGCATTGACCGAGGAAGCCTTGAAGTTCGCCGAAGAGGCCGGCTACACGGTGATCCCGTCGTGCTCTTACGTCGAGCGCTACATGGAGCGCCACCAGCGCCATGCGGCCAAGCTGTAAGGCATGAACTGCAACATGAAAAACGCCGGGCTTAGCCCGGCGTTTTTGTGTGCGCTGATCAGGATCAGACTCAGCTGCGCTTGCGCAGGGGCAACACGTCCTTGAGCTTGGCGTGCATGCTGCGCAGGGTATTCTCGGTGGTCGCCCAGTCGATGCAGGCATCGGTGATCGACACGCCGTACTGCAAGTCGGCCAGGTCTTTGGGGATCGCCTGGCAGCCCCAGTTCAGGTGGCTTTCGACCATCAGGCCGATGATCGACTGGTTGCCTTCCAGGATCTGGTTGGCGACGTTTTCCATCACCAGCGGTTGCAGGGCCGGGTCCTTGTTGGAGTTGGCGTGGCTGCAATCGACCATGATGTTCGGCTTGATCTTGGCCTTGTTCAGCGCCTGTTCGCACAGGGCAACGCTGACCGAATCATAGTTGGGCTTGCCGTTGCCGCCGCGCAATACCACGTGACCGTAGGCGTTGCCTTTGGTGGTGACGATGGAGACGCCGCCTTCCTGGTTGATACCCAGGAAGCGATGAGGGCTGGAGACCGACTGCAGCGCGTTGATCGCCACGGTCAGGCCGCCGTCGGTGCCGTTCTTGAAGCCCACGGCCGAAGACAGGCCGGACGCCATTTCGCGGTGGGTTTGCGATTCGGTGGTGCGCGCGCCGATGGCCGACCAGCTGATCAGGTCCTGCAGGTACTGCGGGGAGATCGGGTCGAGGGCTTCGGTGGCGGTGGGCAGGCCCATTTCGGCCAGGTCCAGCAGCAACTTGCGACCGATGTGCAAGCCGTCCTGGATCTTGAACGAGTCGTCCAGGTACGGGTCGTTGATCAGGCCCTTCCAGCCGACGGTGGTACGCGGTTTCTCGAAATAGACGCGCATGACCAGATACAAGGTGTCGGACACTTCTTCGGCCAGCGCCTTGAGGCGCTCGGCGTATTCGTGGGCAGCCTTGAGGTCGTGGATCGAGCATGGCCCGATTACCACGAAGAGGCGGTGGTCGGTGCCGTCGAGAATGTCACGAATGACTTCGCGACCCTTGGTGACGGTCTGCAGGGCAGCGTCGCTCAGGGGGATTTCGCGCTTGAGCTGATCGGGCGTGATCAGGGTCTCGTTGGATTCGACGTTCAGGTCGTTGATCGGTAAATCAGCCATCGTGTTACTCGTCAGGGTCACGGGTGCCGGCCGCCAGCCATCCCCGTGCGGCGGAGCACAGCATGATTTGAATGCAGGGGGGAGGAACCTTAGCGCGTAACACGGGCCCGCGACAATGGGCAAAGCCCGCTTTAATCCAGTGCCGGCGCTACAAACGCCTCATGGGAGAATTCACCGGCATGCCGCGCCACCCACTCGCGGGCCATGGTTTCGAACTGCTCGGGCGTCGACTCGGCGTCTTCGTGCTGGCGGCAGTAGCGCTCTATCCGGCATGCTTGCTCACCCATGCGTGCACCGAACAACGCATGTTCATCGGTAAACGAGATGCCGACGCGATAGCCGTCTTCTACCTTGCGGCACCATGCCACATAGCCCGGGTAGCGGGCCCCGGCGCCCAGGGACGGGATATGCAGGTCAACCGCTGTACCCTGGCGCCAGGCACGCGGGCAATTGCAGGCGATGCCGCCCAGGCCGATAGTGTGCAGGCGTTGGCGGGGAATGGGGGGAGAGGGACGTTGGATCAACAGGGCAGCGACATCATCAGGATGAGGTAAAAAACGACCCATGTACACGGACTCCGAGCACCGTCCAGTCGACGGCGGTGGCAGCAGTATAGTGAAGGAGCAGGCATTGACCGACCTGGATATTGACCAGCAACTGCTGGGATTACCAGGCATTTCGCTCGTGCTGTTTACCAGCGTGGGCTGTTCAGGTTGCCGTTGGGCGCATCAGCAGCTACCGGGCTGGCAGTTGCCGGTGGATCGGTTGTGCTGGGTGGATGCCGGGCACAACGGCGGCGCGGTGGAACGTTATCAGGTCTTTCATTTGCCGGCGCTGTTCGTGGTGTGCGAGGGTCAATTCTTCGGGCAGATACAGACACGTCTTACACCTTCCGAGCTTACCGACGCTATTCATCAAGCGCTTACCCGCACTCCAGAGGATTTGCCATGACCGCATTGTCGCCACGCATTGGCATTATCGGCACCGGCGCCATCGGTGGTTTCTACGGCCTGATGCTGGCGCGCGCCGGCTTCGATGTGCATTTCCTGCTGCGCAGCGAATACGCAGCGGTCAGTGAGCGTGGCCTGCGCCTCAACAGCAGCGTGCATGGCACCTTGCACCTGAACCCCGTGCAGGCCTACGCCCACGCCGCCGACATGCCACCGTGCGACTGGCTGCTGGTAGGCACCAAATCCACGGGCAATGTCGACCTGGCCCCGACCATCGCCCAGGTCGCGGCGCCCGACGCGAAGGTGGTGTTGCTGCAAAATGGCCTCGACGTCGAAGACAGCCTGCGCGAACACTTGCCGGCGTCCCTGCATCTGCTCGGTGGGCTGTGCTATATCGGCGTACACCGTTCCGCCCCCGGCGTTGTCGAGCATCAGGCGTTGGGCCGGGTCAACCTGGGTTATCACAGCGGTACCGCCGCCAACGACGAAGCGCGCCAGAAGGCGATTGTCGAAGCAGGCGCCGCGTTGTTTCATCAGGCCGGCATCGAGTCCCAGGCCATGGCCAACGTACACCTGGCGCGCTGGCACAAGCTGGTGTGGAACGTGCCTTATAACGGTCTCTCCGTGCTGTTGGGCTGTGGCACCACGGCGATGATGGCGGACGAGTCCAGCCGCGAACTGATCCAGGCGCTGATGGCCGAAGTGGTGAAGGGCGCTCACGCCTGCGGTCACGACATTCCGGCCAGCTATGCCGAGCAGATGTTTACCATGACCGAAAGCATGGACGACTACCTGCCTAGCATGTACCACGACCATATCCATAAACGCCCGCTGGAACTGGCGGCGATCTACGCTCGCCCACTCGCCGCCGCCAAGGCCGCCGGCTGCGAGCTGCCGCGCATGCAGGCGTTGTATCAGGCCTTGAGTTTTATTGATCGGCATAACCGCTGATTGGGGGGAACCACCATGGCAAACGGATTGGGCGACAAACTGGTGCTGGCGATTTCATCGCGGGCCCTGTTCGACTTGAGCGATAGCCACAAGGTCTACCTGGCCCAAGGCGTGGAGGCCTACCGCAAATACCAGATCGAGCACGAAGAAGAAACGCTCGAGCCGGGCGATGCCTTCCCGCTGGTCAAAAAACTGCTGAGCCTCAACGCCAGCCTGGGCCGGGCCCGGGTCGAGGTGGTGCTGGTGTCGCGCAACAGTGCCGACACCGGCCTGCGCGTGTTCAATTCGATCCAGCATTACGGGTTGGACATTTCCCGCGCCGCTTTCGTAGGAGGGCGTAGTCCATATCCTTATTTGGCGGCGTTTGGTTGCCATCTGTTTCTTTCGACCCATGCTGACGATGTGCGCAGTGCGCTCGATGCCGGGTTCGCCGCGGCGACGATTCTGTCGGGCGGCGCACGCCGTGCATCGAGCGAGGAGCTGCGGATCGCATTCGATGGCGATGCGGTGTTGTTTTCCGACGAGTCGGAGCGCGTTTACCAACAGGGCGGGCTGGAAGCGTTCCAGGCCAGCGAACGCGAATCGGCGCGCCAGCCGTTGCATGGCGGCCCCTTCAAGGGCTTCCTCGCGGCGCTGAACCTGTTGCAGCGTGAGTTTCCGGACGCGGCCTGCCCGATCCGCACTGCCCTGGTCACCGCCCGGTCGGCGCCGTCCCACGAGCGGGTGATCCGCACCCTGCGCGAGTGGGATATCCGCCTGGACGAGTCGTTGTTCCTCGGCGGCCTGGAGAAATCCGCGTTCCTGGAGGCGTTCGCCGCCGACGTTTTTTTCGACGACCAGGCCGGCCATTGCGAGAAAGCCAGGGAGGTGGTGGCCACCGGGCATGTGCCCCATGGCATCAGTAATGAGGTGAAGGTCCAGACGCCGAGCTAAGTCAGTCTAATTCCCCAAGGCGCTGCTAAGCTCATTCAATCTCCGCCATCCTGGCAGTCCAGGAGGTTTTATGATCCGTTCGATGCTGTATGCCACGGACCTTGGTCTGTATGCGCCTTATGTGATGCAACATGCGCTGGCGCTGGCGCGAACGTTCAAGGCTGAGCTGTCGGTGATTCATGTGGTCGAACCCATCGGGCTGTTCGCCGAATCGGTGTTGCAAAGCTACCTTGATGAAAAGGCCCTGAACGAATGGCAGAGCCAGGGCCTGAGCACAGTGATGGCGACGATCGAGCAGCGGGTCCTTGAGAGTTTTCGCGAGGAGCTGGGGGACGGCGCGCAAGACTTGCAACTGATCCACTCGGTGCGGGTGATCCAGGGTGACCCGTGCGAGGTGATTCTCGACCAGTTGCGTAAACTTTCCGTGGATTTGTTGATCGTAGGCAGTCATAGCCACGCAACGGCCGCGGCCACACCCCTTGGGCGCACTGCCGCGCGGGTGTTGCAGCTGTCTCCGGTGCCGGTTTACCTGGTGCCATCGTTACAACGTCGACGCAGTGATGACGTGTGAGGGGGAGTGATAGATAAAAAGTTCTAGATTTATCCATCTAACCTTTAATATAGTTATATACCGTCGCTGATACCCGTGGCGTCTATCTGCTTTGAGGGATACATATGAAGCTTCAACAACTGCGCTACATCTGGGAAGTGGCGCACCACGATCTCAACGTTTCCGCTACCGCTCAAAGCCTGTACACCTCGCAACCGGGTATCAGCAAACAGATCCGCCTGCTCGAAGACGAGCTGGGTGTCGAAGTGTTCGCCCGCAGCGGCAAGCACCTGACCCGCGTCACCCCGGCCGGTGAGCGCATCATCACCACCGCCGGCGAGATCCTGCGCAAAGTCGAAAGCATCAAGCAGATCGCCCAGGAATTCTCCAACGAGAAGAAGGGCACCCTGTCGATCGCGACCACCCACACCCAGGCGCGGTATGCGTTGCCGCCGGTGATCCGCGATTTCATCAAGCAATACCCGGACGTGGCCCTGCACATGCACCAGGGGTCGCCGATGCAGATCGCTGAAATGGCCGCCGACGGCACCGTCGATTTCGCGATTGCGACTGAGGCGCTGGAGTTGTTCGGCGACCTGGTGATGATGCCGTGCTATCGCTGGAACCGTTGTGTGGTGGTGCCGCAAGGCCACCCGCTGGCCAAGCTGCCGAAGCTGACCCTGGAAGCCCTGGCGGAATACCCGATCGTGACTTATGTGTTCGGCTTTACCGGCCGCTCCAAGCTCGACGAAGCCTTCAGCCACCGCGGCCTCACGCCGAAAGTGGTGTTCACCGCCGCCGACGCCGACGTGATCAAGACTTACGTTCGCCTGGGCCTGGGCGTGGGGATCGTCGCCAAGATGGCGGTCGACACCCAGCTCGATAAAGACCTGGTCGTGCTCGACGCCAGCGAGTTGTTCGAGTCCAGCGTGACCAAGATCGGTTTCCGTCGCGGCACGTTCCTGCGTGGTTTCATGTGCGACTTCATCGAGAAATTCGCCCCGCACCTGACGCGCGAAGTCATGGCCAAGGCGATCCAGTGCCACAACAAGCAGGAACTGGAAGAGTTGTTCGACGGCGTAGAACTGCCCGTCCACTGAGTGGTTTCAGCGGGCCTCGGTCACCGTAAAGTGTTGCCGGGCGCCCGCCACCAGGATTTCCACCTCATCGCCTTCGAACTTGCCCAGCAGGCTGTGGCCCAGGGGCGAGCGCGGGGTGATGACGGTGACCGGTTGCCCCACCACATCGACTTTCAAACCCGCAGCATCCGGCGCCAGGAACAACCATTGCTGGCGACCGTTTTCGTCCTCCAGGCCCACCAGTGCGCCGACTTCTATGCCCCGTTGCTCATCGTATGCACGCAGCTGCAGTTGCAGGTTCTGGCACAGCGCCAGCGACTGCTTGATTTCTTCCACCCGCTTGGCCTGCCCTGCCGCCAGGTAAGACGCTTCCAGGCCGAGGGTGTCGTATTTGTTTTCGGCGATGTTTTCTTCGTGGGTCGCGGTTTCGTAGGCGGTCTGCGCGGCGCGCTGGGCGATGTCGAGGTCGACGCTGAGTTTTTCCAGGATCAACTGGAGGACGGCGTGTTTATTCATGGTTGGGCTTGATCATTCGCAAAATTGCAGGACATTCGCCTTGCTCTTTTCATTGGGCGCGTTCTGGTCCTGTTGCAGCCAGAACTGGCATTTGGGGTTGGACAGGTTGCGCGCATTGTTGCGCGCCTGATCCAGGCTCTGCCGTTGTTCCTGCTTGCGCAGGTTCTCTTGATACTGCTCGAACAGGCGGTTCGGCGGTTCCACCGCGACCGGCGCGGGCTTGCCGAGTTGCTCGACGGCCTGGGCGACCGGCGCCAGGCTCTGCGGGAACAGATAGCGCGACGCCAGCCAGGTGGTCAGCGCAATCGCGATAAACCCCAGCCACACGCCCAGGGCGATAGCGAGACAAAGCTTGAACAACGACAGCGGACGGTCAGACATGGCGGCCTCCTGGCAGGCATTTACGGCGTGGCGGCGATTGTCGCACAGCTACCGTGCAGAATAATCGCGATCAAGCCTTCTGCATCGGGGCATTTATGCGGACAATCGAGCCTTTGAGCGTGGGAGCCCGGAATGAAAGCCCGCTGGGATATTTTTTGCAGCGTCGTCGACAACTACGGCGACATTGGCGTGACTTGGCGCCTGGCCCGGCAATTGGTGGTGGAGCACGCCTGTGATGTGCGCTTGTGGGTCGATGACCTGCGGGCCTTCGAACGCATGTGCCCGGAGATTGATGTGCAACGGGAGCAGCAATGGCAAGAGGGCGTCGACGTGCGCCATTGGCCGGCGCAATGGTCGGCCACGCCATCGGCAGATGTGGTGATCGCCGCGTTTGCCTGCCAGTTGCCGCCTGACTACATGGATGCGATGGCCGCGCGCGAGCACGCGCCGTTGTGGATGAACCTGGACTACCTGAGTGCCGAGGACTGGGTGGTGGGGTGCCATCGTCTGCCGTCGGTGAAGTTCAAGGGGGTGCAGAAGTACTTCTTCTTTCCCGGCTTCCGGCCCGGCACCGGTGGCCTGTTGCGTGAGGCGGGGTTGCTGCAACAGCGTCAGGCGTTTCAGCAGGATGCTGGCGCGCAGAAACATTTCCTGCAAAGCCTGGGCGTATTTCCCGCAACCGGTGCGCGGCTGATGTCGCTGTTTGCCTACGAAAATGCCGCGCTTGCCGGTTGGCTGGACGTGTTGGCGACGGACGGGCGCGCCACTCATCTGCTGGTGCCGGAAGGGCGCATCCTCGGCGATGTGCAGCGCTGGCTCGGCGTGGACCGGCTGGCGGCGGGCGATACTCATCAGCGCGACGCCCTGACCGTGCAGGTGCTGCCGTTCGTGCGCCAGGAGCAATATGACCGCCTGCTGTGGTGTTGCGAGTTCAACGCCGTGCGCGGCGAAGACTCGTTCGTGCGGGCCCAATGGGCCGGGCGCCCGTTGCTGTGGCACATCTATCGCCAGGACGAAGACATCCACCTGGACAAGCTCGACGCCTTTCTGGAGCTGTACACCGCAGCCCTTTCGCCGGCGGCAAAAGTCGCGGTGGTAGCGCTTTGGCAGGCCTGGAACACCGAGGGTGATATGGCCCTGCCGTGGAAAAAGCTGCTGGAACACTGGCCGGAAGTGGCTGCACACGCCGAAACATGGTGTCTGGAACAGGCCTTGCAGGCGGATCTTGCGACGGCGCTGGTACAGTTTTATGAAAGTTGGATATGATACGCCACCTTGATTTTTGTAAACCCCATCCAAATTTCGGATATACGCAATGAAAACTGGTAAAGAACTGAAACCCGGTATGGTAATCCGTATCGACAACGATCCTTGGTTGGTTCAGAAAGCTGAGTTCACCAAGTCGGGCCGTAACAGCGCGATCATGAAGACCAAGCTGAAAAACCTGCTGACTGGTTACAAGACCGAAACCGTTTACAGCGCTGATGACAAGCTGGACGACGTGATCCTCGACCGTAAAGAAGCGACCCTGTCTTTCATCAGCGGTGACTCTTACACGTTCATGGACACCACCGACTACACCATGTACGAGCTGAACGCTGAAGATATCGAAGCCGTTCTGCCGTTCGTGGAAGAAGGTATGGACGACGTCTGCGAAGCCATCTTCTTCGAAGACCGCCTGGTTTCCGTAGAGCTGCCGACCACTATCGTGCGTAAGGTTGCCTACACCGAAGGTTCCGCTCGCGGCGACACTTCGGGCAAAGTCATGAAGCCTGCCAAGCTGGCTAACGGTACCGAACTGCAAGTGGCCGATTTCATCGAAATCGACGACATGATCGAGATCGACACCCGTGAAGGCGGTTCGTACAAAGGTCGCGCCAAGAAGTAATTCTGGCCCCACCGGTACGAAAAAAGCCCGACCTTGAGTCGGGCTTTTTTGTGGGCGTTTACCTGTCACTTCAAGTATTGCCTCAGCATCATCCGATGCTTGCCGCAACGCCGGCACGTGGCTGGCGGCGTGTCGTTGGCGAGCCGCGCGGGTTAGACGGTGACGTGCAGACGCACATCGACGTTGCCGCGGGTGGCGTTGGAGTAGGGGCAGACTTGGTGGGCGGCGTCGACCAGGCTTTGCGCGTCGTCCTGGGCCAGGCCCGGCAGGCTGATGTGCAGGTCGATATCCAGACCGAAGCCACCCGGGATCTGACCGATGCCGACATGGGCAGTGATCGACGCATCATCCGGAATTTTGCGTTTGGTCTGGCTGGCGACGAATTTCAGTGCGCCGATAAAGCAGGCCGAGTAGCCGGCGGCGAACAGTTGTTCCGGGTTGGTGGCCTGACCGCCGGCACCGCCCAGTTCCTTGGGGGTGGAGAGTTTGACGTCGAGGATGTTGTCGTTGGACACGGCACGACCATCACGGCCGCCGGTGGCGGTGGCTACTGCGGTATAGAGCGTTTGCATGGTGTTGCCCTCTTGGTGTTTTGCGCTAAATGTTTGCGCGCTAAGTAGTTGGTGAGGTGAATGTATAGCGCTAATGTTTAGTGCGCAAGATAAATTTCAGGATTTTTTCGTAAGGGCACCTCAAAACCACCTGTGGGAGGGGATTGCCCCCTCCGCAGGTATTGGGCTTGGGTGTGTTTAGACCGCGCCTTGCAGATTGCCCCGCAACGCAATCAAATCAGCTTGCAGCTTGCGCAGTTGCTCCAGCTCCAGGCCGCTGGCGCCGAGGATGCACTGAGGAATCCCCTTGGCCTTGTCTTGCAAGGCACGGCCGGCGTCGGTCAGTTCCACCACCACCACTCGCTCGTCTTCGCGACTGCGCGTGCGGCTGAGCAGGCCCTCGGCTTCCAGGCGCTTGAGCAGGGGGGTCAGGGAGCCGGGATCGGTCAGCAGGCGGCTGCTGATTTCGCCGACAGTCAAGCCATCCTCTTCCCACAGCACCATCATGGCCAGGTACTGCGGATAGGTCAGGCCGAGGGCTTGCAGCAGCGGCTTGTAGACCTTGGTCATCAGCAATGAAGTGGAGTGCAGGGCGAAGCACAGCTGGTTATCCAGCAACAGGGATTGGCAAGGATCGGGATTTTTGCTCATGGTGCTGCCTCAAAAAAAAGCGTATCTGGGCTGGAATCTAGCGGGCAAATCTTTAATGCGCCAGGTAATTCTGTCCGGGGGTCAGACCAATCCGCTTTGCAGCGCCAGGTCCCAGGGCGGCACTGGGCTGAAGCGCGATTTCAGGTATTCGAGCAACAAGCGGCTACGTGCGTTCGGCTGTTGTTCCAGGCGCAGCGCATAGATGCCGGTGGTTTCCGGGCTGGGCAGGCCGTTTTCGCAAAACAGGGGCAAGAGTTCGCCGCGGACCAGGTATTCACTCGCCAGCCAGGTGGGCAGGTGCGCGATACCCAGGCCGGCCAGGGCGCCGGAGAGCAGGGCTTCGGCGTTGTTGGCGCTCATGCGGATGCGTTGCGGGCGATAGGTGGCGCGACGCCCGTCCAGTTCGAAGCGCCAGGCGAAGATCGGCGCCAGGCCATCCCAGTCCAGGCCGTCGTGTTCGCTGAGGTCTCGCGGATGGGTCGGCGTGCCACGGTTTTTCAGGTAGGCCGGGCTGGCACAGGCAATTCGCACGATGCTGGCCAGCGGCGTGGCGATCAGCCGGGTGTCGACGATATGCCCGGCACGCAGCACCAGATCGACCTTGCCCAGGTGCGCGCCCTGCATGTCCACGAAGCTGTCGATCAAATGCAGGTGTACATCCAGCCCCGGGTAGACGTTCAGGAAGTCGGCGATCACCGGCGCCAGATGCCGTCGACCGAACGCCGCCGGTGCGTCCACGCGAATCAAGCCTTCCGGCGCATGGCTCAAGGACACCGCTTCCGCCCGCGCCAATTGCAACTCGGTGACGATGCGCCGCGCGCGTTCGGCGAACGCCAGGCCGGCCGGTGTCGGCAGCACCGCGTGGGTGCTGCGCTGGAACAAGCGGCTGCCCACCGAGCTTTCCAGGCTGTCGATACGCCGGGCCACGGCGGAGGGCGTCAGCGGATGGCGACGCGCGGCGGCGGAAAAACTGCCGGTTTCCAGCACATCGAGAAACAGGCTGAGTTGGTCGGTGAGGATATGCGGGTTCATCGGTCGACGCTTATGCGGGATTGGCACAGCCATTGTGCGTTGCTGTGCGTATCCGCGCCAGAGCGGACTGCGTAGCATGCAAGGCTTGGGATTGTGGAGTAATGCGTGGTGTTGGATTTAGCGATGTACTTGGTTATGGGCGCGGCATTGGGCACGGTGGGCGGCCTGTTCGGCATTGGCGGCGGGTTGATTGCCATCCCGGTGCTCGGCGTGCTGTTCGGCCTCGATCAGCAGATCGCCCAAGGCACCGCGCTGGTGATGGTGGTGCCCAACGTGATGCTCGCGCTGTGGCGTTATCACCAGCGTAATCGCATTGAACTGCGCCACGCGCTGCCGCTGGGGGTGATGGGCTTCAGCTTTGCCTGGCTCGGCTCGATCTGGGCCGTGGGCCTGGACGCCGGCGCGATGCGTATCGGCTTTATCGCATTTCTGCTGGCGCTGTCGGCCTACAACCTGCTGCGCATGTTCACCCGCAATGCGCCGCCGACGGCACAGATGCGCCATGCCTGGCCGTGGCTCGGGGTGTTGGGCGCGGTCTCCGGCTCTATGGGCGGTTTGTTCGGTGTCGGTGGTGCGGTGGTCGCCACGCCGGTGCTGACCAGTGTGTTCGGCACCACCCAGGTGGTGGCCCAAGGCTTGTCCCTGGCCTTGGCGCTGCCCAGCACCGGGGTGACTCTTGTCACTTACGCCTGGCACCACGAAGTGGACTGGATGATCGGCATCCCCCTGGCGGTCGGTGGCCTGCTCAGCATCAGTTGGGGTGTAAAAGTCGCCCACGCTCTGCCGGAGCGCCTGTTGCGCGGTTTGTTCTGCGGTTTCCTGGTGGTGTGCGCCGTGATGCTGATGTTTAAGGTTTGAAGCCGTCGATGATGTACTCCGCCAGGCATTCGGTGATAGGTGACGTCATCAACGGGTTGCGTAACAAGCGCAGATTCATCGACGGCAAGGGTGGGAAACCCTCGTCACTGCCGAGCACGCGCAGGTCATCCGTCACCAGGCTTTCCATGCTGACCATCACTGCCAGGCCGGCGCTGACCACGGCCTGGATCGCCGCCCCGTTGGTGCTGTTGTAGGCCAGGCGATAATTGCGCCCGACGGTATCCAGTGAGGTACGCGCCCACTGGGTGTAAAGGCAATCGGCGCCGGACATCGCCAGTGGCAGGGCGTCGTGCTCGTCCACGCAGAAACACGGCGCCGCGGCCCACACCACGCGCTCGGTGCGCAACAGCTCGCCGATATCATTGCCGGGCTCGCGGCTGATCACCGTCAACGCCAGATCCCGCCGTTGCATCAGCACGGTGGATGCCTCGCAGTGCATCTCGATCTGGATCAACGGGTAGGCCTTGGAAAACTGTTTGAGAATCCCCGGCAGGAAGCGCATCACATAGTCGTCCGGGGTGCCGATGCGTACCAGCCCGACCATATGCGGTTCTCGCAGGGTGTTGAACACCTCGCTGTGCAGTTTCAGGATGCGCCGCGCATACCCCAGCAGCACCTGGCCCTCCGGCGTCAGTCGCACTTGGCGGCCGTCGCGCTCGAACAGTTTGCGCTGCAGCACGTCTTCTTCCAGGCGCTTCATCTGCATGCTGACCGCCGATTGGGTGCGGTTGACCTGCTCGCCGGCACGGGTAAACCCACCCTGGTCGGCGATGGCGACGAAGGTGCGCAGCACGTCGGTGTCGATGCTTGGGTAGGCGGCCAATTGATCAATTCCTGAGATGTATTTCATAAGAAACATTCGTTGGATTGATCATAGCTGCCGGCACACACTCGCGTCATCCCCAAGGGAGGGCGAGAAGATGAAAGGTCAAACAGGTTGTGCAGGATGGACGAAGCGGCCGCTTTCCGGGCTGTTCCAAGCGATTGCGCGGTGGCAGGTATTGCGGTACGAGCGTCGGTTAGTGGCCACGCTGAGCGATGCGGCGCTCAAGGATATCGGGCTGAGCCGCGCTGATGTGGAGCACGAAGCCCATCGGCATTTCTGGGAAGACCCACTGCGAAAATGACCGAGGATGCAGTAGGGTGGTCGGCACGTTCATACGGAGATGCCCATGCCCGCCGACCTGTCGTTTTCCCTCAAGCAAGCGCGCCGCATGGCACTGGCCGCCCAGGGCTTTTCCGGGCGCCAGGCGCCTGCATTGATCAAGGCCACACACCTCAACCGCTTGATCGACCGCCTGGGTGTGCTGCAGATCGATTCGGTCAATGCCGTGGTGCGCTCCCATTACCTGCCGTTGTTTTCCCGCCTGGGGCAGTACGCCCCGTCACTGCTTGAGCAGGCGGCCTGGAGCCAGGGCCGACAGCGTTCGTTGTTCGAGTATTGGGGGCATGAGGCCTCGTTGTTGCCGATGGCGCTGTACCCCTTGATGCGCTGGCGCATGGAGCGGGCAAAACAAGGGCAGGGGATCTACGCGCAGATGGCGCGTTTTGGTCGCGAGCAGCAGGCCATCATCCAGCGCGTGTTGAACACTGTCGAACAACAGGGCGCCTTGGGTGCAGGCAGTCTGTCGACCCGCGCCGAGCGCGCCGGCCCGTGGTGGGACTGGAGCGATGAAAAGCACGCACTGGAATGGCTGTTCGCCGCTGGCCTGGTCACGGTTGCCGGTCGGCGCGGGTTCGAGCGGCTCTACGATTTGCCCGAGCGCGTCATTCCCGGCGACCGGCTGCACCAGGCCCCGCTGAGCGAGGCCGAGGCTCAGCGCGGTTTGCTGCTGCACAGTGCGACTGCGCTGGGTGTGGGCAGCGAAAAAGATCTGCGCGATTACTTCCGTCTGGAGCCTGCCGACACTCGCAGCCGTTTGGCCGAGCTGGTCGAAGACGGCCAATTGCTGATGTGCCGCGTGCAGGGCTGGAAGCAGCCGGCCTACTGCCTGCCGGAGCCGAAAGTACCGCGCAAGGTGCCGGCCAGCGCACTGTTGTCGCCGTTCGATTCGCTGATCTGGGAGCGCAGCCGCACCGAGCGGCTGTTCGATTTCCGTTATCGGCTGGAGATTTACACGCCGCAGGACAAGCGGGTGTACGGCTACTACGTGCTGCCGTTTCTGCACAACGAGCGGATCGCCGCGCGCGTCGACCTGCGTGCCGAACGCGCCCACGGCCGCCTGGCCGTGCATGCGGTGCATGAAGAAACGCCGGGGCTGGACGAGGAGGGGATGTGCGCGCTGGCGCTGAGCTTGCGGCAAATGGCCGATTGGCTGGGGCTCGAACAGGTACAGCTCAATTGCCCACGGCCGAGTGCCGACCGATTAAGGGCGGCGATGCTCACATCACGGTAGGCCCGAGCTTGCTCGCGCCTACCGAATGGTGTCACCGTTTTACTTGCTTCAACGTCTCGGCGATCAGGAACGCCAGCTCCAGCGACTGATCGGCATTCATCCGTGGGTCGCAGTGGGTGTGGTAGCGGTCCGACAAGCCATCTTCGGTGATCGGCCGCGCGCCGCCGATGCATTCGGTGACGTTCTGCCCGGTCATCTCGATATGAATCCCGCCGGCATAGGTGCCTTCGGCCTCGTGTACCTGGAAGAATTCCTTCACCTCGCCGAGGATCTGCGCAAAGTCGCGGGTCTTGTAGCCGCTGCTGGCCTTGATCGTGTTGCCGTGCATCGGGTCGGAGCTCCACAGCACCTGTTTGCCCTCACGCTGCACGGCGCGAAGCAGCGCCGGCAGGTGGTCGCCGACCTTGTTGGCGCCCATGCGCGCGATCAGGTTCAAGCGGCCGGGGTCGTTGTCCGGGTTGAGGATGTCGATCAGGCGGATCAGGTCATCCGGGTTCATGCTCGGGCCGACCTTGACCCCGATCGGGTTGTGTACCCCGCGCAGGAACTCGACGTGGGCGCCGTCCAACTGACGGGTGCGATCGCCGATCCACAGCATGTGGGCCGAGCAGTCGTAGTAGTCGTTGGTCAGGCTGTCGCGGCGCACGAAGGCTTGTTCGTAGTTGAGCAGCAGCGCTTCGTGGGCGGTGAAGAAGCTGGTTTCGCGCAGTTGCGGCGAGCTGTCCATGCCGCAGGCGCGCATGAAAGCCAGGGTTTCGTCGATACGGTTCGCCAACTGGCTGTACTTCTCGGCCAGTGCGGAGTTGGCGATGAAGTCCAGGTTCCACTTGTGTACCTGGTGCAGGTCGGCAAACCCGCCCTGGGCGAACGCGCGCAGCAGGTTAAGGGTGGCGGTGGACTGGTGGTAGGACTGCAGCAGGCGGTCGGGGTCCGGCACGCGGCTTTTTTCGTCGAAGCCGATGCCGTTGACGATATCGCCACGGTAGGCCGGCAAGGTGACGCCATCGATGGTTTCATCGTTGGACGAGCGCGGCTTGGCGAACTGGCCGGCCATGCGCCCGACTTTCACCACCGGGCAGCCGGCGGCGAAGGTCATCACGATAGCCATCTGCAGCAGCACCTTGAAGGTGTCGCGGATTTTTGCGGCGGAGAACTCGGCAAAACTCTCGGCGCAGTCGCCGCCTTGCAGCAGGAAGGCGCGACCCTGGGTCACCTCGGCAAACTGGCGGCGCAACTCGCGGGCCTCCCCGGCAAATACCAGCGGCGGGTAGCTGGCCAGGCTCTGCTCCACCTGTAACAGGTGTGCAGCGTCCGGGTACTGGGGTTGTTGCTGGATCGGCAGGGCGCGCCAGCTGTCGGGGCTCCAGGGTTGGCTCATCGTGGACTCGATAGGGTGATTGACGGTCGGGCGCCAATGTTATCAGCAATTAGTGCGTGACCTGTTGCCGCCGGTTGGCCGACAATCGCGCCTTTGCCCTGGGGTGAACCCGTTAGGAGTTGTAGATGAGCGAGGAGCGTGTCGAGCGCCTGCTGGCCGAGGTCCATGATGACTTCGGCATGATCCGCGTGCTCGAAGTGGCCGATTACCGTTTTCTCGAGTTTGGCGACGCCATCGAGCAAAGCTGCGTGTTCACCGCCGACCCGAGCTGGCTGGAGTACGACTACACCCGTGCGATGCTGATCGGTGCGTTGTGCCACGAGCAGCCGGAAAGCGCGTTGTTCCTCGGCCTGGGCGCCGGCACGCTGACCCAGGCGTGCCTCAAGTTCCTGCCGCTGGAGGATGTCGAAGCCATCGAGCTGCGCCCCGAGGTGCCGCGCTTGGCCATTGAGTTCCTGGGGCTGGACGACGATCCGCGCCTGTACATCCGCATTGGCGACGCCCTGGAACTGCTCGAAACCGCCGAAACGGCCGACTTGATCTTCGTCGACCTGTACACCGATGTCGGCCCCGGCGTCGGGCACCTGGCCTGGACCTTCCTGGAAAACTGCCAGAAGAAACTCAACCCCGGCGGCTGGCTGGTGATCAACCAGTGGGCCACCGACGACGGCAAGCCGTTGGGTGCGGCCCTGCTGCGCGGGTTGTATCACCGGCATTATTGGGAGCTGCCGGTGAAGGAGGGCAATGTGATCCTGCTGGTGCCTTCGGAGTTGGATCAGGCGCTGGACGCTGCGGCGCTCTCGGCCCGCGCCGAAGCGCTGGCACCGCGATTGGGCTATTCGTTGCAGCCATTGATCAAGGCGATTCGGCCGGCAACCTAGTTGTCTGAACGGGCGTCATCGCGGGCAAGCCCACTCCCACATTTGACCGAGCACATCCTGAAGGAATGCGGTCGATGTGGGCGCGGGCTTGCTCGCGATGACTGCGGCACGGCCAACTCAAATTCCCCTGAATACCCCCGGGCGCTTCTCGAGCATGGCGCGCACGCCTTCCTTGGCGTCTTCGCTGTTGAACAATTGCGCGACCAGCGGCGGTAACGCGGCGGCCGCGACAGCTTCGCCCTCCAAGCGCGCCAGGCGGGCCGACATCAACGTGGCTTGCACGCCGAGGGGCGCCTGGCGCGCGATGCGGCTGGCCAGTTCGATGGCGCGCGGCAGCAGGTCTTCGCTGGCCATCACTTCCTGCACCAACCCCAGACGCAGGGCTTCGTGGGCATCGAACTCATCGCCGGTGAGCAGCCAGCGCATGGCGTTGCCCCAGCCTGCTATTTGATGAAAGCGCAACGTCGCACCGCCAAATGGAAAGATCCCACGTTGTACTTCCATCTGCGCGAAGCGGGTGTTGCTCGCACAGAGATTGATATCCGCCGCCAGCATCAGCTCGATGCCAAGGGTCAGGCAGTAGCCCTGAGCGGCGACGATCACCGGTTTGCCGACCCGAGGGCCGGCGAACACGCCCCAGGGATCGCAGCCCCCCGGTGGCGGTTGCCAGCCTCCGGCCATCACTGCGCTGACGTTGGCCAGGTCCAGCCCGGCGGTGAAGTGGTCGCCGTGGGCGAACACCACGGCCACCCGCGCATCGTCGTTTCGATCAAATTCGCCATAGGCCAGGCTCAGTGCGTTGAGCAGATCCAGGTCAAAGGCATTGCGCTTGGCGACCCGATCCAGGCCCAACAACAGGACATGACCCAGGAGTTCACGGCTGACGAGGCTGCTGCTGGCTTGATTCATCGGATGTGCCCTCGGGCGCAGTAAGGGGTTTCGGACCAAAGGGGCCGAGTGTGCGGGTGAACCGTTTAAGCGTTTCAGCCAACAGGGCCGGGCACTTGAAAAATAGACCCTGGAGCCCATCTGCGCAAAGGCGGTGACGCAGTGCGGTTTATCGGTGCTTTGCGATAAAAAAAGCTCCCTTTTTCAGCTATTTCCGGTATAGTGCGCGCCGGCCTTTAACCGGGCCGCGTTTAGGTAGCGCAATTCCCCGAAGTCAGCTTCGGCTGCACGTCCGCACAGCGGACTCTTCCTTGACGAATCTTTTTCATTCATTCGTTTTCGCAAATCCCCGCCGACAAAGCAGCCAGGGCGACTCTTGAGTCTCAACACGGCATGCGCAGCTTTGGAGCATGGGTCTTTGCGGATGCACTTAGAGGCAGACCCATGACCCAGGAAACCGGCGGCTTCGCCGCTTTTAATCTTAACCCGAACATTCTTGCTGCCGTCATTGCGACTGGCTACGAAGAACCTTCGGCGATTCAGCAGCAATCGATCCCGATCATCATGGCCGGCCACGACATGATTGGCCAGGCGCAAACCGGTACCGGTAAAACCGCCGCGTTCGCCCTGCCTATCCTGCACTGCATCGATCCTGCCAAGCGCGAACCGCAAGCCCTGATCCTGGCGCCAACTCGTGAGTTGGCGCTGCAAGTAGCAACCGCTTTTGAAACCTACGCCAAGCAAATGCCAGGCGTAACCGTTGTGGCCGTCTACGGCGGCGCGCCGATGGGCCCGCAACTCAAGGCTATCCGTAATGGCGCACAGATCGTTGTCGCCACTCCGGGTCGTCTGTGCGACCACCTGCGTCGTGACGAGAAAGTCCTGTCGACCGTGAACCACCTGGTTCTGGACGAAGCTGACGAAATGTTGAAGCTGGGCTTCATGGATGACCTGGAAGTCATCTTCAAGGCACTGCCACCGACCCGTCAGACCGTGCTGTTCTCGGCCACCCTGCCGCAGTCGATCCGTGCCATTGCCGAACGCCACCTGCGCGATCCGCAACACGTGAAGATCCAGACCAAGACTCAGACCGTTACCGCGATCGAACAGGCTCACCTGTTGGTTCACGCTGACCAGAAGACCTCGGCTGTATTGAGCCTGCTGGAAGTCGAAGACTTCGACGCGCTGATCATGTTCGTGCGTACCAAGCAAGCGACCCTGGACCTGGCCAGTGCCCTCGAAGCCAAAGGCTACAAAGCCGCTGCGCTGAACGGTGACATCGCCCAGAACCAACGTGAGCGCGTGATCGACTCCCTCAAGGATGGCCGTCTGGACATCGTTGTAGCGACCGACGTAGCTGCTCGTGGTCTCGACGTTCCACGTATCACCCACGTGTTCAACGTTGACATGCCTTACGATCCAGAGTCCTACGTTCACCGTATCGGCCGTACCGGCCGTGCGGGTCGCGAAGGTCGCGCACTGCTGCTGGTGACGCCGCGTGAGCGCCGCATGCTGCAAGTGATCGAGCGTGTGACCGGGCAGAAGGTTGCCGAAGTCCGCCTGCCGGATGCCCAGGCCGTTCTCGATGCACGCATCAAGAAACTGACCAACAGCCTGTCGCCACTGGTGGCTGACGCTGAATCGACCCACGGCGACCTGCTGGACCGCCTGACCGCCGATATCGGTTGCACCCCACGTGCCCTGGCTGCAGCCCTGCTGCGCAAAGCTACCAACGGTCAGGCCCTGACCCTGGCGGCCATCGAGAAAGAACGCCCACTGGTACCGAACAACGCGCCACGCGGTGATCGTCCAGAGCGTTCCGGCGACCGTCCTGAGCGTGGTGATCGTGAGCGTCGCGCTCCGGTGCCATTGGCTGAAGGTCGTGCTCGCTGCCGTACCGCGCTGGGCGCGCGTGACGGTATCGCGGCCAAGAACCTGCTGGGCGCTATCCTCAACGAGGGTGGCCTGGCACGTGAAGCCATCGGTCGCATCCAGGTCCGTGACAGCTTCTCCCTGGTGGAGCTGCCGGAAGACGGTCTGGAAAAACTGCTGACCAAGCTGAAAGACACACGCGTTGCCGGTAAGCAGCTCAAGCTGCGTCGCTACCGCGAAGATTGATCCGCCCCTGGGCTGATTGATCGCACCTAAAAAAATCCCCGACTGGTTCGGGGATTTTTTTTGCCCGGCAATTGGCGCGGATCGTCGTGGGTGGTCGGCCATAACGGTCAGCTACTGATCTTATCGGGTTTAGGAAAAGTCTGAGTTTCTGAGCGGCCTTTCTGGCAGCCGGCTTTGCGTAAAGTTTTTACTATCAAGTGACGGGGGCGGATAAACCTGAGTTGCATCGCTCAAGGGTAAAAAACGCTCTCAATCTGCTCTCGTCAGTTGTTCAAGTTGGAAAGGTTCGCTTGTGACCGTGTCGAGGGATAGGCGCCGGGCTTGACGGCTATTGATTGATTTTTCCAGAAAGGAGCTGTGGCTGTTATGCGTATTAATAATTCACAGTTGTTTCCACAAACAATGCCTGAGCCTGCGACTTATCCTCCCAGCCAACCGCCTGTTAATCAGGCGCGAGAGCCAACACGCGAGCACGGTTTGCCGTGGACCGAGCGCGCACTCGCTTCGGATGCCGCGGCCGCTCGTTCAAGAAGAAATACGCCATCCATGCCTGTAGCGTCTGCGACCACGACGTCAACGCTTAATAAAGTCAGCGATCCAAAACTGGAAATCAAGAAGGTAGCCACATCGCCCAATGGGTTGTATGGCCTGAGTTACTCGCTGTCCGCGCCTGGCGCTGGGTTGAGTAACATTACGTTTCCAATGAGTATCGACGAAGGCCTTCAACGAAAAGGAAGCAAGGACGCAGGGATTTATTATGCGATGCAGTTTGGCGTCAATGATGCGCAAGGTCGGCCTCTTGGCCGTGGCTATATTGGGATGCAGCCGCGCGGGGATGGCAAGGCGCTGATTGTGTTTTCTGGAAACGGTGAGCATTTCAAGGCGCCACAAGGCCGCCCCGAGTTTGATGGGGGAAAAGGCGCCAGTAACAGCACCTTGGTAGATTTTAAATTTGGGAATAAATATAACCTCACGGTAGAACGAGATCCTGAGGATGCCCATAAGTTGAGGGGGTTTATTCAGGATGTTACCGATTCCGACATGCCGGGCCCCAAGCAGCATGTCAAAGATATTTATGTCGATCAGAAGTTTGCCTTGGCTGGCAGAGACAGAGGCTTCGTCGAACATTACGGCGCGAAAATAGACCGAAGTTCGCAGATCGCACCTACTCGCGGTAGTTTCTCCGCCCCCTTTACTACAGACGATAAGGGCAATGTCAGGGTGGGTGAAATCAAGAGTGACGGGCTCTATGGCCGGTACAAGAACTCGATGGTGGGACTGCAGCGGGTGATCAGCGAAGCGGGTAAAGGTAAGGAAATACAATTCTCTTTTCAGGGCGCAGGTTATGAGAAGAAAGCCTGAAGGCGCTGATGATAGAGCCTGAGTAAGCGTTTCAACGCTACGCCTGTTGGAGTTGCGCCCCTTGAAAATGTTGGCGATGCAAAAACCCGGAAGGCCCACGCAGGTGAGGATTTCCGGGTTTTCTTCTTGGGCCGCGCTCGCTTTATGGGCGGCCCTCAATCTGGGTTTGCCCGCGCATCGGGATGTGCGTCAGCCGAAGCGGTAGATGTCCATGCCCAGCGCGCCCATGGTGAAGCCTTGGTGTGCCACGCTGAAGTCGCCGCCGGCACCCCGCGCAAAGTAGAGCGGCAGTAAATGTTCATCACTGGGATGGCTGCGCACGGCGTTGGGCGCCTGGCGGCGATAATCGTGCAGCGCGGCTTCGTCGTTGGCGGCAAGCTTGTCCACCATCCAGTCACGAAACGCCCGCGCCCACGGCTCGATGCTTTCGGACCCGGCGTGCCAATCCAGTTCACCGAGGTTGTGGGTGATGCTGCCGGAGCCGATCAGCAACACGCCTTGTTCGCGCAGGCTGGCGAGGGCGTGTCCGACCCGGGTCTGCAGGGCAGGGCCCATACGGCTGGGCAAGGACACCTGCACCACCGGGATATCCGCGGCCGGGTACATCAGCGACAGCGGCACCCAGGCGCCGTGGTCGAAGGGACGGCGCTCATCGATGCGCGCATTCAAGCCATCGGCGTGCAGCAACTCGACAATCTCGCGCGCCAATTGCGGGTCGCCCGGCGCCGGGTATTGCACGGCAAACAACTCGGCCGGAAAGCCGCCGAAGTCATGCCAGGTTTCCGGTGCGGCGTTGCCGCTGACCAGCAATTCCTGACTTTCCCAATGCGCCGACACCACCACAATCGCCTTCGGCCGTGGCAGTTCAGCTGCCAGGCGCTGCAGAGCCGGGCCGCTGGCGCCGGGTTGCAGGGCGAGCATGGGCGAACCATGGGAGATAAACAGAGTGGGGAGCATTAGAAGGGCCCTCAGGGTTAACATGCCCCATCTTCAACCAGATCAATGATCTAAATCTAATATAAGTTTTAGCGCCTTTTGATCGAATTTTTAGGGTGATGTATGGATTCTCAGTTTTGGCGGGAGCGCTGGGCACGTAATCAGATCGGTTTTCACTTGCCCGAGGTCAACCCGTATCTGCAACGGCACTGGCCGCAGTTGGCGGTCGCGCAGGGGGCAAAAGTGCTGGTGCCCTTGTGTGGCAAAAGCCTGGATCTGGTGTGGCTGGCCGGTCAAGGCTGTCGCGTGCTCGGGGTAGAGCTGTCGGAGCAGGCGGTTGAGGCATTCTTCAGTGAGCAGGGGCTGACACCGCATATCAGCCAACGCGGTGTGTTCAAGGTGTACCAGGCGGATGTGATCGAAGTGTGGTGCGGTGATTTCTTCGCGCTGGACGCGCAGGCGCTGCTCGATTGCACGGCGCTTTATGATCGCGCGGCGTTGATCGCCTTGCCGCCGCTGATGCGGGCGCGCTACACCGAGCACCTCAATACGCTTCTGGGGCCGGGTTGCAAGGGGTTGCTGATTACCCTCGACTACGACCAGACGCAAAAGGCCGGCCCACCGTTTGCGGTGACCGATGATGAGGTGAAGGCGCTGCTGGGGGCGCACTGGGCCCTCGAAGTGCTTGAGGAGCAGGACGTTTTGGGTGAGAGCTGGAAGTTCGTTCAGGACGGCGTAACCCGGCTGGAAGAGCGAGTCTACCGACTCACGAAGCGCTGAGTCCTGGGCTGGCAAGGCGCCCACAAAAAAGGGGCGATCAGATCGCCCCTTTCCGTGTCGCCGCCAAGCGGTCAGCCGCGACGACGCAGTGCGTCAATCCGCTCTTCCAGCGGCGGGTGGCTCATGAACATGCGCGCCAGGCCCTGCTTGATGCCGCCGTTGATGCCAAACGCGGTCAGGCTGTCCGGCATATGCACCGGCAGGCCCTGTTCGGAGCGCAGGTGCTGCAAGGCTGCAATCATCGCCCCGGTGCCGGCCAGGCGGGCACCGGCTTCGTCCGCGCGAAATTCCCGTTTGCGCGAGAACCACATCACGATCGCGCTGGCCAGGAAGCCCAGCACCAGTTCAGCGAAGATGGTTGCCACGTAGTAGGCAATGCCGCGGCCTTCTTCGTTCTTGAAGATCACCTTGTCGACGAAGTTGCCGATGATCCGCGCGAAGAACATCACGAAGGTGTTCACCACGCCCTGGACCAGCGCCAGGGTGACCATGTCACCGTTCGCCACGTGGCCGATCTCGTGGGCCAGCACCGCCTTGACTTCATCGTAGGAGAAGCGCTCCAGCATGCCCTGGCTCACCGCAACGAGCGCGTCGTTCTTGTTCCAGCCGGTGGCAAAGGCGTTGGCTTCATAGGCCGGGAAGATCCCGACCTCCGGCATCTTGATACCGGCCTCGCGGGACAACTGTTCGACGGTCTGCAGCAACCATTGCTCATGCCGGGTGCGTGGCTGAGTGATGACCTGGGTGCTGGTGCTCATCTTCGCCATCCACTTGGAGATGAACAGCGAGAACAGCGAGCCGGCAAAACCAAAGACCGCACAGAAGATCAGCAGCTGATTGAGGTTCAGATCAACCCCGTTGGCCGCCATGAACCCGTTGAAGCCGAAAAGGCTCAGGGTGATGCTGGCAATCAGCACGACCGCCAGGTTGGTGGCCAAGAACAGCAGGATGCGCATCATGGTTGTAGAGTTCTCCTCATGCTAAATATGTCGCGTACTGCGGGGTATATAAGGTGCGACATGGGGTGATTCAACCGAGCGACTATTTCAAACTGTGTCCTACAGCCTGAATGTAGAGTCTTGAAGGGAATTTCCCACCTGTATTGCCCCGCTTGATCAGCCTCCTGTTGCCTCGCGGCCCTTTGATTATAAGGGGCACGCGCTGGGAGAGGGGCAAACGCAGTGCGGAGCGGGGCAATGGGCAGAGAAGTGTTGCCAGATACTCGCTGTACGACCAGATCCCGGTCGTACAGCGTCATAGTCGTTACTGGCGATAGGACTTGAGGAAGTTGCCGATGCGACCGATGGCCATGTCCAGGTCATCCACACGCGGCAAGGTCACCACGCGGAAGTGATCCGGCCACGGCCAGTTGAACGCGGTGCCTTGCACCACCAGGAGCTTTTCCGACAGCAGCAGGTCGAGCACGAACTTCTCGTCGTTGAGGATCGGGCAGACTTTCGGGTCGATGCGTGGGAAGGCGTACAGCGCGCCCATCGGCTTCACGCAACTGACGCCGGGAATGTCGTTGAGCAATTCCCAGGTGCGGTTGCGTTGTTCCAACAGGCGGCCCTGAGGCAGCAGCAGATCGTTGATGCTCTGGTAACCGCCCAGCGCAGTCTGGATCGCGTGCTGGCTCGGTACGTTGGCACACAGGCGCATATTGGCCAGCATGTCGATGCCTTCAATGTAGCTCTGGGCGTTGTGCTTGGGCCCGGAGATGGCGACCCAGCCGGAGCGGAAACCCGCCACGCGGTAGGACTTGGACAAGCCGTTGAAGGTCAGGCAGAGCAGGTCTGGCGCGAGGGAGGCGGTGCAGATGTGGACGGCATCGTCGTAGAGGATCTTGTCGTAGATCTCGTCGGAGAACACCACCAGGTTGTGCTGGCGCGCCAGCTCGAGCATGCCCAGCAGCACTTCCCGCGAGTACACGGCGCCGGTCGGGTTGTTCGGGTTGATGATGACCAGCGCCTTGGTGTTCGGGGTGATCTTGGCCTTGATGTCGGCCAGGTCCGGGAACCAGTCGGCGCCTTCGTCGCACAGGTAGTGTACCGGGCGGCCACCGGCCAGGGTCACCGCGGCGGTCCACAGCGGGTAGTCCGGCGCCGGCACCAGCACTTCGTCGCTATTGTTGAGCAAGGCCTGCATCGACATCACGATCAGTTCGGACACGCCGTTGCCCAGGTAGATGTCCTCGATGCCGACACCTTCGACCTGCTTCTGCTGGTAATACTGCATCACCGCCTTGCGCGCACTGAACAGGCCTTTGGAATCGCTGTAGCCCTGGGCGGTGGGCAGGTTGCGGATCACGTCCTGGAGGATTTCGTCCGGCGCTTCGAAACCAAACGGCGCCGGGTTGCCAATGTTCAGCTTGAGGATGCGATGGCCTTCCTCTTCCAGGCGCTTGGCGTGCTTGAGCACCGGGCCGCGAATGTCGTAGCAGACGTTGGCGAGCTTGTTCGATTTGCTGACCTGCATGGCGATGTGATCCTGAAAATGAACGATCCAGACGGTACGGAGCCTACCGTGCTGAGAATCCTGCGTTGGTCGCACCCATAAATACGTTTGAATGCCGCTAACGCGGGTGCCAGACTGCCGGGTTGAAGAGGCGCAATCATACGTGCCGCCTGATCCCTGGAAAAGACACAGATCAGGGTTTTTCAGTTGCCGAGGTGTACTGATGGAAAAGCTGCAGAAAACCATTGAAGAATGGAAAGCGATGCTCGATCCGGAGCAATACAACGTGTGCCGCCTGAAGGGCACCGAACGGCCGTTTTCCGGCAAGTACAATGCCACCAAGACCGACGGCGTGTATCACTGCATCTGCTGCAATGAGCCACTGTTCGACTCTTCCACCAAGTTCGATTCCGGCTGCGGCTGGCCCAGCTTCTACGCACCGATCGCCGACAGCGCGATGATCGAGATCCGCGATGTCAGCCACGGCATGATCCGCACCGAAGTCACCTGCGCCAAGTGCGACGCGCACCTGGGGCATGTGTTCCCGGATGGCCCGCCGCCGACCGGCTTGCGCTATTGCATCAACTCGGTGTGCCTGGACCTCGTGCCGCGCTGAGCCTGAGTCGCCCCTGCGTCTTGCGCGGGGGCGATGTATACCGGGCTATCAGTTTGATCAATTCAATTGCACACAATTGAATTGCTCGCTATGTTTTGCCTTCTTTCTCCTGATCCGAGGCATTGCCATGAGCGACAACCTGCTGAGCATCCCTTGCACCACCATCAAGGGTGAGCAAAAGACCTTGGCCGATTTCGCCGGCAAGGCCATTCTCGTGGTCAACACTGCCAGCAAATGCGGCTTCACCCCGCAGTACAAGGGCCTGGAGCAACTCTGGCAGCAGTACAAGGACCAGGGCCTGGTGGTGCTGGGGTTTCCGTGCAACCAGTTCGGCAAGCAGGAACCGGGCAACGAAGGCGCGATTGCCGAGTTCTGCGAGCTGAATTTCGGCGTCAGCTTCCCGTTGTTCAAGAAGATCGACGTCAATGGCGGCGCTGCCCACCCGCTGTTCGTGCAGTTGAAAAAACGCGCGCCGGGCCTGCTGGGTTCCAAGGGCATCAAGTGGAATTTCACCAAGTTCCTCATCGGTCGCGACGGCCAGGTGGTCAAGCGCTTTGCGCCAACCACCAAGCCCCAGGAGTTGACCCAAGAGATCGAAGCCCTGCTCAAATGACCGACCTGCCCACCGTGTCCCTGGCGTTGGACAACCAGCTGTGTTTCAAGCTCTACGCCGCATCGCGCGCGGTGACCCGCGCCTATAAACCGATGCTTGACCAGTTGGGCCTGACCTACCCGCAATACGTGGTGATGCTGGTGTTGTGGGAATGGCACCACGCGACGCCGCCCCAGCCCACGGTCAAGGCCTTGGGCGAGCGCTTGATGCTCGATTCGGGCACGCTGACGCCGCTGCTCAAGCGCCTGGAGCAGCTTGGGTTGGTGAGACGCCAGCGCAGCGCGCAGGATGAACGCGAAGTGCATTTGAGCCTGAGCCACGCCGGGGTGCAGTTGCGCGGCCAGGCCCATCAGTTGAAAACCCGCTTGCTGTGCGACAGCGGTGTCGACCTCAACCAGGCCGATGCCTTGCGCGAGGGGTTGGACCAATTGCTCGCGCAGATCAGAGACTTGTCGTCTTAGGCACCCACAGGTCCAGCAGCGCATTGAGTTCTTCGCGGCGAAACGGCTTGGCCAGGTAGTCATTCATCCCCGCCGCCCGGCAACGCTCGCGTTCTTCCGACAGCGCGTTGGCGGTCAGGGCGACAATGGGCAGGTCCGGCCAGCGCCCGCTGCGACGAATCTGCCGACTGGCCTCGTAGCCATCCATCACCGGCATGTTGCAGTCCATCAGCACCATGTCGAAGTGCTGTTCTTCGAGGAACCTGAGCGCTTCGCCACCATGGGCGGCGACGATCACTTCGCAGCCCAACTTGCTGAGCATGCCCTTGGCCACCAGCTGATTGACCGGGTTGTCCTCCACCAGCAGGATGCGTGCCCGGTGGACCAGGGGCGTGGCATCGAGTGCGATCGGGTCGAGGATCAAGTGCGCGTCGCTGCGCAGATTACGTTGCAGGATCTGGTACAGCGCGTTGCGGCTCAAAGGGCGCGCCTGTTGCTGCAACGGCGCCAGGGCCGCGACTTCCTCACTGGGCATGAAATTGCCATAGGCGGTCACCAGCAGGATCGGCGCCGTGATGGCCGGGCGCAGGCGAAACAGGCACTCCGGGCAGTCCGTGATCAGCAAGTCGGGGTTTTTCCCGCTCAAGTCCTCATCGATAGAATAGCAATGCACTGTCAGCCCCCAGTGAGGTAGCAGGGTGCTGAGCAGCTCCGCCAGGCCGCTGTCGGCACTGGTGATTGCAATGACTTCGCCCGTCAGCGGCGCGAGCCGGGGCGCAGGTAAATGGGCGGGCAGCGGCAGGTCGGCGCAGAACTGGCTGCCGAAGCCGACTTCCGAACTGATGCTCAGCCGACCGTGCATCGCCTCGCACAGGTTATGGGTCAGCGCCAGGCCCAGGCCGGTGCCGCCAAACTGGCGGGTGATGCCCGCGCCAGCCTGGGTGAACGGCTGGAAGATCTTCACCTGCGCGTCCTGGGCAATGCCGATCCCGGTGTCGCACACTTCGATTTTTACTCGGCCATCCTGGGCGCTGAGGCGCACATCCACGCGGCCGAAGCGCGTGAACTTCAAGGCGTTGGACAGCAGGTTACTGACGATCTGCCGCACACGTGTCGGGTCGCCGAGCACCTGCGCCGGGAACTGCGGGTCGATCAGGCACGTCAGTTCGACACTCGGCGCGGCGTTCTGCGATAACAGGTTGGCGGTGTCTTCCACCAGCGCGCCGAGGTCGAACGGGATGCGCTCCAGCTCCAACTGGCCCGCGTCGAACTTGGACAGATCGAGGATATCGTTGAGCAGTTCCACCAGCACCTTGCCGGAGTCATGGGCGATCGACAGTTGCTGGCGCTGCTCGGCGTTGAGCGGGCTGTCCAGCGACAGCGCGATCATGCCCAGCAACCCATTGAGCGGCGTGCGGATTTCGTGACTCATATTGGCCAGGAACGCCGCCCGCGCCTGAGCCATGCCCAGCGCGTTCATTTTTGCTGCTTCCAACTCATCGTTGGACTGGCTCAAGCGCTGGTTGCTGGCCTTGAGCTCCAGCGTGCGCGCCGAGACGATGTTTTCCAGTTGCCCCAGGTACTCGGTGAGGCGGTCCTCGGCGTGACGGCGTTGCTGGATCTCGGTTTCCAGGGTGTCGAATTGCTGGTTGGCCATGTTGACCAGCACGCCGATTTCATCGTGCTCGTGCCCCGGCGGGCAATCCAGGCGTGTCTGCCTGCGCGTGCTCAGCTCGCGAATGATGCGTACCAGCGGTTGGGTCAGCATCACATAGAACAGGCCCAGCAGGATCCCGGTCAGCAGCAGGCTGCGTACAAACCCGTTGATCAGGGTGACCTCGGCACGGTGCAGGAAGCGGCTACCAAAGGCGTAGGTGTCTACGTCGAGGCGCAGCACGCCAAGGGATTCGTTGGGCATATGGCTGAGGAACAACCGGTCTTCAAACTGGCGGTTGGCGCCGAACAGGAAATCGCTGACGGGCCGGTAGGGGCTTTCCTTGCGCGGCCGTCCGACGTCGGCCAGTACCACGCCGTTGTTGTCGGTCAACCGCGCCTGAATGATGGCGGGGGAGTGCAACAGGCCGAGGGTCAGCTCCTGGGCCAGCTCGGCGTCGATGTTGTAGGCGATGCGCGACGCCGGGTTATGGCTGATTTCAATCAGCGAACGAATTTCACGGTTGATGGATGCGTCTTCGCTGGCATAATCAATGCCGATCTGGATCAGGCTGAGCAAGGTTCCCAAGACGAAACCGACCAGCACAGTCAATCTGGCTTGTTTATAAGACAAGCGGTGGGCGAACTTGATATCCATCGAGTGTTGAACCACTTCACGTTTCCCTTCGCCCGGCAAGCATAGCTGAACATCCACAGGTTCAGGCTTGCCCGGCACGAATCGTCAGTTTTAGAGGTGCAGCCCGGAGCGCTCGGCCGCAGGGTTGCCAATACGCCATCTTTTACAAGAACTTGCCAGAGGAATAGTCGTGGATTCTCGATTGAATGCCTTTCTTGAGCGCGCCGATGCCGTACTCGCGCGCCTGGAACCCCTGTTGCCAGCCCCGCGCCAAACCATCGACTGGCACCAATGCCTTGCGGCCCGTTGGCAGCGTGAGGGTCGCAGCGGCTTCCTGCTGCCGCTGGAGGTCAGCCTGGACATGCGCCTGTCCGACCTGATCGGTGTGGACAAGCAGCGTGAAACATTGGCGCGCAACACCCAACAGTTCCTCGACGGCCTGCCCGCCAACCATGCGTTGCTGTGGGGCTCGCGCGGCACGGGGAAATCGTCGATGGTGCGCGCCTTGCTCGCCCAGCACGCCAGCGCCGGTTTGCGCTTGATCGAAATCGAGCGCGATCACCTCGCCGACCTGCCGCGTGTGGTCGAACAACTGCTCAAGCTGCCGCAGCGTTTCATTCTGTTCTGCGATGACCTGTCGTTCGAGGCCGGAGAAGGCGATTACCGCGTGCTCAAGAGTGTGCTGGACGGTTCCCTGGAACAGGCGCCGGAAAACGTGCTGCTGTATGCCACGTCCAACCGTCGTCACCTGGTGCCGGAAAACCAGAGCGACAACGATAACTGGAAACGCGTGGATGGCGAGCTGCACCCGAGTGAGGCGGTGGAAGACAAGATCGCCTTGTCCGATCGTTTTGGCCTGTGGCTGTCGTTCTACCCATTCACTCAGGAACATTTCCTGAACGTGGTGGAACACTGGATCGGCGAGCTGGCGCGCAAGGCCGGCCTGCAGTGGCAGCGTGATGAAGACCTCGATATCCTCGCCGTGCGCTGGGCCACCGGGCGTGGCAACCGCAACGGCCGTTGCGCGTATCAATTCGCCCGTTACTGGGTGGGCCTCAAATTGCTGGAGCGTCAACCATGATCGATTTGCAGCAGGCCGGCAGCGGTCTGGATGGCTATGCCATGTTGTGTGCGCAGTTGGAGTCGCTGCTGGCCGATGAGCGCGATTTCATCGCCAACAGCGCGCAGTTCTCTGCGTTCCTGTTCAATCAGTTGGATGACTTGAACTGGGCCGGTTTCTACCTCAACCGTCACGACGAGTTGGTATTGGGGCCGTTCCAGGGGCAGATCGCGTGTGTACGCATTCCGTTCGGGCGTGGCGTGTGCGGTGCGGCGGCCGCGTCGCGCCAGACCCAGCGGGTGGAAGATGTGCATGCGTTCCCGGGGCATATCGCCTGTGACAGCGCATCGAACAGTGAACTGGTGGTGCCGCTGGTCAAGGATGGCCGACTGATTGGCGTCCTCGACCTCGACAGCCCGTCGCTGGCCCGGTTTACCGCGCAAGACCAGGTTGGTATCGAGCAGTTGGCGGCGATTTTCCTGCGCCTGACCGACTGCTGACCGACCGTTGCGGGGGCGGGCCGTGCGGCGCGCTCCTGCCTATCCTGGAGAGCCCAGGCCGTTGAGTTGCATGTGCAGCAGGCGCTCCAGTTCCAGCATGCACTTTTCCAGGGTCTTGATACCGGTTTCGATCACCGCCCGATCATCGCCGCGGGCGCAGGCCTGCTCCAGCGCTTCGCATTGCGCCGCCAGTACACTGGCCTGGACGATACGCGCAGCGCCCTTGATCTTGTGGGCCTGCTCGATGATGTCCTGCAGTGAAGCCTGCTGGGCCCACAACGTGACCAATATCTGGCGATCGTGACAGCTGCTGCTCAGCAGTTCCTCAAGCAGCCGCCGAGTCAGTTGCGGATCGCCGCCCGTCAGCGCATCCAGGTGGCTGAGGTCGAGTCGCGGGCCGGACGGCTGCGGCGCGATCTGCGCCAGTTGCCGTTCCAGCGCCGTGAGGCTGATCGGTTTGAACAGGCAGTCGTTCATCCCGGCTTCGGCGCAGCGCAGCTTCTCTTCGGGCTGGGCGTTGGCGGTAAACCCCAGGACCACGCAGGGTGTCAGTTGCTCCCGCTGCTCATACTCACGGATCGAGCGGCTTAACTCATAGCCATTCATGATGGGCATGTTGCAGTCGGCGATCACCAGGTCGAAGTGCGCCTGGCGCCAGGCCTGGAACCCGGCGGCGCCATGTTGGGCTGCGGTGAACTGGTGGCCCAGGTAACCCAGTTGCTGGCACATCAGCAGGCGATTCGCCGGATGATCATCCACCACCAGCACGTTGAGCACCGGCGCCGGTGCGGGCGCGGCCGGCAGGGGTTCATCCGCGGCCTGGATGGGCTGCAGGCAGTTCATCTTCAGGCTGACATGCACCTGGGTGCCGACCATGGGCACGCTGCTCAGGCTCAGTTGCCCGCCCATCATCGCGCACAGGCTGCGGCAGATCACCAGCCCCAGGCCCGCGCCGCTGCGGGCCAATTGCCCGGAATTGTCGGCCTGGGCAAAGGGTTCGAACAGGCGCAACTGGTCGTCGCGGCTGATGCCGATCCCCGTGTCTTCGACCACCAGCTTCATTTCGACCTGCTGTGCCAATTCGGTGGCTTGCACCTGCACCTTGATCTTTACCTGCCCGCGCTCGGTGAACTTGATCGCATTGCTCACCAGGTTGGACAGCACCTGCTTGAAGCGCAGCGGGTCGATCAGCACGTCGGTGTCATCGAGTTCGGGCTTGAACTCCAGCAGCAAACTCAGGGTTTTCTGGCGTGCCAGGCCGTCGAACACCCGCACCACCGACTCGATCACTTCCCGCAGGTTCACACGCTCCGGCGCCAGGCTCAGGCGGCCGGATTCGATCCGCGCGATGTCCAGAATATCGCCGATCAGCTCCAGCAGGTCCTTGGCCGAGTGGTAGGCCACTTCGATCGCCGGGCGGTCGAGATGCCCCTGGTCGGCGCGCTTGAGGGTCAGTTCGAGCATGCCGATCACCGCGTTCATCGGGGTGCGGATTTCGTGGCTCATGGTTGCCAGAAAGGTGCTCTTGGCACGGTTGGCTTCGTCGGCACGTTCCTTGGCGGCGCGCAGCTCATCGAACAGCTGGCGTCGTTCGCTGATGTCGATCCAGCCGCCGATGATGCCCTGGACTTCGCCGGTGGAGTCGCGGTAGGGCAGTATCCAGTGGTAGATCGTCAGCTTTTTGCCATTGATGAGCAGGGTGCGATCAAGGATCAGCGGGTTGCCCTCGGCGACCACGCGCAGATAGTCGGCGTGATACTGAGCCGCTTCGGTTGCCTGGGCCGTGCTCATCTGCATCACACTTTTGCCGATGACCTCTTCGCGCTTGACGTCGAACACCTGCAGGTAGCTGTCGTTGCAGGTCTGCAACAGGCCGTTGCGGTCGCGGACATAGATCGGGTGTGGCGTTTCGTTGACCAGTGCGCGCATGAATTCGAACTGGTCGTTGAGGGCGCGTTCGGCCATCTTGCGGTGCTTGATCTCCCGGCGCATGTAGGCGTTCCAGGTCAGGGAAATCAGCAGCAGCAGGCCGGTGACGAGGATGATCTGGGCAATCAGGTGGTGGTAGTTGCGCCAGTAGCTGTCGGAGGCGGCGGCGTAGCCTCGCCAACGGCTGTTGATCACCCCGAGCTCATCGGGGGCGATGCTCAGCAGCGCCTTGTCGAGGATCGCGCTCAACTCGGTGGCACCCCGTGACGTGGCCAGCGCAAAGACTGCGGGGAGGGTGCCGATGCTGCCGCTGATCTGCAGTTTGTCCTGAAACACTTGGGAGGACAGGAAATAGTTGGCGACCACCAACGAGTTCACCGCGCCTTCCACATGCCCCTGGGCCAGGAGTTCCGAGGCCTTGAAGGTATCACTGGTTTCCACCAGGCGAATGTGCGGGAAATCCTTGCGCAGAAGGCTTTCCAGAGGGTTGCCTTGGGTGATCGCCAGGCGCTTGCCTGCCATCTGTTCAAGATTCGATGGGGCGTTGGGTTCCTTGCGCGTGAGCAATACGTAGGAGTTTTCCAGATAGGGACGACTGAAGTTCAGTTGAGCTTCGCGTTCCGTGCTGGGAATGATGGCGCCGATGAGGTCGGCTTTGCCGGTATCGATTTGCTCGATCATCGCGTTGACATCGCGTGCGCGCAGGATCTCGAAGCGCAACCCGGTGCGCAGGCGGATCAGCTCCAGGAGGTCGGCGGTGATGCCGCGGAAGTTGCCGTCGGCATCGAAGAAGGTCAATGGCGCGAAGGTTTCGTTGGCGATTACCCGGACCACCGGGTGCGCCTTCAGCCAGCGTTCTTCGCGTTGCGTCAGTTGCAGTTTTTGCGCGGTGAGCAGGATGTCGCTGCCCGCACTCCAGCGTTTGGCAATGCTCTCCTGCTCATTGGTCGGCACCGCCGCCAGCACCGCGTTGAGGATGCTCAAGAGGGTGTGCTGGTCCTGGCGCACGGCAAAGCTGAAACCATAGGCTTCGTGCTTGCCGAAGTTGGCCATGCGGATATTTTTCAGGTAGCCCTTGTTGATCATGTAATGGGTGGAAATGGTGTCGCCGAGAAACACATCCGCCTGGTCGAATGCCACCGCATTCAGGGCGTTCTGATAAGAAGGGTAGGTGTGGATGATCGCCTCGGGATACAGCTTCTCGACTTCGCCCAGCGGCAGGTAGTGATAGACCAGGCTCAGGCGCAGCCCGGCCAGGCCCTCACTGAGGCTGCGGGTTTCGCCCTCGCGTGTCACCAGCACTGGCTGGTCCACGGCATACGGTGCTGAAAGGGTGAGCAGCGGGTTGGTGGCCTCAAAGCCATTGGACGAGCCCAGCAGGTCGATTTCACCGGCTTCAAGCGCCTGAATGGAGGCTTCCCGGTTGGGGTAGCGCAGCACTCTGACGGGGAGCGCCAGCGCCTTGGCCAACAGCCCGGCGTAATCGGCCGTGAGCCCCTCATAGTCGCGTCCGCTGGCCGTGAGGTCGAAGGGCGGGTAGTCGGGAGCTGCCGCGCCGAGCACCAGTTCGCGTTTGTTCTGCAGCCACTGGCGTTGCGTCTTGTCCAGTTGAGTGTCCAGTTGAACGGCGCCTGCGCGGCTCAGTAAGGTGAAGTGTTCCGGTTCCGTTTGAGCAGCGAGCACAGAGGTGCTCAAGCACACGCCTGCGCTCAATATGATCAGATAGTCCTTTATACGCCTGGGCATCCGCTTTCTCACACTAGCGCGTTTCGTTTTGCCAACTCGATAAGTTCTACCAAGGACTTGGCTTTGAGTTTTTGCATAAGCCTCTTTTTGTAGGTGCTGACGGTTTTGTTACTGAGAAACATACCTTTGGCAATTTCCTTGTTGGTGCGACCTTGTGCAAAAAGTTGCAAGACCATTAATTCGCGATCATTCACTGCCTTGAACAGTTCCAGTTCCTGGGAATTACTGTCCGGGCCGCAGGCGTTCAATGCCTGGCTGGGGAAGTAGTTGTAGCCGGATAATACAGCGCGGATGGCACTCAGCAGTTCACTCAGGTCGCCCTCTTTGCACACATAGCCATCGGCGCCCGAGCGCATGCAGCGGGTGGCGAACAGGGTTGGGCATTGGGCCGTCAGAATCAGGGTTTTCATCGAAGTATTCATTGCGTTAAATCGGCACAGCACTTCGAGGCCATCAAGTTTTGGAATACTGATATCCAGAATGATCAGGTCTGGAAGGCATTCGCGAACCATTTGTATTGCATCACAACCGTTATCCGTTTCGCCGACGACTTTATAGCCTTCGTGTTCCAACAACATACGAATCGCCAGCCTGATAACAGGATGGTCATCAATGATGAAAACTGTGTTCATAATCACATTCCATGCAAGTGCAAATAAAGCGGGCACATTAGCTCAGAAGGCGAGGCGGGAGCATGGAGGTGAGGGGGCGTAGATACAGAACAGGAATATTCCTACATTAAAAAAGGTATTTCCTTACGATCTATCAAGGCTTTGTGGACGTCTGTTTCAGAATTTGGTCGGCGATGCGGGTTCGGGCCTTGGCCCACCGGTTAAGCGGTTGTTGTGGTAAGTTTTTCCTATGTGGAGATGTTTAAATTCCTACATTTACAGCGGGCTTATCAGCGTCATTAGTTCGTCCCGGTTTAACGGTTTTGATAAATAACCAAGTAACGGCAAGTTACGTTGTAAGGCTTGAGTCTTCAGATTCGCCAGTTCGGGCAGGGGCAGGCCGCTCAGCAGGATCGCCCCTGCGATAAACCCCCGCCGACCGGCGATTTCGACTAACTCAAGCCCGGGCAGATCTGGCAGGCATTGGTCGCACAGCATGAGGTCGAAGGGCCGTTCGGACTGGGTCATCAAGCGGATCGCCTGTTCGGCGTTTTCCGCCAGGGTCAGGTGCTCGAAGCCGAAGCTGTTGAGCAGGCACTGGGTTGCCAGGAGCTGAAAGGGGTGATCCTCCACCAACAGGATGCGAAGGCAATTCTTGAACATAGGAAGGGCACACGGTGAGTCAAGCGGCGATTGGGCGGGGCGTAGGAAGGCGCCCTATGCCCTTTAAGAGCGTGCGTGATTATTCATCGGGTGTTTGTACTGATTCGATCAGGCCGCTCTGTTCCCTTCGTAGGTAGATTCTGTTCAGGCAACAGGCAGCTGGATCAGTCATCTATTGGGGGCTGGAACGCCCGGTCATTTCCCGCGCCATCTCGGTGGCGTAGCTGTCGGTCATGCCGGCGATGAAATCGATCATCCGCAGGAACGAGGCGTGCAGCGACCAGGCCGGGTCGGGGGCACTGTTGCCCAGCAAGTCGAGGATGCGCCGGTTCTTGAACGACGGCGTGCGCCCGCCGTGCTGTTCAAGCGCCGCCCCGCAGAAGGCGTTGAGGAGGATTTCCAGGGTGGTGTAGGCGCCGATTTCATGCAGGGTCTTGCGCTTGTCCTGGAAGATTTTCTTGCGCGCCATGTCCTTGGCATCCAGCACGCAGCGCTTGGCGGGGCCGTGCATATGCTCGACCAGATCACCGTGCAAGGTGCCGGCGAGCAAGGCGTCCTGTTGTTCGACGAAAGCGCGTGCGGCGGCGTTGGTCAGGTGTTCGATGGCTTTGCCACGCAGGATCGCCAGTTTGCGCCGCCGTGAATCCTGGGCGCCCAGTTGCCGGTAGGTTTGCGGCAGGTCGTCGCCGACCAGGTCGAGCAGCAGCGACTCGACTTCGGCATATTGCAGCAAGTCCATTTCCAAGCCGTCTTCCAGGTCGATCAGCGCGTAGCAGATGTCGTCCGCGGCCTCCATCAAGTACACCAGCGGATGGCGCGCCCAGCGTTGTTCTTCCAGCTGCGGCAGGCCGAGCTTGTGGGCGATCTGCTCAAGGATCGGCAATTCGCTCTGGTAGCAGCCGAACTTGTGTTTCTTGTAGCCCAGGGAGTCGGCATGGCGGGCGGTCCACGGGTATTTCAGGTAGGTGCCCAAGGTCGCGTAGGTCAGCCGCGTGCCGCCGTCGAACTGGTGGTATTCCAGCTGGGTCAGCACTCTGAAACCCTGGGCGTTGCCTTCGAAATTGAGGAAGTCATTGCGCTCGGCCACGCTCATGTCGTCCAGCCAGCCGCGCCCGGCGGCCTGCTGGAACCAATGGCGGATGGCGTCTTCGCCGGAGTGTCCGAAGGGCGGGTTGCCGATGTCGTGGGCCAGGCAGGCCGATTGCACCACCATGCCCAGGTCGCTCGGGTCGCACCACTCGGGCAGGGCGCTGCGCAGGGTTTCGCCCACGCGCATGCCGAGGGAGCGGCCGACGCAGCTGACTTCCAGGGAGTGGGTCAGACGGGTGTGGATATGGTCGTTGCTCGACACCGGGTGGACTTGAGTCTTGCGCCCCAGGCGGCGGAACGCGCCGGAGAAAATGATGCGGTCATGGTCTTTGTGAAACGGGCTACGGCCCAATTCTTCCGGGCTGTGCAGGGGCTTTCCAAGACGTTCGCGAGTCAGCAGGGTGGGCCAATCCAAGGCGGGTACTCTCCGTGCGGTGAATGACTCGCCCAGCTTCCCGGTTCCGGGTGGGCGGAGCAAGCGAAAATCTACAGGCCGACCGCGTCGATATCGATTAACAGCAAGCGCTGACCGTTATCGAAGAATTGTCCGGCGGTCAGGCAATACTGGTTGGTGGTGGCGTCGCGGTAGGTCGAAGACAGCGTCAAGCGGCGCTCGTCCCAGCCTTCGGCCAGCAGATGATAGAAATACGGGCGCCACGACCAATTGTGGCCGAGGTAGCGGCTGTCGGCTTGCCAGGCGTCCTGGCGCCATTCGAAATTGGGGGTCAGTTGGGTGCCATGCCGGTCGCACTGGTAGAACCGCAGCAGCCAGGGATAATCCGGCAATTGCGGCAAATGGCTCAGCGGCGCCTGGCCCTGGGCCCAGGTCTGGAGGATTTTCATCAGTTCGGCCAGTTGTTGGCGCAATTGCATGATGCGTCCGCGTTCGGCGAGTTTTTTCTGCACGTAGGCGCCACGCAGTTGGGCGAAGCGCGGCACGAAAGCATCGGCGGCGAACCAGTCCAGTTGCGCCTGGGCAAACAGATAACCCTGCACATACCGCGAGCCGCATTCCAGCGCAAAACTCAACTGCGCCTCGGTCTCCACCCCTTCGGCAATGATCCAGCAGCCGGTTTTTTCCGCCATTTGCGCCAGTGCCCGCACCACTTCACTGCTGGGGCCCCCTTTGGCGGCCTCCTGAAACAGGCGCATGTCCAGCTTGAGAATGTCCGGCTGCAACGCCAGCACGCGGTCGAGCTGCGAATAGCCGGCGCCGAAGTCATCGATGGCGATGCGCGCGCCGGCCTCGCGATAGCGCGCCACCACGTCGGCCAGGCGCTGAATATCGCCGCCCAGTTCAGTGATCTCGAACACGATGCGCTGTGGATCGACGCCGTGGGCCTGCACCTGTTGCAAGCTGGGCAGGGCCTGGCCGGCGCGCAGGCGATTGATCCAGCGCGGTGAGATATTCAGGCTCAGAAACCAGTCCTGCGGTGCCTCGTGCAGACGGCTCAAGGCGTTGTCGCGGATCTGCCGGTCCAGGCGCCGCAAGGCCACGCCTGAGGTGCGCGGGTCGGCGAACAACGGGCCGACCGACAGCAGGCGACCGTCAGCCTGGCGCAGGCGGCCGAGAGCCTCGACGCCGGCGATGCGCCCGGTGGCGGTGTCGATGAAGGGTTGGAAGCAGGCGAGCGGTTGCCCGTCGATCACGGGGCCTCCTTAAAAACGTTGGCAACAAAGTGCCCGGCCCTCGTTGACGAGGGCCGGGCCGATTCTGTTTGCAAGAATGCAGCCAGCAGGCCTCAACCTTTGCGTGAGGCGCCCTGCATGGCTAATTTGATCAGTGGGATCAAACCGGCGCCCAGCCGCACCAGGCGGGTCAGGCTGCTGAGACTGCCGCCCTTGGCGCCCTTGCCGGTAAAGAAGCCGATCAGCGTCACTGCGGCCACGCCCCACAGCGGCGCATGCTTGATGCCCAGGCTGTCCTGCCAGTGTTGGCCCATGTTGCGCACCTTATTCAGGGGCGCCATCAGTTGCTGGGACTCGTGGCGGATTTCCTGGCGGTGCATTTCCATGCGCAGGCGGATCAATGCCTTGCGCATTTCCCGGCGCGAGTTGGTGGGTGGGATTTCAGTCAGGCTCATGGCAGCAGGCGCTCCCGGTCATTGGCCAGCTCTTCGAGGGTGGCGTGGAACGGCGTGGACTCATCGAACACCGCCGCCTTCAAGCGCACACCGCAGAATGCAGCGGCCAGGGTATAGAACACGCAGAGGCAGATGATTCCGGTCAGGCGGTAGCCGGTGTCCCACACCAGAATCATCACCAATGTCGACAACCCCACCAGCAACAGCAGGGCAAACACCAGGGCCAGCCCGGCAAACAGCAGCAGGCTGACGGTGCGCGCTTTCTGCTCCTGCAGCTCGATGCCGAACAGTTCGACATGGCTGTGCAGCAAGCCCAGTACGGCTGCGCCCAGGCGTCGGGACGTTGAACTTGGGCCCGTGGACGAGCCGGATTCGCCGATAGACATAGGATTAGCGCCTTGTAGCCAACAGACCGATCAAGAAGCCCACGCCAGCGGCAATGCCCACTGATTGCCAAGGGTTGGCCTGCACATAATCTTCGGTCGCGGTGACGGCGGCCTTGCTGCGGTCGCGCAGGGAGTCTTCGGTCAGTTGCAGGGTTTCACGGGCCTTGAGCAGGCTGTCGTGGATCTTGGCGCGCAGCTCGTCGGCCTGGTCACCGGCCAGGATGGCGGTGTCGTCCAGCAACTTTTCAGTATCACTGACCAGCGTTTGAAAATCCGCCATCAGTATTTCTTGAGCCGTCTGTGCTGTTTTGCTGGCCATGGTTATCTCCGTGAGTGGCTGATCGGTACGTGTGGTTTCGAGTCACCGGTATCGGTGAAGGTTCATTGCAAATGACTGGTACAGCTTTTGCTTTGCCTTGGTGCGCAGGCCCCTGGGTCTGCGCTGAATCTGGGCGGTTGGGCCGCAAACCGGTGAAAACCTTACCCTATATAACTGAAACTCGCGGAAAAACCCTGTCGGGAATGGCCGATTGTGCTGATCGCTGCGCTAAAGCGGTTCACGCCCTCAGAAGAGGGGCGGAGCCGGTGGTGCCAATTTAGTGCGCGAAACGCTGGCTTGAACCGCTTTGGTGCTTTTTGCCTTTATCGCAGGCCTGCCAACCTCCATGGAAAATCTGCAAAGCGCAGTGGACACCCTCGTCCACAGCTCCAACACCCTGTTCATTCTGATCGGTGCGGTCATGGTTTTGGCCATGCACGCCGGTTTTGCCTTCCTCGAAGTCGGCACCGTGCGTCAGAAGAACCAAGTCAACGCCCTGTCGAAAATCCTCAGTGACTTCGCGATCTCCACCCTGGCCTATTTCTTTATAGGCTATTGGATCTCTTATGGCGTGAGCTTCATGCAACCGGCGGCGGTGATCAGTGCCGATCACGGCTATGGTCTGGTGAAGTTCTTCTTCCTGCTGACCTTTGCCGCGGCGATTCCGGCGATCATTTCCGGGGGCATTGCCGAGCGTGCACGATTTGTTCCGCAACTGTGCGCTACCGCGCTGATCGTGGCGTTTATCTACCCGTTTTTCGAAGGCATGGTGTGGAACGGCAATTTCGGCGTGCAGGCCTGGTTGTTGGCGACTTTCGGTGCCAGCTTCCATGACTTCGCCGGTTCCGTGGTGGTGCATGCCATGGGCGGCTGGCTGGCGTTGGCGGCGGTGCTGTTGCTCGGGCCGCGCAACGGGCGTTATCGCGAAGGGCGCCTGGTCGCGTTTGCGCCGTCGAGCATCCCGTTCCTGGCGCTGGGCTCGTGGATTCTGATTGTCGGCTGGTTCGGCTTTAACGTGATGAGCGCACAGACCCTGAACGGCGTCAGCGGCCTGGTGGCGGTCAACTCGCTGATGGCCATGGTCGGCGGTACGGTTGCGGCGCTGGTGATTGGCCGCAATGACCCCGGCTTCCTGCACAACGGCCCCCTGGCCGGGCTGGTGGCGATTTGTGCCGGTTCCGACCTGATGCATCCGGTGGGCGCATTGGTCACGGGGGTTGTCGCCGGTGGCTTGTTTGTGTGGTGCTTCATTGCCGCCCAGGATCGCTGGAAGATCGACGATGTGCTGGGTGTCTGGCCGTTGCATGGCCTGTGTGGCGTGTGGGGTGGCATTGCCTGCGGCATCTTCGGCCAGACCGCCCTTGGCGGGTTGGGCGGGGTCAGCCTGATCAGCCAATTGATCGGCACCGCGTTGGGTGTGCTGGTGGCGTTTGCCGGCGGCCTGCTGGTGTATGGCGTGATCAAGCGCGTACACGGGCTGCGCCTGAGCCAGGAAGAGGAGTACTACGGCGCGGACCTGTCGATCCACAAGATCGGTGCGATCAGTCAGGATTGATCGGCGCCTCTTCGTCAGGGGCCGCCCGCGGGTAGAAGCCGTGCAGCAGACGGTAGCGGTTATGCCGCACCTCATCGACCCGCGCTTGCACCTGCTGGTCCGGCAGGCCCAGCAGGATCAGGGCGTGGGAGGCGAGCATCAGGCTCGACTCCAGCAGCTCGGGCACCACTTCGCTGGCGCCCGCGGCTTTCAGTTCGGCTAATTGGCTGTCGTCGCGGGTGCGTACCAGGATCGGTACGTCGGCGTTGATCCGGCGGGCTTCCTTCAGCACCAGCAGGGCGACTTCGGTGTTATCCACGGCGATCACCACCAGCCGCGCCCGCTCCAGGCCGACCGCGCTGAGCAGGGCGCCACGGCGGCAGTCGCCGTAATGCACGCTGTTGTCTTCGGTGGCGGCTTCCTGCACCCGTTCCGGGTTGTCATCCAGGGCGATAAACGCCTGTTTTTCGTGGTGCAGAAAGCGCCCGATGGATTGCCCGACGCGGCCATAGCCGCAGATCACCGCATGGTCGCGTAACTCGGCGTTGAGCGCGGTGATGGCTTCGAGTTGCACCTGCTGGTTGGGTTTACGGTGCAGGCGCAGGGCAATGCCCGGTGCCGCGCGCAGCAAAAGCGGGGTCAGCAGCATCGAGCAGAAGGTGGCGGCCAGCAGCAAGCCGTTGAACTCATCCGGAATCAGCCGGCTCTGTTGCATCTGCGCCATCAGCGCAAAACAGAACTCGCCGCCCTGGGCCAGGGCCAGGCCGCTGCGCCAGGCGGTTTCGCGGTCGCTGCCGCGCAGTTTGACCAGCGCCGCGACCACGCAGCCTTTGGTAAGCATCAGCGTGAAGGTCAGGCCGAGGATCAGCAGGCTGTGGCTGATGAACAGTTGCAGGTCGATGAGCATGCCGATGCTGACGAAAAACAGCCCCAGCAGAATGTCGCGAAACGGCCGGATATCCGCCTCGATCTGATGCCGGTAATGGCTTTCCCCCAGCAGCATGCCGGCCAGGAACGCACCAAGCGCCGGGGAGAGGCCCAGCAAGTGCGTGAGCCAGGCGGTCAGCAACACGATCACCAGCGCCAGCAGCACAAACAGCTCGGCCGAATGGGAGGCGGCGACTTCATGGAACAGACGCGGCAATAACCAGCGGCTGGCGAGCAACAGGCCGACGAACAACAACAATGTCTTGGCCAGCGTCAACGGCAGTGCCCAGTACCAGGCCTGCTCACTGCCACCGGCGAACACCGGCACCAGGGTCAGCAGCAACACCGCCACTACATCCTGGAACAGCAGCACGCCAATCGCGTTCTGGCCGTGGCTGCTGAAGATTTCCCCGAGGCTGCTCAGCTCTTTGCTGACAATGGCCGTGGACGACAACGCCAGCCCCGCACCGAGCATCAGGGCGATGTTCGGCGACACGCCAAAGGCCATCAACAGGCCTCCCAGCAGCAACCCGCAGCCCAGCACTTGCAAGCTGCCCAGGCCAAATACCACGTGGCGCAGGGCGAACATCTTGCTCAGGGAGAACTCCAGGCCAAGGGAAAACAGCAGGAATACCACGCCCAGCTCGGCGAGGTCGGGCAGGTTTTCGCTGTCATTCACCCAGTCGAGGGCGGTCGGCCCCACAGCCAGGCCCACGCACAGGTAGCCCAGCACGGGCGGCAATTGCAGCCGGCGAAACAGCGCAATCACCACCAGGGATGAGGCCAGAATGATCAGCAGGTTGGCGAACACAAGCATCTCCGTTGCAGGGCGAGCGGACAAAAAGCCGCGAGAATCGCTGAATCAGTTATAGGGCATGATGATCTGGGTCAGGGTTTATCGGCTCGCCAGCGCTATAGAGTCGGCCTAAAATGGGCGCCTATTCCTGATCAGGTCCTGTCGTCATGCCTCCTGAATGCCAGTTGTTCACTACTTCGGGTTGCCATCTGTGTGAGCTCGCCGAAGCAGAAATCATGCCGTTGGTCGAACATGGGTTGCTGGTTGAGCTGGTGGATATCGCCGATTCCGAAGCCTTGTTTGAAGCTTATGGCCTAACGATTCCGGTGCTGCGCCGGGTGGATACCGGGGCTGAACTGGGGTGGCCGTTCGACACGGAGCAGGTGGTGGCCTTCCTATTCTAGCGCTTGGGCGATGGCAGCTTTCTCAATATTGGGTTACTGTATGTTTGTACAGCGATTGAATAGAGGGAACGCCCGTGGTGAATGTTGAACAACTGAAAAGCAGCGTTAATCGCATGTCCGCCGACGTCGTGCGCGATGCGGTGAACGAGCTGCGCCTCGACGGCCTGGTCACGGAAGGCAAGACGCCGTTTAACAAAGTGCATTTCAATACCTGCTTTGCCGAGATCGAAGCGCTGTTCCAACGCGCCGGTTATCACAAGCAGTTGGATGTGGTGGGTTACCAGGGCTTGCTGTACGCGCTATATGATCCGGGCCGTTGGGAAGCGGTGGACGTGCTGCGCTGGCTCAAGGAATTTACCGAGGCCGCCAGTGCTTCGCCGATCCTGCGGGCGCAATTGGCCAAGGCCTGAGATCCGCCCTAGGCTCAATCCCGCTCCATGCGGGATAATGCCGGCCTGTTTCCCAGGCTTCGAGCATCTGCATGTCCACTTCCGGTTTTTCCGCGTCCCAGCATCAAGCCAGCACCTTGTACTTGCCGCCTGGCCCTTGGGCGACGGTGCTCGACTGCCTGTGCGAGCATTTCCCGGCGATCGGCCGCACGCAGTGGCTGGACCGCATCGCCCGTGGCCGGGTGCTGGATCTGCAGGGTAGCCCGATCCGCCAGGACCTGGCCTACAAGGAAGGCCTGTGCATCTACTACTTCCGCGAAGTGCCGAACGAAAAAGTCATCCCGGTGCAGGAAACCATCCTGTACGCCGACGAACACCTGGTGGTGGCGGACAAACCACACTTTCTGCCCGTCACCCCGGCGGGTGAGTACGTCGAGCAAACCCTGTTGCGCCGCCTGATCCGCCGCCTGGACAACCCGTCCCTGGTGCCCCTGCACCGCATCGACCGGCATACGGCGGGGCTGGTGCTGTTCTCGGCCAACCCGCAAAGCCGCTCGGCCTATCAGCAGTTGTTTCCCACGCGTCAAATCGACAAGTTCTACGAGGCCATCGCCCCGGCCTTGCCGAACCTGACCTTCCCGCTGGTCCACAAAAGCCGTCTGGTGGATGGCGAGCCGTTCTTTCGCATGCAGGAAGGGCCGGGCGCCAGCAACACCGAAACGGCCGTGGAAGTGCGCGAAACCCACGGCGACTTATGGCGCTATGGGCTGTTCCCTGTGACCGGCAAGAAGCACCAGTTGCGTGTACACATGACGGCGCTCGGCGCGAGCATCTGCAATGACCCGTTCTACCCCGAGGTGATCAAGGATGCCGTGGACGACTACGCCAATCCCTTGAAGCTGCTCGCCCAGGGGGTGCGTTTTATCGATCCGGTCACGGGTGCAGAACGCAGTTTCCGCAGCCAGATCACGCTCGACTGGTAACCGCAGAAACGACAAGGCCCGCGCGAGGCGGGCCTTGTATGCAAGCGTTGCGGCTTACAGGTCTTTAACGGTACGCACTTGATCCTTGTTGATGCGGGTGCGCTTGCCGTCAAGCTGTTCGAATTCGTAGAAACCCGTATCTTCATTGTATTTCGGGGTATCGACAGCCTGGATTTCGCGACCGTCATTCAGGGTGATCACTGTCGGCGAGGCGCAACCGGCAAGGGTAGCGAGGCCCAGTGCAAGCATGAAAGCGGCGATGGTCCGTTGAGTCATGAGTGTGTCTCCAAGAAAATTCTTTTTGATTGCTGACTGTGTGACGCGTGGCGCGTCGACAAAGTTCCTTGTGCGGGGTTCATTCTGACACGTCGGGCCTGGTGTGTAACAGCGCAGGCGTGTTCAGGTTGGCCAGGCGCGGGTCATCTGCCGGGCATTCCAGCCCGATGCCCCCCAACTGCAGGAAGATCTTGCGCGGGCTGCGCTCACCGGCTTGCCAGGCCTGTTCTACCGCGCTTTGCAGGTGGGTGGGGATGATGCAGATCAACGGTTCCCAGAATTCGCCGTGGCGCACTATCACCGGCAGCCGCGGATTGCGCTGCGCCGTCTTGCGCAGGTCGGCGAGCAGTCGAGCGTCAAGATGCGGCACATCGCACGGCAAAATCAGTAAGTGCTCATGGCGGGCGGCGTTCAAGCCTGCGCGGATACCGGCCAGCGGCCCGGGGAAATCCGTACTGTCGTCACTCACCAACTGGTCGGCATACGGCGTGTAGCGGTCCGGGTTGCGGTTGCACGAGATGATCAGGTCGTCGGTCAGTGGGCGCACCAAGTGGTGCAAGTGCGCGATCAATGGCTGACCTTGCCATTCCAGCAAGCCTTTGTCTTGTCCGCCCATGCGTTGGCCGCGGCCACCGGCCAACAGCAGAATCGAACAGGGCAGAGGCGAAGAATCGTCGGGCATGGGGGTTCCGCAGCGGCAGGTAAATAGGGGCCTGTGATATAACATCGGGCTGTTCCTTCGACAACCGGACCGTGCCATGAAAGCCAAGGCAGATGCGCCCTTTGTACCCCTGAATATCGCTGTACTGACGGTCAGCGACACCCGCACCCTGGACACCGACACCTCGGGCCAGGTTTTCGTCGACCGCCTGATCGCCGCCGGCCACCTCCTGGCCGAGCGCGTGCTGCTCAAGGACGACCTCTACAAGATTCGCGCGCAGGTGGCCCACTGGATCGCCGAAGACGTGGTGCAGGTCGTGCTGATCACCGGTGGCACCGGCTTCACCGGCCGCGACAGCACGCCCGAAGCGGTGAGCTGCCTGCTGGACAAACAGGTCGACGGCTTTGGCGAGCTGTTCCGCCAGATCTCCGTGGCCGACATCGGCACCTCCACCGTGCAATCCCGCGCCCTGGCTGGCCTGGCGAACGGCACCCTGGTGTGCTGCCTGCCGGGTTCGACCAACGCCGTGCGTACCGGTTGGGACGGCATCCTCGCCGAGCAACTGGACAACCGTCACCGCCCCTGCAACTTCGTACCGCACCTGAAGCAGGCCGAACCCTGTGAATCCCGTGGATAAGCCGGGCAAGACCGGCGCCTTGATGCCGGTGGAAGAAGCCCTGCAACGCTTGCTCGAGATGGCCGAGGCCGCGCCGATTCGCGAGCAGCAGGTGTTGCCCCTGGCCGCGGGTGATGGCCGCGTACTGGCGCAGGATTTGATCTCCACCCTCGATCTGCCGCCGTGGCCCAACAGCGCCATGGACGGTTATGCCATGCGCCTGGCGGACTGGACGGGCGAACCGTTGGCGGTGAGCCAGCGCATCTTCGCCGGTCAGGCCCCCGCGCCATTGGCTGCCGGCACCTGCGCGCGCATCTTCACCGGGGCGCCCGTGCCGCAAGGCGCGGACTGCGTGGAAATGCAGGAAAACGCCGTGGTCCACGCCGACGCGCGTGTGAGCTTTACCGAGCCGTTGCATATCGGTCAGAACATTCGCCCGCAAGGGCAGGAAACCACCGTCGGCGAAGTGGTGCTGACCGCGGGCACGCGCCTGGGGCCGATCGAACTCGGCCTGGCTGCGTCCCTCGGTCTCGACCAGTTGGCCGTGGTGCGCCGCGTGCGGGTCGCGGTGCTGTCCACCGGCGATGAGTTGATCGAGCCCGGCCTGCCCCTCGGCCCAGGGCAGATCTACAACAGCAACCGTCGCGTGCTGTGCAGTTGGCTGGAGCACCTGGGATGCGAAGTGATCGATGCGGGCATTCTTCCCGATGACCTGGACCAGACGCGCACGTGTCTGGCGGGCCTGGGCGCGGTTGACTTGATTCTGTCGACCGGCGGTGTGTCGGTGGGCGAGGCGGATTTTCTCGGCATTGCCCTGCGTGAAGAAGGCGAGCTGGCCTTGTGGAAGCTCGCGATCAAACCGGGCAAACCGCTGACCTTCGGCCATTTTCGTGGCGTGCCGGTGATCGGCCTGCCGGGCAATCCGGCGTCGACGCTGGTGACGTTTGCTCTGTTGGCACGCCCCTATCTGCTGCGCCGCCAAGGTGTGGCGGAGGTCGAGCCGCTGCGGTTCGAGGTGCCGGCGGGGTTCGTCTGGCCCAAACCGGGCAACCGCCGCGAATATTTGCGCGGGCGCATCGAGCAGGGCAAGGCGGTCATCTATCGCAACCAGAGCTCCGGCGTGCTGCGCAGTGCGGCGTGGGCGCAAGGGTTGGTAGAGGTGTTGGAAGGGACGACGCTGGCGATGGGCGACCGGGTGAATTTCATTCCCCTGAGCGAAGTCCTGAACTGAAGCCGATCTGAATGTGGGAGGGGGCAAGTCCCCTCCCACATTTGGATTGTTGTTTGTCTGGGGCTACTCAGTAGTCGTCGCCACGCTCGGTGACATCGCGCTCGACCGGCGCGGCGTCCGGGTCGTACCCCGCCGGAAACTTGCCCTTCAGCGTCCAGGCAAACGCAATGATCTCGGCGATCGTGCGGTACAACTCTTCCGGGATACTGTCGCCCAGTTCCATGCGCGCCAGCAGCTTCACCAGCTCGGCGTTTTCATAGATGGGCACTTCGTTTTCCCGCGCCAGCTTGAGGATCGCTTCGGCCAGGGCATCGTCGCCCTTGGCGGTCAGGGTCGGCGCTTGTTGGCCGTCATACTTGAGGGCGATGGCCTGGCGCGGTGGGTTGGCGTTGTTCATGCGGTTTCGTCCACCCAGCGTTGCTCCAATCCGGTTTTCGGCCCGCGTGGCGGCGTGCCGAGGTGGCAGTCGAGGTCGCCGACATTGATGCCCGACGTCACCAGGCGCTCGCGCAAACTGCCCAAGTGACTTTCGATCAAACTGGCGGTGAACGGTCGCGTCGCCCACAACTGGCTCGACAGTTTGCCCTGCGACAACTGCGCCTGGACCTGCAAGGGCCCCAGCGGCTCCATGTCGAAAGCCAGTTCCACGCGCCAGAGCATCTGCTTGGGGTCTTTTTTGTCCTTGCGTTCGGGCTGGTCCTTGTCCTGCGCGGGCTCTTCGCGCTGGAACTTGACCTGCAGCGGCACGATGTCCTGCAGGGTCCGCATGGGGATTTCCAGCTGCCAGGTGGTTTGCAGGCGGCCGTCGGCGGTGGTGCCGGTCTGTTCCAGGCTCGACAGCTGATGGCTCTGTAACCGCGAGATGGCCCCGGCGGCCAGGCGCAGCAGGTTCTCCAGGTCGCCTTCGCCTTCCAGGCGTTGCATCAGCCGTTCCGGCAATGGAAAACCGGCGGGTGCCTGGCGGGCGCTGATCTGTCCGAGGGTGTTCAGCGGGCTGCGCACGAAGTTGGGCAGTATCTGGGCCAGGGTGTTGGCGGCGAGGATGGCATTGAGGTTGGTGCTGGCGGGCAGGGCGGGCAGCAGATCGGCGACCAGGCGCAGCAGCGCGCCTTTCATATCCAGCGGTGGAATTTGCGGGTTTTGCCCGGCCAGCAACTTGGCTTCAAGAAACGCGCCGCTGTTCTGGATGACTTGCGCCAGCACCTTGGGATTGCTGACTTGCGCCAGGTCGGGCAATGCCGCGAGCAGCCGCGTGGCGGCCGAGCGCAGTTCGACGGACGTACTGTCGTCCTGGGGCAGGCGTTGCAACGCGGTGAACACCGCATCCAACGAGCCCTGGCGACTTTGCTGGGTGGCGAGTTGCTGGGTCACGGCCAGTTGATCCTTGAGCCCGCTCAAGGGCACAAAGTTCAGGGTCTGCGTGTCCTGTACCACAGCGCTGAGCAGGCTGCCGACGCGTAGCGGTTGCGGGCTTTCCAGGGTCAGGGTCGTGCCGGCCAGGGTGCTGTTGAGCACCGTCACCAACGAACGGTAGATCGTCGGTTGCGTGGTGCCTTGGGGCAGCGCTTGGCTGGTCAGGACTTTGGCTTGCAGCAAGGTGCCCGCCGGCATTTGTGTGGTGTCGATGCGGGTGAGGGCGGCGACGTTGGCGCTCAAGGCCTGCTGCAGGCTGAGGGTCAGGTTGCCGGCGGGCGTCTGGCTCACCGCCACATTGCTGCCCAGCGGCAAGGGTTGCGGGCTGCTGGCCTGCACCAGCGTCTGGCGGCCACCGTCGAGGGTCAATTTGAGCAGCAACTGAAAGGCTTCGCCGCCTTGTTTAAGTGCGATGACTTCGGCGTTCGCGGTTTTTCCAGGGTCAATCAAGCCGATCTGCGGCTCCAGCAGTTTCAGCAACTCACCGGTTGCCGGCGCCGGCGCAGGGGCCGGCCCGGCTGTCGGGGCAGGAGAAAGCGTAGGAAGGTTGATCTCACCGGTCATCGTGCGTGTCGTCTCAGGGGAAATAGCCCTCTTTAGCGTAGGGCATCGCATGTATAATGCGGCCCGTCTGCCATGAGAGCGGTAAAAACCTCACAACTATTTGATCCAGCTCTCTAAAATCGGTCGCCAAAGCCGTTATTGTGCTCCTTTCTATAACGGCCGCAGCACCGCCGACTTGAACCGTAAAGGCCCGCGATCTTTTGACCAGCCCTCTTCTTGAAGCCGTAGCGCTTGCCTGTGAACGCGACCTGCGCCTGCTGTTCGAGCACCTCGACCTGCGCCTGGCGGGCGGTGACATGGTGCAGATCAGCGGTCCCAACGGCAGCGGCAAGACCAGCCTCCTGCGTTTGCTGGCCGGGTTGATGCAGCCCACGGCGGGCGAAGTGCGGCTCAACGGCAAGCCCCTGAACGAACAACGCACCGAGCTGGCCCGCAACCTCACCTGGATCGGCCACGCCGCCGGGATCAAAGACGTGCTCAGCGCCGAGGAAAACCTCAGTTGGCTCAGCGCCCTGCATCATCCGGCCAGCCGCGAGGCGATCTGGCAGGCACTCGCCGCCGTCGGCCTCAAGGGCTTCGAAGATGTGCCCTGCCACACCTTGTCGGCCGGCCAGCAGCGCCGTGTGGCCCTGGCGCGCCTGTATCTGCCCGGCCCGCCGCTGTGGATTCTCGACGAACCCTTCACCGCCCTCGACAAACAAGGCGTCGCCCAGTTGGAAGAACACCTGGCGCGGCATTGCGAGCAGGGCGGCCTCGTCGTGCTGACGACGCACCACAGCCTGACGCGCCTGCCCGCCGGTTACCGCGAGCTGGACCTGGGGCGGTGGTCGGTATGAGTGTGTTCGCGCTGTTGGTGGCCCGCGAGGCGCGGCTGTTGTGCCGGCGCCCGGCCGAACTGGCCAATCCGCTGGTGTTCTTTGCGATTGTCATTGCGTTGTTCCCGCTGGCGGTCGGCCCCGAGACTAAACTGTTGCAAACCTTGTCTCCGGGACTGGTGTGGGTGGCGGCCCTTTTGTCCGTGCTGCTCTCGCTGGACGGGCTGTTTCGCAGTGATTTCGAGGACGGTTCCCTGGAACAGTGGGTCCTTTCGTCGCACCCCCTGCCACTTCTGGTATTGGCCAAGGTACTGGCACACTGGGCGTTTTCCGGCCTGGCGCTGGTGTTGCTCTCGCCGTTGCTGGCAATGATGCTAGGGTTGCCCAGTGAATGCCTGCCGGTATTGCTCATGTCCTTGTTGCTCGGCACGCCGGCGCTCAGCCTGTTGGGAGCGGTGGGCGCGGCGCTGACGGTGGGTTTGAAACGCGGCGGCCTGCTGCTGGCCTTGTTGATTCTGCCTTTGTATATCCCGGTGTTGATCCTCGGCAGCGGCGCTTTGCAAGCCGCGCTCATGGGCATGCCGGCGACCGGTTACCTCCTGTGGCTTGGCAGCCTGACCGCCCTGGCGGTAACCCTGACACCCTTTGCCATAGCCGCCGGCCTGAAGATCAGCGTCGGCGAATAATGAAGTCGGGTTACGCGTAACCCGTTCTTCAACATAAGAAAGACCCTACGCTTCTTGCAAACACAAGACGCAACCGTGATGGAAACAGCAATGAACTGGACCTGGTTTCACAAGCTCGGCTCGCCCAAATGGTTTTACGGCATCAGCGGCAAGCTGCTGCCGTGGTTGAGCATCGCCGCCGTAGTGCTGATCGGCCTCGGCCTGGTCTGGGGCCTGGCCTTCGCGCCGCCGGATTACCAGCAGGGCAACAGCTTTCGCATCATCTATATCCACGTGCCTACCGCAATGCTGGCCCAGTCCTGCTACGTGATGCTGGCGGTGTGCGGCATCGTCGGCCTGGTGTGGAAGATGAAACTCGCGGACGTCGCCCTGCAATGCGCCGCGCCCATCGGTGCGTGGATGACCGCCGTGTCGCTGGTCACCGGCGCGATCTGGGGCAAACCCACCTGGGGCTCGTGGTGGGTGTGGGATGCGCGACTAACGTCCATGTTGATCCTGCTGTTTCTGTACTTCGGTCTGATTGCCCTGGGCAACGCGATCAGCAATCGTGACAGCGCCGCCAAGGCCTGTGCGGTGCTGGCGATTGTCGGTGTGATCAACATCCCGATCATCAAATACTCGGTGGAGTGGTGGAACACCCTGCACCAGGGCGCCACCTTCACCCTCACCGAAAAACCGGCGATGCCCGTGGAAATGTGGGCGCCGCTGTTGCTGATGGTGCTGGGGTTCTACTGCTTCTTCGGCGCTGTGCTGCTGATGCGGATGCGCCTTGAAGTGCTCAAGCGTGAAGCCCGCGCCAGTTGGGTCAAGGCCGAAGTGCAGAGCAGCCTGGGAGCGCGTGGATGAGTTTTGCTTCTTTCAGTGATTTTCTCGCCATGGGCCACCATGGCCTGTATGTCTGGACGGCCTACGGCATCTGCCTGGCGGTACTGGCCCTCAACGTTGCCGTGCCGATCCTGGCCCGCAAGCGTTACCTGCAACAAGAGGCGCGTCGTCTGCGCCGGGAGACCGAAAAGTGAATCCGCTGCGTAGAAAGCGTCTGTTGATCATCCTTGCCATTCTGGCCGGCGTCGGTATTGCCGTGGGCCTGGCGATGAGCGCCCTGCGGGAGAACATCAACCTGTTCTACACCCCAACCCAGATCGCCAACGGCGAAGCACCGCTGGACACGCGCATCCGCGCCGGCGGCATGGTGGAGAAGGGCTCGTTGAAACGCTCCGGCGATTCTCTCGACGTCACCTTCGTGGTCACCGACTTCAACAAGGCCGTGACCATTACGTATCGCGGCATCCTCCCGGACCTGTTCCGCGAAGGCCAGGGCATCGTCGCCCTGGGCAAACTGAATGCCGATGGCGTGGTGGTGGCCGATGAAGTACTGGCCAAGCACGATGAGAAATACATGCCGCCGGAAGTCACCAAAGCGTTGAAAGACAGCGGCCAAACCGCTCCAACTCCAGCCAAGGAGGGCTAAGTGATGACGTCCGCACTGTTTATTCCGGAGCTGGGCCATTTGGCGATGATCCTCGCCCTGTGCTTCGCCATCGTCCAGGCCGTGGTGCCGTTGCTCGGCGCGTGGCGCGGCGACCGCCTGTGGATGAGCCTGGCGCAGCCGGCCGCCTGGGGTCAGTTTGCCTTCCTGGTGTTCGCGTTCGGTTGCCTGACCTACGCCTTTATGACCGACGATTTTTCCGTCGCCTATGTGGCCAGCAACTCCAACAGCGCCTTGCCCTGGTATTACAAGTTCAGCGCCGTGTGGGGCGCCCACGAAGGTTCGCTGCTGTTGTGGGCCCTGATCCTCGGCGGTTGGACCTTCGCCGTGTCGATCTTCTCCCGGCAACTGCCGCAAGTCATGCTGGCCAGGGTGCTGGCAGTGATGGGCATGATCAGCGTCGGCTTCCTGCTGTTCCTGATCATGACGTCCAACCCGTTCAGCCGCATCTTGCCGCAGATCCCGGTGGACGGGCATGACCTCAACCCGCTGCTGCAGGACATCGGCCTGATCGTCCACCCGCCGATGCTCTACATGGGCTACGTGGGTTTCTCCGTGGCCTTCGCCTTCGCCATCGCCGCCTTGCTCGGCGGGCGCCTCGATGCGGCCTGGGCGCGCTGGTCGCGGCCATGGACCATCGTCGCCTGGGCCTTCCTCGGCATCGGTATCACCCTGGGTTCGTGGTGGGCCTATTACGAGCTCGGTTGGGGCGGCTGGTGGTTCTGGGACCCGGTGGAAAACGCGTCCTTCATGCCTTGGCTGGTGGGTACGGCGCTGATTCACTCGCTGGCCGTCACCGAAAAACGCGGTGTGTTCAAGAGTTGGACGGTGTTGCTGGCCATCGCGGCGTTTTCCCTCAGCCTGCTCGGCACTTTCCTCGTGCGTTCGGGCGTGCTGACTTCGGTTCACGCGTTTGCGTCCGACCCTGCCCGCGGTGTGTTCATCCTGATGTTCCTGCTGTGTGTGGTCGGCGGTTCCCTGACCCTGTTTGCCCTGCGCGCGCCGGTGGTCAAAAGCCAGGTCGGCTTCAACCTGTGGTCGCGGGAAACCCTGTTGCTGGGCAACAACCTCGTGCTGGTGGTGGCCGCGTCGATGATCCTGCTCGGCACCCTGTACCCGCTGGTGCTGGATGCGCTGACCGGCGCCAAGCTGTCGGTCGGCCCGCCGTATTTCAACGCCTTGTTCATTCCGTTGATGGGCTTGTTGATGGTGGTAATGGCCGTCGGCGTGCTGGTGCGCTGGAAAGACACCCCGGTAAAATGGCTGGTGGGCATGCTGACCCCGGTGCTGCTGGGCAGCGCCGCCTTGGCCGTGATCGCCGGTATCGCTTATGGCGATTTCAACTGGGCGGTCCTCGCCACGTTCATGCTCGCCGCCTGGGTATTGCTGGCCGGCATGCGCGACATCGTCGACAAGACCCGCCACAAAGGCCTGATCAAAGGCCTGCCCACCCTGACCCGCAGCTATTGGGGCATGCAGGTCGCGCATATCGGCATCGCCGTGTGTGCCCTCGGCGTGGTGCTCTCCAGCCAGAACAGCGCCGAGCGCGACCTGCGCCTGGCCCCCGGCGAGTCCATGGACCTGGCCGGTTACCACTTCATCTTCGAAGGCGCCAAGCACTTCGAAGGGCCGAACTTCACGTCCGACAAAGGCACTGTGCGCGTAGTCCGCAACGGTAAGGAAGTCGCCGTGCTGCACCCGGAAAAACGCTTGTACACCGTGCAGAGTTCGATGATGACCGAAGCCGGGATCGACGGCGGTTTCACCCGTGACCTTTACGTCGCCCTGGGTGAACCGCTGGGCGAAGGTGCCTGGGCGGTGCGCGTGCATGTCAAACCGTTCGTGCGCTGGATCTGGTTCGGCGGTTTGCTCACCGGTCTGGGTGGTGTGCTCGCGGCGCTGGACCGGCGCTATCGAGTCAAGGTCAAGAGCCGGGTGCGTGAAGCACTGGGCCTGCAAGGAGCGGCGGTATGAAGCGTTGGTTGATGGTCGTGCCGCTGGCATTGTTTCTGCTGGTGGCGGTGTTCCTGTATCGCGGGTTGTACCTGGACCCGGCCGAGTTGCCCTCGGCCATGATCGGCAAGCCGTTCCCGGCGTTTTCCCTGCCGACGGTGCAGGGCGACAAGACCCTGACCCAGGCCGATTTGCTGGGCAAGCCGGCGCTGGTCAACGTGTGGGGCACCTGGTGCATTTCCTGCCGCGTAGAACACCCGGTGCTGAACAAACTCGCCGAGAACGGCGTGGTGATCTACGGCATCAACTACAAGGACGACAATGCGGCGGCCTTGAAGTGGCTGGCGGAATTCCACAACCCGTACCAGCTGGATATCCGCGATGAAGACGGCAACCTGGGGTTGAATCTCGGCGTCTACGGCGCCCCGGAAACCTTCTTTATCGATGCCAAGGGCGTGATCCGCGACAAGTATGTCGGCGTCATCGATGAAGTGGTCTGGCGCGAACAACTGGCCGCCAAGTATCAGGCCCTGGTCGACGAGGCCAAGCCATGAAGCGCTGGTTAGCTGCTGCCGTATTGGCCCTGGGCCTGGCGGGCGTGGCCCACGCCGCCATCGACACCTACGAATTCGCCAACGACGCCGAGCGTGAGCGTTTTCGCGAACTGACCAAGGAACTGCGCTGCCCCAAGTGCCAGAACCAGGACATCGCTGACTCCAACGCGCCCATCGCCGCCGACCTGCGCAAAGAGATCTTCCGCATGTTGGGGGAGGGCAAGGACAACCAGCAGATCATCGACTTCATGGTCGACCGCTACGGCGATTTCGTGCGCTACAAACCGGCCCTCACCGGCAAGACCGCACTGCTCTGGTTCGGCCCCGCCGGGCTGCTGCTGGCGGGCATGGTGGTGATGGTGGTGATCGTCCGCCGTCGCCGCGCCGCGCCTACCGATGGTTCCGACGCGCTATCCCCCGACGAGCGCCAACGCCTCGACCAATTGCTGGACACCAAGACTGATGATTGATTTCTGGCTCGCAGCCGGTTTGCTGCTTCTGATTGCCCTGAGTTTCCTGTTGATCCCTGTGTTGCGCGGCCGTCGTGCCCAGCGCGAAGAGGATCGCACCGCGCTGAACGTGGCGCTGTATCAAGAACGCGTGGCCGAACTGCAAACCCAGCAGGACGAAGGCGTGCTCAACGCCACGCAACTCGACACCGGCCGCGCCGAAGCCGCGCGCGAATTGCTGGCCGACACCGAAGGCATGGAAAAGCCCCGCGAATCGCGCCTGGGCAAACCGCTGCCGTTGCTCGCAGCGGTTTTGGTGCCCGTGCTGGGCATTGGCTTGTACCTGCACTTCGGTGCCAGCGACAAGGTCGAACTGACCCGCGAATTCTCCCAGCCACCGGTGTCCATGGAAGACATGACCCACCGCCTGGAACGCGCCGCCGCCGCCCAGCCGGATTCGGCAGAAGGCTTGTACTTCCTCGGTCGCGCCTACATGGCCCAGGACCGCTCCGCCGATGCCGCCAAGGTCTTCGAGCGCACCGTGGCCCTGGCCGGGCGCCAGCCGGAGCTGTTGGGCCAGTGGGCCCAGGCCCAGTACTTCGCCGACAACAAGCAGTGGTCGCCCAAGGTCCAGGCCCTGACCGACGAAGCCCTCAAGCTCGACCCGCGAGAAGTCACCAGCCTCGGTCTGCTTGGCATCGCGGCCTTTGAAGGCCAGCGCTACCAAGAGGCGATCGATTACTGGAGCCGCCTGCTGGCGCAACTGCCGCCCGAAGACAACTCCCGCGTCGCCCTGCAAGGCGGGATCGACCGCGCGGCAGAGCGGCTGAAAGCGAGCGGTGGCACCGTCGCCCAAAAAGCCGTGATGAAAGTGCGCGTGGACCTCTCCGCCGACATCAAGGCCAAAGCCCTGCCAAGCGACAGCGTGTTCATCTTCGCCCGCGCGGTCTCCGGCCCGCCGGCACCGCTGGCGGCCAAGCGTGTGACCGTCGCCGACCTGCCGGTCACCGTCGAACTGGGCGATGCCGACGCAATGATGCCGCAGTTGAAACTGTCCAACTTCCCTGAAGTCCAACTGGTTGCGCGCATATCCCGGGCCGGTCAACCGACCACTGGCGAGTGGATCGGCCGCAGCCAACCCCTGGCCAGCACCACCACTGCGCTGCAGCAGCTGACCATCGACAGTCCGGACAAGTAATTCGAGGAAACGCCTATGACCGCCCTTGCACGCATCACCCTGCTCAGCCTGGTATTGGGCTTGAGCGCTTGTGCGGTCCACCGCCCACCTCCGGCACCCACCGGCCCGACCATTCCCCCATCGGGCCCCTCGACCAAGCCAGCCACCAGGCCCTCCAGCCCGGTCACCGCACCCGCGAAAGCGCCACCGAGCAAGTCGCCGACCTTCGCCCCGCCACCCGGCGCGGCCAGCCACTGGGACGGCAAGATGCAGGTGTATGTGCTGGAAGACCAGCCCGACACCTTCTACCGCCAGCGCACCTACTACCGCTGGAGCAACGGCTGGAGCCGCTCCATCAGCCCGGACGGGCCGTGGGAAGAGACCGACGTGCATGGCGTACCGCCGGGGTTGAGCAAGCAGTACGCGCAGTGACAGAAGGCGACCTTTGGGTCGCCTTTTTCATGCCTGCAGTGTGGTCCTTCAAACGCTGGAGATCCAATGCCGGGGCCGGACTTGTCCGAGATAGAGGTCTGTCAGATAAAAATGATTTCCGAACTCAGCGCCATGAGTCCGTCATAGGCTGATGGCGTCATTCGGCGGATCTTCATCCTTACTCTCAACAAGTGCCGTTCGATAAAAGATTGTGCTGTCTTCGCACTTTCCACACGGACTGCCGCCATTCGCCCCTAGACGGACAGTTTGGGTGAAAAAATCGGCTCGACACCTACAAGCTGCTGGCGCGGCGTTGCTGCTTTCTTCGCCTTGTAGGACGGACCCTGTAGCGAGCAGGTAGGTATGAATGCCACCTCTGCGGACACGTACTTGGTGACCAGGGAATTGAGTTTCAGACAAGGCGAAAACTACTGCGATGGCATGGCGGAAAACCGCGCCTGTACTGCTGAAGGGCTGGGTCACATTGATTTCGTGATACTCGCACTTGAACTCCGCAGGATGGCGATCTGCGACACGCCCGCAATATCCGTATTGATTGAGACGGCGTCTGGTCAGCGAGCCGAGGAGGCCTGCGCGCCACAGTACGCCTACCGTAAAGGTAGGGCGAGATGAGCGAGGGGTAACTGCAAACCTGTAATTATGCTGCCCGGTAGCTCATAAGTTGAAGTTTGAAATTGCCCGTCAGGGGATGGTTGATGCGGTGTTGGGGATGTAACTCCATTAAATGAGAGGTTTCACTCAATAAAAAAGGAAGTTTCTATGTGTTGCCTACTTTTGTTGGAGTAGGAAGGAGGTTTTTTTTAAACTTGGCGGTTGGCTCATAGTTGGTTCGTAGCGGATGGCAAGGCTCTAAGCCGCATGTTTCATAGGTTTGTTGGGAATAATTGATTTGTGGATTGACATGTGTGGCGTGATGCTAATAATTTTGTGTGCAATGCCTTTTTAAAGGCGGGTTGAAATTCATTTGTTATAAAAACAAGGATAATTATATGAGCGTTCAGAATCCGATCGGCGCGGGATCAAATGAAAGATCTACTCGTGGTGAAATATATAAAGTGTGCGAGGCTGGTTATAATGAAATCGCAAATGCGATAGTGCGGCACTCTGCCCTACGTGAGCTTGAGTCGTTTGGGAAAATTATTTCCGATAAGCCACTAAGTCATCCAGAAAGGGCTCTATTTTTTGCAACTATTTGGGCTTTCTTCAAGGATGTTCCGGCTGGAATCGTCGCATTGGCTGCGCGCGTTACGGATGAATGGATTAAAGAAGATATGTGGCACGGCACGGCTAAAGCCGCGCATATTCTTTACGCATCCGTGGATGAATACGGTCTACATCAACATAGCAAGCATATGTTGCCAACCCATCATCAAATGTTCAAACAACTGACCACTCACCTGGGACTTTCCGATGCTGAGCTGTTCAATCCTCACTACATTCTTCCTGAGGGCACCGCCATGGGTAATAATACCCATCGAATGTACCGTTCTGAGTTTTTAGGTGAGGCATTGGGTTTTCATTTGGCGTCAGAAATGACTTCCTCACGAGAGTTTCAGTTTTTCCTGAAAGGATTTCAAAAATATGCCGGCGAATATGGTCTGGTCGACGAAGATGACCCCGTTTTGGCATTCTTTGCGATTCATTGTGAGGTTGAACCTATGCATGTCGCGACCGGGCGCGAAATCATGATTTCGTACTTGGAGAAAAATCCAACTATTGCCCCGCATGCAATGCGCGGGGCGATGGCATTTATGGATGGGTTCGAGCAAATGTTTGCCGCTTTGAATCGGCGGCTGGCCTGAAAATCGAACTTCTGATAGTGAAGGACATTATTATGAGTCGGTCTTATGAGTGCCAGATTTGCCACTACGTTTATTCAGAGTCTTCAGGCGAGGCTCTAGTCGATATAGAACCCGGCACGACTTGGGATGAGATTGGGGAGGCGTTTCAATGCCCGCACTGCCAAGCGAAGAAAAAGCTGTTTATTGAGGTTCTGAGTTAGATGCAGGGTTTTCTGAGTTCGATGGTATTCGCCACAATGCTTTCCATAGGTTTTGGACCGATAGCCTTGATCATCCTGAGGCAGTCCATCGCCTGTGGCTTTCGCGGCGCACTACCTGGGGCTCTAGGTGCGGCAGTTGCAGATGCGGTTTTTGCGGCTGTCGCATTTTATGGTTTGCAGACAATCAAGGAATTTTGGCTAGCCAACAACCGTCTGTTGACCTGGGTGGCAATTGCTTACCTGTTTTATCTGGGGGGCATTACATTTGCAAAACATACAGCTGTGGCACAAGTAAAAACGACAGCAGGATTTATCCCGGTCTTTTTACTGACGCTAATGAACCCACTCACTATCGTAGCGATCTCCTCCTATGTGATTGCCAGCGGCACGCTGTTTGAGGGGCTCGGGCTCTACCTGAGTCTGGCGGGTTTTCTGGTGGGTTCATTTTTAGGCCAGATGTTATATGCGCTGGGTGGCAGCCTCATCAGGACTGCGCTGATCGATAATCCTGATCTTGATGTGATCAATCGTATCAGCGGTGGATTATTGATTGGCTTTGCGGTGTGGCAATGCGCGCGCGTTTTGTCTGGAGGCTGACCCTCTGCCTTCCGGGAAACCGTGCACAGTTCCTGCACCCGAACATGAAAGCGCCTACGCGCACGCCTGACCGAGTGCGTAGCGCGTCACAATCCGATACTGTGGCCGCCGCCGTGAAACGTAGTCGGTCATGCAACAAATCTGCAGACAAGCGAAGAGGGTGTATTGATGGCGGGCAGGTTGATCTATCTCATCGGGCCATCGGGTTCGGGCAAGGACAGCCTGTTGGACGCTGCACGACCACGTTTGGCCGAACGTGGCTGCCACATTGTGCGTCGGGTGATTACGCGCTCGGCGGAAGCGGTGGGCGAGGCGGCACAGGGGGTGAGCGCCGAGCAGTTTGTCGCGATGCAAGCCGAAGGCGCGTTTGCGTTGAGTTGGCAGGCCAATGGGTTGTCCTATGGCATACCCACGGACATCGACGCATGGCTGGCGGCGGGGGAGGATGTGCTGGTCAACGGCTCCCGTGCCCACCTGGCGCAGGCCCGCGAGCGTTACCCGGCGTTGCTGGTGGTGTTGCTGAGTGTCGATCAGGCGGCGCTGCGCCAGCGCTTGCTGGCGCGGGGGCGTGAGTCGGTGGCGGATATCGATGCGCGCCTGGCGCGTAATGCACGGTTTACGGCGCAGTTGCTGGCCGGCATGGGGGCGGGGTTGCTCGTGCTGGATAACTCCGGCCCGCTGGAGCATACGGTCGAGTGTTTGCTGCGCTACCTGGGCCCGTCAGCGCGTTGACAACCGTTCCACATACTCCACAAACGCCCGCGCCTTGGCACTCGCCATCCGCCCTGTCGGAAACACGGCCCATAAGTCCCGCGCCGGCAAATGCCAGTCGGTCAACACCGGCTTCACCGCGCCACTGGCCAGTTCCGGCGCGAACATCCAGGCCGATGCCAGGGTCAGGCCCAAGTGGTTCAGCACAGCCGCACGTACCCCTTCCGCCGCTGTGATGTGCAAGCGGCCATGGACGACGATCGGGTATTCGCGGGCGTCTCGGGTAAATGTCCAGCGCGCGCCCTCGCCCTGGGTGTAGATGACCGCCTGGTGTCGCAGCAGATCGGCTGGCGTGGCGGGTTCGCCGAAGCGTTCGAAGTAGGCCGGGGTACCCAGGATATGGCAGGGCGACGCCCCGATCTTGCGTGCGGTCAGCCCCGAATCGCTCAGGTTGCCCATGCGCAGGGCGACGTCGATGCCTTCTTCCACCAGGTTGAGGCTGTGGTCGTCGAGTACTACATCGATGTTCAACCCAGGGTACTGCTCCAGGAACGGCCCCAGGTGCGGAAGGATATGCAGGCTGGCGAAGGTCACGGCGGCGCTGATGCGCAAGTTACCCGACAGCCCGGCGCCCGCGCTGCGGGCAGCGTCGTCGGCCTCGTTGGCCTCATCGATGGCGCGCTTGGCTTTTTCGAAATACGCCAGGCCCGCTTCGGTCGGCGTCAGGCCCCTGGTTGAGCGCATTACCAAGCGCACCGCCAGGCGCGCTTCCAACTGCGCGACGCTCTTCGACACCGCGGGCTGGCCGATGCCCAGGCGTTTGGCGGCGGCGGAGAACGAGCCGGTTTCGACAACGTGGACGAAGGTTTCCATGGCGGTCAGGCGGTCCATCGGGTGTCCCTTGCTTGTGATTGAGCGCATCGCGATGCAGTACGGCGCACAAGCCTACGGGGAATGGCTATGGCTTGTCACCCGCTCCCAGGCGGGGTTTATCGCAGTGAAGAAGCTTAAGTGGATATGTCTTTGTCTGGCGGGAATTGAAGTAAGCCAGTGACGGGTATTTGTTTAGAATTTGTTTTTTTATTGTAAAAGCAACCCGGTATTGGTGAGTCGGTTGTGTGGTTGGATGTTTAAATTGCAAATAAAATCCTGGTTGTCTGACTGCATGTTACGCGGCGTGTGGTTGTTTCAGCTGAAACTAAAATAGTGTTGGTCCGCTATTTTTCACTGTGCGAGATTATCGGCGATAACGATGAGCCTGGTTTAACGCGGCTCGCGGTTATTGATACTTAATCTCCGGATCGATTCGATTCGGTGTTCTTGTGTATTCATTAATAATACGAGTGCCGCACAATGAATGGACCTGATCTGTTTTCTGTAACTTCCCGCATGGGGTTTCCGATATCGGACCCCGGCCCGTTTGGTGCCGGGGCCTCGAAGAAACCGTCGTTTACGACGGACCAGGCGGCCAAACAAATCACGCGGGAAAATCATCGTTTCCGTGACCGTAACGGCGATCAGAAGATCGACTTGCACTACACGGTCGACGCGAGTTTCACCGCCCAGCAGAAACAGCGCGTACACCAGGCAGTGCAAGCCTGGCAGGATGTGGCCAATATCAGTTTCCGCGAGCAGTCAAACGGTACGGACGGAGCGCTCAGTATCCACAACAACCCTCGCGGCGACCGGGGGGTTGCCGACTTGCCTCATGGTTCCACGAATCGGACAGCGGCCACGATCGGCACCCGGGGCGGGGCGGCTTCGCCTGCGCTGGGCAGTCACTTTTCGGTCACGGCTATTCATGAAATCGGTCACGCTATTGGCCTGCAACATCCGGGACGCTATAACGGCGACGGTGCCAACTACCAAAACGGCGCGGTCTACGCGCAGGACACCAAGGCACGCACCGTGATGAGTTACTGGTCGGAACGCCATCAATCCGGTCATGACTTCAGATCGCTCAATCCGTCTGCCCCGATGATGGACGATATCGCCGCGGCGCAACGCTTGTATGGCGCCAACCACCAGACCCGCAAGACCGACACCGTCTATGGTTTCAACTCCAATACCGAGCGCGAAGTGATGAGCCTTACCAGCGCCAGGGACAAACCGGTGTTCTGTGTGTGGGATGGTGGTGGTGTGGATACGCTGGATTTTTCCGGGTTTTCCCAGGATCAGAAGGTCGATCTGAATGCGGAGTCGTTCTCTGACGTGGGCGGCTTGAAGGGCAATGTGTCCGTCGCCAAGGGATGTGTTATTGAAAACGCGATCGGCGGTGCCGGTCGTGATGCCTTGATCGGCAATGATGCGGCCAACCGCCTCAAGGGCGGTGCCGGCGCCGACACGTTGAGGGGCGGCGGCGGCGCGGATACGTTTGTCTACGATAACGTCAGCGACTCCGCCGCACAGAGCCCAGACCTGATCGAGGACTTCACCAGCGGTACCGATAAGATCGACGTCTCGGGTGCGTTAAAAGCGGCAGGTGTGCGCGCCCTGGTGTTTACCGATCGGTTCAGCGGCCGCGCCGGTGAAGCGGTGCTCAAACACGATGCCAGTACGGGGGGGGCGAGCCTGGCCATTGATCTGAAGGGGACGGGCAACGCGGGCATGGTGATCAACAGCAAGGGGCAGATCAAGCCTGGCGATGTACGGTGGGATGGGTCGCAGCCTGAAGTTCAGTCTGTGCCGACGCCAGCCCCGACTCCGACTCCGGCTCCAACCCCGCCGCCGGGTGAAACCCCAAACGGGCCGTCCGCACTGATCGAAATGCTTGCCAAGACACTGTCAGCGTTCGTGTTACAACTGCTGCAGATTATCGCCCCATCGTCCAGTGGCAGGCCGCGCTCGTAACCCCACCCACGATCCCGAGGCATCATGCCGTCAGGCAGTGACCGCCGAAGTGTGGCGCGAAGCACTGAGAAAGCGCAGCAGCGCCACCAGCGGGAACGCACTGCCCACCAGCATCACGCCCAGCCAGCCGCCGTGTTCGTACACGCTGCTGGCAATCGCCGAGCCGAAGGCACCGCCGATGAAGATGCTGGTCATGTACAGCGCGTTCAGGCGGCTGCGGCTGTTGGCGTCGAGGGCGTAGATGGCGCGTTGGCCGAGGACCATGTTCATCTGCACGCAGAAGTCGAGGACCACGCCGGTCACCGCCAGGCCGATCACGCTGTACAGCGGGTGTACGAAGGCCGGCAGGAAGCTCAGCACCGCAAACACCATGGCCAGCAGTGACGCGCGGTGGGTGTGGCCGGCATCGGCCAGGCGCCCGGCGATGGGCGCGGCGATGGCGCCGATGGCACCGACCAGGGCGAAGATCGCGATCTGGGTCTGGCTCAGGCCATGGTTGCGCACCAACTCCAGCGGCGCGGCGGTCCAGAACAGGCTGAAGGTGGCAAACATGCAACCTTGATAAAAGGCGCGCTGGCGCAACAGCGGTTGTTCACGCAGCAGGGTGCCGAGGGAACGCAGCAACTGGCCATAGCTGGCGCTGTGGTCGGGCTGGCGCTTGGGGATGGTCATCAGCAAGACCACGCTGATAACGGCCATCAACGCGGCCGCGGCCATGAACATCGCGCGCCAGCCGAAATGGTCGGCGACCACACTGGACACCGGCCGCGCCAGCAGGATGCCCAGCAACAGGCCGCCCATGATGCTGCCGACCACGCGGCCACGGGACTCGGCAGGTGCCAGGTGCGCCGCCAGTGGGATCAGGATCTGCACCGACACCGAGCTGAAACCGATCAACAACGACACCAGCAGGAACAGGTTCGGTTGCTCGGTAAACGCCGCACCCAGCAGGCTGGCGATGGCGATCACGGTGGTGCTGATCATCAGCTTGCGGTTTTCCAGCAAGTCACCCAGGGGCACCAGGAAGAACAGGCCCAGGGCGTAGCCGATTTGCGTCAGCGATACGATCAGGCTGGCCATGGCGGGCGTCAGGCCGATGTCCGGCGCGATCAGCTCGATGATCGGTTGCGCGTAGTAGATGTTGGCGACGATGGCGCCGCAGCAAAACGCAAACAGCATCACCATCCCGCGGGTCATGGTGCTCGTAGCGTGGGGAGTAGCGTTCATGGTGTTCTCATAAAAGCGAAGGAAGATGGCGAGCGAGAGTAAAGACAAGACACTGCGACGAGTAGGCTGTTAGCGGTGATAACACTCATGCCGTGAAATGATGACTGAAGCCTTGGCGTTGGCTTCGAGCGCCCATGATACATGCAGACGCACCGGCCGAAACAGGCGACCCGGCGGCCTGACGATCACGCTTGGCATCAAACGAATGTGGGGGCGGGCTTGCCTGCAATGCGGACACCCCGGTGTATCGGACACACCCGGGCGACGCTATCGCAGGCAAGCCAGCCCCCACATTGGCTCGCGTTTCTTCAGTGCAAGCGGCTTACTGCCCGTTGTAGATCTGGTCGAACACCCCGCCATCGTTGAAGTGGGTTTTCTGCACGGTGCGCCAGTCGCCAAAGGTCTTCTCGACCGACAGGAAGTCGACTTTCGGGAAACGATCGGTGTACTTGGCCAGCACTTTCGGGTCACGCGGGCGCAGGTAGTTGTTGGCCGCGATTTCCTGGCCTTCCGGCGACCACAGGTACTTCAGGTAGTCTTCGGCGACTGCGCGCGTGCCTTTCTTCTCGACCACTTTGTCCACCACCGTGACCGGTGGCTCGGCTTCGGCGGAGACACTTGGGTAGACCACTTCGAACTGATCGCGGCCGAATTCGCGGGCGATCATTTCCGCTTCGTTTTCAAAGGTCACCAGCACATCGCCGATCTGGTTGGTCATGAACGTCGTGGTCGCGGCACGGCCACCGGTGTCCAGCACGGGCGCTTGCTTGAACAGCTTGCCGACAAAGGCCTTGGCCTTGTCTTCGTCACCGCCGTTCTTCAGCACGTAGCCCCAGGCCGACAGGTAGGTGTAGCGACCGTTACCCGAGGTCTTCGGGTTGGGCACGACCACTTGCACACCATCCTTGAGCAGGTCCGGCCAGTCTTTCAGGGCTTTCGGGTTGCCCTTGCGCACGATAAACACGGTGGCCGAAGTGAACGGCGCGCTGTTGTTCGGCAGGCGGGTAGCCCAGTTGTCCGGCACCAGTTTGCCGTTGTCGACCAGGGCGTTGATGTCGGTGGCCATGTTCATGGTGATTACATCAGCCGGCAGGCCGTCGATCACCGAGCGCGCTTGTTTGCTGGAGCCGCCGAAGGACATCTGCAAGGTCAGCTTGTCGTTCGGGTGCTCGGCTTCCCAGTGTTTCTGGAAGGCGGCGTTGTAGTCCTTGTAGAAATCGCGCATCACGTCGTAGGACACGTTGAGCAGGGTGGTCGGTGCGGCCTGGACGACACCGGCCAATGCAAGGCCGGCGGCCAGAAGAGAGGCGCTAACGAGTTTTTTCACTGCTCATTCCTTGTTGTACGAGAGTAGAGAGAGGCACTTTGCCAGCGACTATAGCCGGGGGGGCACATTCGCTTAAAGATCAAAAAGATCTTTGCTTATTTCAACTTATTAAACAGTGCATTGCCACACCGTGAACAAAACGCCGCGTTTGCGTCATGGGTGTTTTTCTTGCACACCGGGCAGTCCGTTTGCAACTGTTCACCGCGCATGGCGTTGGCCAGTTCGGCGGTGAAGATCCCGGTGGGCACGGCGATGATCGAATAACCGGTGATCATCACCAGGGACGAGATCACCTGGCCCAGCGGGGTCTTGGGCACGATATCGCCGAAGCCCACGGTGGTCAGGGTCACGATCGCCCAGTAGATGCCCTTGGGGATGCTGGTGAAGCCGTTCCCAGGCCCTTCGATCACATACATCAAGGTGCCGAACACCGTCACCAGGGTGCAGACGCTGAGCAGGAACACCACGATCTTCTGCTTGCTGCCGCGCAACGCCGACATCAGGTAGTTGGCCTGCTTGAGGTACGGCCCGAGCTTGAGCACCCGGAAGATGCGCAGCATGCGGATGATGCGGATGATCAACAGGTACTGGGCATCGCTGTAATACAGCGCGAGGATGCCGGGCACGATGGCGAGCAAATCCACCAGGCCATAGAAACTGAAGGCATAGCGCAACGGCTTGGGCGAGCAGTACAGGCGCAGGCCATACTCGATGGCGAAGATGACGGTGAAGCCCCACTCGATGTAGGCCAGCACGGCGGCGTAATTGTCGTGGACTTCCTGGATGCTGTCGAGGATCACCACCACCAGGCTGGCGAGAATGATCAGCAGCAGGGTGCTGTCGAAACGCCGCCCGGCCGGTGTGTCACTCTGGAAAACCATGACATAGAGACGCTGGCGCCAGTCGTTGTTGCTGTCCATCACGTTCGCCCCTATCGAATATCGGGCAAGCCTAGGGGGATTCGAACGGGCTGTCCACGCGGGCTTTGTGCCACATCCGGCGGCTGGCGCGCACCAACCAGCAGGCGAGGATAAAGGGCGCGGTCAACGCGGGCAGGTGCAGCGCGGCAAAACCGGGGGTGAGGATGATCGCCAGGGCGATGCCGGCCAGCGGCAACCCAGGTCGGCGGCGTGTGCCGCTCAGGGCCAGGGCGGCCAGCGCCGGGTTGTAGCTGTGCAGGCCGAGGAGGGCGCCGACGGGCTCGCCCAGCAGCAGGGCGAACAGCACGCCGAGGACGGCGCCGGTCAATGCCCATGCTGCGGCACGGCGGCTGGCCAGGCATAACCCGAGCGCAATCAATGCGCCGGCCAGGGGCTGGTCCAGCAGCAGGATTTGCGCGAGGCCGCTAAAAGGCGCGCTGACGATGCCGAGAGCGTCGGGTTCGCGCAAGGCCACGGCGCTTTCGGCGGCCGCGCCCAGCAGCAGCCAGCCGAGGCCGACAAACGGCGCGGTATAGGCGGGCAAGGCCTCGGGCTGGGTGGTGTGTCGCAGCCATTGTCGGGTCAGGATCGCACTCAGGCCGCCGCAGGCGAGGATCAGCGGCACCACCATGACCGACCAGGCAAAGTGCTGGCTGATCAACAGGCCCAGCAACACACCGTTGTAGCTGTACAGGCCGGCCTGGCGTTCCGCCTTGGGATAGTCGCGGCGCTGGGCCGTGAGCCAGCCGGCGAGACCACCCAGCAGTGCACCGCCGAGCAGGGCTGGAGCGCCGAGCAGGATCGCCAGCAGACATAGCAGACCACACAGCGGCTGGCGCTGCAGGACGATCTGGCTGAAGCCGTTGAGCAGCGCTTCGGCCCAGTCGGGGCAGGAGGGAGTGGGCATTGTTGTGTGATTCAGTGAGAGCGAGTTGTCCTCATCGCAGACTTGCCTGCGATGAGACCCTGACCGGCGCTAGATCAACGTCTGATCGACCCCGGTTGCGCAACCCGCAGTTTCGGCCCTTGCAGGTCCATCGGGATGCTGAAGGGGGCATTCAACAGGGTGGGCAGCCTCGAGAATCAGAATGGCGCGAAAGTCGTTGACGTTGGTGCGGGTCGGTTCGGTGATGATCAGATCGTCGAGGGCGGCGAAATAGCCGTAGCCATTGTTGTTGTCCAGCTCGTCGCAGGCCGACAGCCCCAGCGCTTCGGCGCGGGCGTAGCTGGTGGGGGTCATGAGCGCGCCGGCGTTGTCTTCCGAACCGTCGATGCCGTCGGTATCGCCGGCCAGGGCGTAGACGCCGGGCAGGCCCTTGAGGCTGTCGGTGAGGCTCAGCAGGAATTCGGCGTTGCGCCCGCCACGGCCAGTGCCGCGCACGGTCACGGTGGTTTCCCCGCCGGACAGGATCACGCATGGCGCCGCCAACGGCTGGCCGTGCTGCACGATCTGCCGGGTGATCCCGGCGTGGACCTTGGCCACGTCCCGCGCTTCGCCTTCGAGGTCGCCGAGGATCAGCGGGCTGAACCCGGCCTGGCGGACTTTCACCGCGACCGCTTCCAACGACTGTTGTGGGCGGGCGATCAATTGGAAGTGGCTGCGGGCGAGCAGCGGGTCGCCGGGTTTGACGGTTTCCGAGGCCGGGTTCTGCAACCAACTGCGCACGGACGCCGGCGCGTCGATGTCATAGCGCTTGAGAATGGCCAGGGCCTGTTGCGAAGTGCTTGGGTCGCCGACCGTGGGGCCGGAAGCGATCACCGTGGCCAGGTCGCCCGGCACATCGGAAATCGCGTAGGTATAGACCGTCGCCGGCCATGCCGCCCTGGCCAGTCGGCCGCCCTTGATCGCCGAGAGGTGCTTGCGCACGCAATTCATCTCGCCGATGGTGGCGCCGGATTTGAGCAGGGCTTTGTTGATGGCCTGTTTGTCGGCCAGGCTGATGCCTTCGGCGGGCAGGGCGAGCAACGCCGAACCACCGCCGGAGAGCAGGAAGATCACCCGGTCGTTTTCGCTCAGTTGGCTGATCAGCGCCAGCACACGCTGCGCCACTTTGATGCCGGCGGCATCCGGGACCGGGTGGGCGGCTTCGACCACTTCGATTTTCTGGCACGGCGCGCCATGGCCGTAGCGGGTGACCACCAGGCCCGTGACTTCACCGTGCCAGGCGTTTTCCACGACCAGCGCCATGGCGGCCGCGGCTTTGCCGGCGCCGATCACAATCACCCGGCCGCTGCGGTCGGCGGGCAGGTAGGCTTCGAGGACTTGCCGGGGATGGGCGGCGTCAATGGCTGTGGCAAACAGCTCGCGAAGCAGGTGTTGCGGATCGACCGACATAAGCGGGCTCCCGGGGATTTTTTTGTTATTAGAGATGCAGCAATTGCGGCTATTGAAATGCGATCAACCTGTGGGAGGGGGCGTGCTCCCTCCCACATTTGACGGCATTTCAAAAAGGGCAGTGGTGTGGGTTATTTGTCGCGAATCGAGAAGTTCGCCATATGCTCCAAGCCCTTGATCAACGCCGAGTGGTCCCAGTTGCCGCCCCCGATCGCGGTGCAGGTGCTGAACACCTGTTGGGTGCCAGCGGTGTTCGGCAGGTTGATCCCCAGCTCCTTGGCCCCGGCCAGCGCCAGGTTGAGGTCCTTCTGGTGCAGGTTGATGCGAAAGCCCGGATCGAAGGTGCCCTTGATCATGCGTTCGCCGTGTACTTCAAGGATCTTCGACGAGGCGAAGCCGCCCATCAGCGCTTCACGCACCTTGGCCGGGTCGGCGCCGTTTTTCGCGGCGAACAGCAGCGCTTCGGCCACCGCCTGGATGTTCAGCGCGACGATGATCTGATTCGCCACTTTGGCTGTCTGGCCGTCGCCGTTGCCGCCGACCAGAGTGATGTTCTTGCCCATGCTCTGGAACAGCGGCAAGGCACGCTCGAAGGTCTGCGGCTCACCGCCGACCATGATGCTCAAGGTGCCGGCCTTGGCCCCGACTTCACCGCCGGACACCGGCGCATCGAGGTACTGCGCGCCGGTCTGGTTGATCCTGGCGGCAAAGGCCTTGGTGGCGGTGGGGGAGATCGAGCTCATGTCGATCACCACCTTGTTCGGCGACAGGCCGGCGGCCACGCCATCGGCGCGGAACAGCACGTCATCGACCTGCGGGGTGTCGGGCACCATGACGATGATGAATTCGGCTTCCTGGGCGACGTGCTGCGGGGTGGCCAGCGCGATGGCGCCGGCGGCGATCAACTCGGCTGGCGCCTTGCCGTGATGCTCGGACAGGAACAGTTGGTGACCGGCTTTTTGCAGGTTGGCGGCCATGGGTTGGCCCATGATGCCGGTGCCGATGAATCCGATTTTAGCCATGAAGAAATCCTCTTTTTATTCGATAGAGCGCGGTCTGCCAAACACATGGGGTCCAAATGTGGGAGGGGGCAAGTCCCCTCCCACAGGTTGGTTGCGTGTTGTGCCTGTCAGAGGGCGTTATGGGTCTTGAGCCAACCCAAACCCGCTTCGGTGGTGGTCAACGGCTTGTATTCACAGCCGACCCAACCCTGATAACCGATACGGTCCAAATGCTCGAACAGGAACCGATAGTTGATCTCCCCGGTCCCGGGCTCGTTGCGACCCGGGTTATCCGCCAGTTGGATGTGGTTGATCTCACCCAGGTGCGCGGCCAGGGTGCGGGCCAGATCGCCTTCCATGATTTGCATGTGGTAGATGTCGTATTGCAGGAACAGATTGGCGCTGCCCACCTGTTCGCGAATCGCCAGAGCCTGCGCGGTGTTGTTCAGGTAGAACCCAGGGATGTCGCGGGTGTTGATCGCTTCCATCACCAGCTTGATACCCGCCGCTTGCAGGGTGTCGGCGGCGTATTTGAGGTTGGCGACAAAGGTCTTTTCTACGATGGCATCGTCCACGCCCTGCGGCCGGATGCCCGCCAGGCAGTTGACCTGGGTGTTGCCCAGCACCTGGGCGTAAGCGATGGCCAGGTCGACCCCGGCGCGGAACTCCTCGACCCGATCCGGATGGCACGCCAGGCCCCGTTCGCCCTTGGCCCAATCGCCGGCCGGCAGGTTGAACAGCACCTGGGTCAAGCCATTGGCATCCAACTGCGCCTTGATTTCGGCAGAGCTGAATTCGTAGGGGAACAGGTATTCGACGCCTGCAAAGCCCGCATCGGCGGCTGCTTTGAAGCGAGCGAGAAACGCCTGTTCGGTGAACAGCATGGACAGGTTGGCGGCAAAGCGCGGCATAAGGTTCTCCTTAATCGAGCAGGGAAATGGCGGTCGGCGCATCGTTGCCGACCAGGGCCAGATCTTCGAATTCGTTGACGGCGTTGATCTCGGTGCCCATGGAAATATTGGTCACGCGCTCCAGAATAATCTCTACGATCACCGGAACCTTGAATTCTTCGAGCATTTCCTGGGCGCGGCGCAGTGCCGGCTGGATCTGGCCGGGCTCGAACACGCGCAGGGCCTTGCACCCCAGGCCTTCGGCGACGGCGACGTGGTCGACGCCATAGCCGTTGAGTTCCGGGGCGTTGAGGTTGTCGAAAGACAACTGCACGCAGTAGTCCATTTCGAACCCGCGCTGGGCCTGGCGGATCAGCCCCAGGTAGGAGTTGTTCACCACTACGTGGATATACGGCAGCTTGAACTGCGCGCCCACGGCCAGTTCTTCGATCATGAACTGGAAGTCATAGTCGCCGGACAGCGCCACCACCTTGCGGCTCGGGTCGGCCTTGACCACACCGAGCGCCGCCGGGATGGTCCAGCCCAACGGGCCGGCCTGGCCGCAGTTGATCCAGTGACGCGGCTTGTAGACATGCAGGAATTGCGCGCCGGCAATTTGCGACAGGCCGATGGTGCTGACGTAGCAGGTGTCTTTGCCGAACACCTGGTTCATCTCTTCGTACACCCGTTGCGGCTTGACCGGCACGTTGTCGAAGTGGGTCTTGCGCTGCAGGGTGGCCTTGCGCTGCTGGCAGTCATGCAGCCAGGCGCTGCGGTCCTTGAGTTTGCCTGCGGCTTTCCACTCGCGGGCGACTTCGATGAACATCGTCAGTGCGGCCCCGGCGTCGGAAACGATGCCGAGGTCCGGGGTGAATACGCGGCCGATTTGCGTCGGTTCAATGTCGACGTGAATGAACGTGCGCCCCTCGGTGTACACCTCCACCGAACCGGTGTGGCGGTTGGCCCAGCGGTTGCCGATGCCGAGCACCACGTCGGCTTTCAGCAGCGTCGCGTTGCCATAACGGTGCGACGTTTGCAGGCCGACCATGCCTACCATCTGCGGGTGATCGTCGGGGATGGTGCCCCAGCCCATCAAGGTCGGGATCACCGGGATGCCGGTCAACTCGGCGAACTCCACCAGCAGGTCGCTGGCATCGGCATTGATCACGCCGCCACCGCTCACCAGCAGCGGGCGTTCGGCCTGGTCGAGCAGGGCCAGGGCTTTTTCCACCTGGATGCGCGTGGCCAGCGGTTTGGCCAGGGGCAGCGGCTGGTAGGCGTCGATGTCGAATTCGATCTCGGCCATCTGTACGTCGAACGGCAGGTCGATCAGCACCGGGCCAGGGCGGCCGGAGCGCATTTCATAAAAGGCCTTCTGGAACGCATACGGCACCTGGCCGGGTTCGAGGACCGTGGTCGCCCACTTGGTCACCGGCTTGACGATGCTGGTGATGTCCACGGCCTGGAAATCTTCCTTGTGCATCCGCGCCCGGGGGGCCTGGCCGGTGATGCACAGGATCGGAATCGAGTCGGCCGAGGCGCTGTACAGGCCGGTGACCATGTCGGTGCCCGCCGGGCCCGATGTGCCGATGCACACGCCGATATTGCCGGCCTTGGTGCGGGTGTAGCCCTCGGCCATGTGCGAGGCGCCTTCAACATGGCGAGCAAGGACGTGATCGATGCCACCGACCTTCTGCAAGGCCGAATACAGCGGGTTGATCGCGGCGCCTGGGATACCGAAGGCGGTGTCTACCCCTTCACGACGCATCACCAGAACGGCGGCTTCGATTGCTCTCATTTTGCTCATTGTTTTGGTGCCTCTTGCGTTTTGTAATTGTATACAAGTGGTGTTTGGTCGAAGTGTATTCACGGCAAGCGCCACAGGTCAATGCATTTTATTCAGTAGCCTTTGCGTTCGTCGGAAGGTCTTTTCAGGGCATTTTTTCGACATTCGGTAGGTTTGCGCGAAAATATTGTATACAAAGAATAACTATATTGTGTTCTATTTGTTGCATCCGGTATCTGTTCCAACAGAGCCCACGGCTTTCCCATAACAAGATAAGGACGGCACCCATGAGCGCTTTAACCTTGAAAGTCGCAGTCAACCTGGCCGGCCAGGCCCTCGCCGCAGGCCGCGCCATTGCCTCGGCACCGCTGACCATTGCGGTGCTGGACGGCGGCGGTCACCTGATCACCCTGCAACGGGACGACGGCGCCAGCCTGCTGCGCCCGCAGATCGCCATCGGCAAGGCCTGGGGCGCGATTGCCCTGGGCAAAGGCTCACGCTTGCTCGCGTTGGATGCGCAGCAACGCCCGGCGTTTATCGCCGCATTGAACAGCTTGGGGCAGGGCAGCGTGGTGCCGGCGCCGGGCGGGGTGTTGATTCGGGATCAGGAAGGGCTGGTGCTGGGGGCGATCGGGATCAGCGGGGACACGTCGGATATTGATGAGCAGTGTGCGATCACGGCGATTGAAACGCTGGGTTTGTGGGCGGATGCGGGGGTGTCAGCCTGATTATTGGATGACTGTCTGGGCCCTATCGGGAGCAAGCTCCCTCCCACCTTTGACGGTATTCACAAATAGACATGTGTAAACCCGATCAAATGTGGGAGGGCGCTTGCCCCCGATTGCCACAGGCGCCTCGGTGTCTCAGTCCGGCGCACAGCCCTTGAGCACCAACCGAATAATCGTCTGCGCCGCCGCCTCGTAATCCGCTTCATCCAATTTGGCCTTGCCGGTCACCGCCGAAATCTGCCAATCGAAATCCGCATACGTCTGGGTTGCGGCCCAGATGCTGAACATCAAGTGATTGGGATCGATCGGCGCAATCAACCCGCGGTCCACCCAGTGCTGGATGCACTGGATATTGTGCTTGGCCTGGGCGTTGAGTTGCTCGACCTGTTCGGCGCTCAGGTGCGGGGCGCCGTGCATGATTTCGCTGGCGAACACCTTGGAGGCGAAGGGCAGGTCGCGGGAGATGCGGATTTTCGAGCGGATGTAGTTGCTCAGTACCACCGCAGGCTCACCCTCCGGGTTGAACGGCGTCGAGGCTGCCAGGATCGGCTCGATGATGCTCTCGAGCACTTCGCGGTAGAGGTTGTCCTTGGACTTGAAGTAGTAGTAGACGTTGGGCTTGGGCAGCCCGGCCTTGGCGGCGATGTCGCTGGTTTTGGTCGCGGCGAAGCCCTTGTCGGCAAACTCCTCGCTCGCCGCCCGCAGGATCTTTTCTTTGTTGCGCTCGCGAATGCTGCTCATAAACCAGAGGGTTCCTTGCCATGACAGGCGGTTGCGCATGGTAGCACCGGCCATCCGCGAGCCTCAACAATGTGCCCGCGACACTCTTGGGGTCGATCGTGCATCCCGGTTTTGGCCTACAAAAAACTCGAAAATAGACTATCTGTAAAATATAGACGAATTGTTTAGGTTGGCGTAGTGTCCGCTGGGTCAGTGACTGAGCCTGCGTCAATCACCCGTGTTCCTTCGGGTTAACCAGGCCTCAGGCACTACCCAGAATAAAAATAATTCGGTAGGTGCCTTCATGAAACAGGTCAAACAGACGCTCTATGCCGTAACGATCACCCTCGGGCTGTTGTCGGTGGCCCATGCGCAGCCGCTGCGTTTCGCCACGGAGGGTGCTTATCCGCCTTTCAACTACGTGGACTCGAATAACCAACTACGTGGTTTTGACGTCGATATGGCGAACGCCCTGTGCGCCAGGCTCGGCGTCGAATGCACGATTGTTGCCCAGGACTGGGAGGGCATCATCCCGGGCCTGCTCGCGAAAAAGTACGACGCGATCATCGCCTCGATGGCCATCACCGAAGAGCGCCAGAAGACCGTCAGCTTCACCCAGCCCTACAACCGCACGCGCATGGTTCTGGCAGTGCCCAGGGGCAGCGACATTCAGGACGCCGCGCCGACCACGTTGTCCGGCAAGACGGTCGGCGCTCAGTCGTCGTCCACCCAGGGTATCTACAACCAGGATGTCTATGGCGCCAATGGGGCGCGGGTCAAGTTGTACGTCGGCCAGGACGAGGCCAACAGCGACCTGCTCAACGGCCGCCTGGATGCGGTGGTCAACGACAGCGCGCCGATGCAGGAGTGGTTGAAGAACACCGACCCGCAGTGTTGCCGGGTGCTGGCTATCCCCGGTACGCAAAGCGACGCCGGTATTGCCGTGCGCAAGGCCGATGAGGCGTTGCGCGCCAGGCTGAACCAGGCCATCGCGGACGTGATCGCCGACGGCACGTATCGACAGCTCAAGTTGGCCCATGGCCTTGAGGATGATTAAGCGCGGGGGCGTCTTCCATGTTCGAGTCATTAGGGTTGTTGTCGTTGGGCGCCGGTGGGTGGGGCGGCGCGCTGCTGGCGGGCGCAGGGGTCACGATGGCGCTGGCATTGGCGTGTGTGCCGCTAGGGTTGCCATTGGGGTTGTTGGTGGCGCTGTGCAGCAGATCGGCAAACACCACGGTGAGGGCGATGGCTGCGCTGTTCTCCACCTGTTTTCGTGGCCTGCCGGAGTTGCTGACGTTATTGATCGTGTATTACGGCATCCAGATCGCGCTGCAGAAGTTCCAGGCGTATTGGGGCGGTTCGGCCGAGTTTGGCATCAACGCCTTCGTGGCGGCGGTGATCGCGTTCAGCCTGGTGCTGGCGGCCTTTTCCAGCGAGGTGTGGCTGGGGGCGTTGAAGACCGTGGCGCGCGGCCAGTACGAAGGCGCCCAGGCACTGGGCTTGAGCCGCAGGCACACGTTTTTCAAGGTGGTGCTGCCGCAGGTGATGAGGATCGCCTTGCCGGGGCTTTCGAACAACTGGTTGAGCCTGCTCAAGGACACGGCGTTGGTGTCGACCATTTCCCTGGTGGACCTGATGCGTCAGACCAGCCTGGCGGTGAACGCCACCAAGGAACCGATGCTGTTTTATCTGGCGGCGTGTGGCCTGTACCTGCTGCTGTCGTCGATGTCGGGGTTTTGCATCGCGCAGCTTGAAAAGCACTACGGCCAGGGTCGGGAGCGTGCCTCATGATGGGGGGCGAGCGTTTTGCCGAGTGGCTCGGGCTTGAACTGCTTCAGCGCTACGGTGCGCAGTTGTTCGATGGCTTGTTGCTGACCCTGCAATTGGTGGCGATATCCAGCAGCGCCGGGATGGTGCTTGGCGTGCTGTTGGCGTTGGGCAGGACCTCACGCTGGCGTTTGTTGCAGTACGGGTGCAGGGCCTATCTCTACTTTTTCAGGGGCTCGCCGCTGTTGGCGCAGTTGTTCCTGATCTATTACGGCTTGGGTTCTTTCCACGGTTTCTGGCGCGACCTTGGCCTGTGGGGCTGGTTCGGCGACCCGTGGTTTTGCGCCGTGCTGGCGTTCACCTTGAATACGGCGGCCTATCAGGCCGAGATCTTTCGCGGCGGGTTGCTCTCCGTGCCCCGTGCCCACTATGAAGCCGCGACGGTGTTGGGGTTGAGCCGCACCACCACGTTTTTCAAGGTGACCTTGCCGCAGGTGCTCATCGTGACGGTGGGGCCACTGGGCAATGAACTGATTTTGATCATCAAGGCCAGCGCGATTGTGTCGCTGGTGACCTTGCTGGATTTGATGGGCGTGGCCAAGTTGGCGTTCTCACGCACTTTTGATTTCCAGGTGTATGTGTGGGTGGCGCTGGTCTACCTGCTGGTGGTCGAGTGTGTCCGGCGAGGGGTGAACCGGATCAATCGTCGACTCACCCGCCACATGCGGCCAACTGACGAATGATAAGGAAGGGTGGATACATGGGGTCATCAGGGGAGTTTGAGCGGTCGATCTGCGCGCCTGCGCCGGTGGTGATCGACGTCGAAGGGCTGAGTAAATGGTACGGCCCATACCAGGTGCTGCACGGTATCGACCTGCGCGTGGTGCAGGGCGAGCGGATTGTGCTGTGCGGCACCTCGGGCTCCGGCAAGTCCACATTGATCCGTTGCCTCAATCGTCTGGAACCGGCGCAGCAGGGCCGAATCCAGGTGCTGGGCGCCGACTTGAGCGCTTCGCCGACGCTCTGCCGCGCGGCCTTGCGTGAGGTCGGCATGGTGTTTCAGGGCTTCAACCTGTTTCCGCACCTGACCGTCTTGCAAAACTGCATGCTGGCGCCGATGTCCGTGCGCGGCATGCCCCGCGACAGCGCGCAGGACCAGGCGATGGCGCTGCTGAAAAAAGTCGGGATCGATCAACACTGGAAAAAATACCCGGCGCAACTGTCGGGCGGCCAACAGCAGCGGGTCGCGATAGCGAGGGCATTGTGCATGACCCCGAAAATCATGCTGTTCGATGAGCCGACGTCGGCACTGGACCCGGAGGCTGTCGGCGAGGTGCTGGACGTGATGGTCATGCTCGCCGAAAGTGGCATGACCTTGCTCTGCGTCACCCACGAAATGGGCTTTGCCCGGCAAGTCGCCGGGCGTGTGCTGTTTCTCGATGGCGGGCGGATCATCGAAGACCAGCCGCCGGAGGCGTTTTTCACTGCGCCACGCACACCTCGCGCGCAAGCGTTTCTGGCGCAGGTGCTGGGGTAGGCGGCTGGTATCGAGCAGGCAAAAAAAAGCCATTCGAGCGCGTCGAATGGCTTTTTTACCGCGCGCTGCGCTTATTCGGCAATCTGCAACTTGCGCGATTCCGTATAGATGTAGCGCACCTTTTCGTACTCGAACGGCGAGTTCAACTGACCGTAGCGGAAGCTGGTCTGGTAACGCTTGTCGACCACGCGCAGGGCCCAGATCTCCGGATGGTTGGAGCTGACTTCGGAGACGTTCAGGAAGTTGATCTGCGATTCGGCGCTGTAGTCGACCACCAGGCCGCTGGTATCGCGCAGGTTCGATGGGCCCAGGATCGGCAGCACCAGATAGGCGCCGCCAGGCACGCCGTAGAAACCCAGAGTCTGGCCGAAGTCTTCGCTCTGGCGCGGCAGGCCCATGGCGGTAGCCGGGTCCCACAGCCCGGCAACGCCGATGGTGGTGTTGAGCAGCAGGCGCCCGGTGGTTTCCAGGGAGCGGTGACCCTTGAGTTGCAACAGGCTGTTCAACAGGTTGGGCACATCGCCCAGGTTGTTGAAGAAATTGCTTACGCCGGTACGCAGGAAGCTCGGCGTGACGTAGCGGTAACCGTCGACCACCGGCAGGAACACCCATTGGTCGAAGCGGTAGTTGAAGTGGTAAACGCGACGGTTCCACGATTCCAGCGGGTCGTACACGTTGAGGGCGGTCAGTGACGAGCGTTCGAACTCGCGCTGGTCCAGGCCCGGGTTGAACTTGAGCTTGCTCAGCGGCTCCTTGAAGCCGTCGGCACCCACGACGGTGGGCGCGTGCGCCTTGCTGTTGTCGGCATTGGCCACGCTTGCGCACATCAGGGCGGCAAGCAGCAGAAGATATTTAGCCACGGAAAAACTCCAGCATGGCGTCGGCGTTGACGCGGTAATTGAGGTTGCCGCAATGGCCGCCCAGCGGGTAGACAGTCAAGCGATCGCCGAAGGTTTGACGCAGGAAGCCGAGGTCGCCCGGGCCGAGGATCACGTCGTCGGCGTTATGCATGACGGCGATTTTCGGGCTGGTGTGCAGGTAGTCCTTGAGGGCGTACAGGCTGACCTGATCGACCAATTGCAACAGGCTGCCGCCATCGGAACGGGCGCGCCACATCGGGATGACCTGTTCGGTGAGGTAGCAATCGAAGTCACATTGCAGCGCGCGCTTGAGGAACGGCGTGAGGCTGGTGCCTTCGGTGATCGGGTACTTCGGCGGGATGATCAGGCCGCGGCGGTTGATCAGGTCCGAGGTGAACGCGATGTCGGCCGCCGAAAAACGGAACGTGGTGCCGATCAGCATGGCCATCTGTTCGTTGGTCAGGTGCTGCTTGGAGTTCTGGAAGTCGTAGAGCAGGGCGTCGTTAAGGTCGATGTAGCCCTTTTGCTGGAAGTAGCGGGTCAGCTTGTTCAACACCAGTTCATAAAAGGTTGTGGTGTTGTTGATGCCCTTGACCTCGGTCTGCACCAGCTTGTCGAGGTTGGTGATCGAGGTGTACAGGTTGACCGGCGGGTTGAGCAGCAGCACTTTCTTGAAGTTGAAGCTGCGGCGGGGTTCGTCGAGCTTGCTGACAAAGGCCGCATCCAGCGCACCGAGGCTGTAGCCGCTGAGGTAAAAGTCGGTGACCGGCAGTGAGGCGTTCTGCGCACGCACTGCTTGCATCACGCGGTACATGTCTTCGGCGTCTTCCTGGGTGATACCCGGCGTGGCGAAGCGCGAGGCGGCGCTCATGAAGTCGAAGCTGGTCGGCGATGACAGTTGCACGACGTGGTAGCCGGCCTGGTAGTACAGTTTTTTCAGGTATTCGTTGATGCTGCTGTCAAACCGCGCACCGGTGCCCGAGATCAGGAAGATCAGCGGTGCGGCGCGGTCTTGCTTGGCGATGCGGTAGGTGAGCTTCTTCACTGCCCAGAAGTTGTCGGGCAGGCTGAACTCGCGCTCGGGACGCATGTTCAGGGTGTAGTCGGACTGGTTGATTTCGTCGTCGCTCGGCAAGCTGGGCCGAAGGTCAGGCGGGGTGGTGGCGATGGTCGCTTCGAACGGGTTGGTCAAAGGGAAGCCATAGCTGGCCTGGTCGATGTCGACGGCCAGTGCTGACGCACTCAAAAAAAGGCTGCCCAGCAAGGCAGCGCAGCGCAAGGAACGGAGCATGACTTAATCCCTAAGAGGAAACGTGCTGAATGAAGTTCGCAGGCTATGACCACCGCGTTGCCACCGAAGTGCCAGCCATCGGCACGAAAAGTCGGATAAAAAACGTCGGAGTCGGGGTAATAGTAGGCAGAAGATACACTTTGCCGCGTATTGATGGACACTTATCTGCGTACACATCTTGCTAACGGCCACCGGGGGATTAAGCTGAGCGCCGTTTTTGCCTATCGGAGTGCTCCATGTCCCGCCGCTTGCCGCTGACCCTACTGCTCATCGCCTTGCCATTATGGCTGGCCGCCAGTTATGCCGCGCGTTACGGCTTCATGGAGGATGGCCGGTGGGTCGGCATTTGCGCGGATGAAGCCAACCGCTGGGAATGCCAGGTGCGTTCGAACCTGGGCTTGATGATTCACTTCCAGGTGATGGGCTGGGCTGCGCTGATCGCGTCGGTGCTGGCGTTTTTCGTGCCGGGCCGTGCGGGGTGGGGGTTGGCGGTGCTGGGGCTGGTGTTCGGGTTGCCGGCGTTGGCGTTGTACAACACCACATTTGCGGTGTTTGCGGTGGTGATTGCCGGGTTGCGCTTGGTCCGCAAGCCACGGGCGGCCTGATAGAGCCAATCGGGGGCAAATCGAATCGTCGCACCGCCCCTTCCACATGGGGACGCGTTCCAAATGTGGGAGGGGCTTGCCCCCGATGGCACTCTTAAGCCTTGCGCATCCGCAAGCACCGCCACAAAGCCACAACCATCAACCCACTGACCAGCGCCCAACCCCACGCCTGCTGGTTCAACAGACCTTCGCGGAACAGCTGCGGCGCAATGCCTGCACCGATGATAAAGGCCAGTAGGGCAATTTCCCGACGTGGCCCGGTCACCGGGCGAATCAGATAGACCAGGGCAGGCAGCACCAGCGCCGCACTTGGGAAGCTGCGGTAGCGCGGGTCAAACACCAGCGCCAGCATCATCACCGCGCCAGCGAACCCGGCGATTGCCACCAGCCAGCCCGCGCGCGGCTCCAGCCAGTTGAACGCCCGCTCGCGCCAACCCTCGCGGCTGCTCAAGGCCAGGGCCGCATGTGCCAGTACCAGCAGGTTCAACGCGACCAGCAGCCCCGCCCACACCCATTCATCATTGAAGCGTGCGGTTACGCGGGTCAGTTCGGCCCAGGTGCCGATGGAACAGGCGGCGACGGCCCCGAGCAGCGGCAGCAGCCAGGCGGCGCGCACGCTGCGCACCCGCCCGCCGAGCGCCAGGGTGCCCAGCAGGATGAGTCCACCGACTCCCAGCCACAGTGGCCAGTACGGTACGTTGGTCACTGGGCCTGCGAGGATGCCTTTGTCCTGGCGATCGGCGTCGAACAAGCCCCAGTAGCCGCCGACAGCGCCTTCACTGGCACGCTTCCAAGGCTGGTCGAAGGCTTCTATCAGGTTGTAGTGCCAGCCATTGGCTTCGGCCATGGCCACGAAACCGCGCATGAACTTGGCCTCATTGACCCGGCTCGGCACCGCGGTTTCGCGCTGGCGGCCTTCGCTGGGCCAGCCGGTCTCGCCGATCATTACGTCCTTGGGCGCGAATTTATTGCCGAAGGTCTGGCGCACGTCACCGACATGCTTGAGCGCCTGGTCGATTCCCGAGGGGGCGTCTTCCCAGTACGGCAGCAAGTGGATGGTCAGGAAATCCACCGCCGGGGCAATTTCCGGGTGTTGCAGCCAGAATTCCCAGACGTCGGCATACGTGACCGGCTGCTTGATCTGGCTTTTGACCTTATGGATCAGCTTCACCAACTGTGCGGCCGTGACTTCCTTGCGCAGCAGGGTTTCGTTGCCGACGATCACCGAAGTCACCACGTCGGCGTTGGCGTTGGCCGAGGCGATCAAGGCGTCGACTTCTTTTTCGGTGTCGACCGGGTTGCCGTTGACCCAGGCGCCGATCATCAGTTTCAGCCCGTGCTTGCGCGCCAGGTCCGGCAAGGCTTCCAGGCCGGTCATGGAGTAGGTGCGGATGCATTCGAAGCGGGTGGCCAGCAGGGCCAGGTCGGCGTCCATGCGCTCGGGGCGCAGCTTGAACGGTTGGTCGAACGGTGATTGGTCCTTGTCGAACGGTGTGTAGGAGGCGCATTGCAGTTTGTGGCTGGCGCTGGCCACGTCCGGCAGCACCACTGGCCGGCCGAGGCCATACCAGTACCCGACCAGCGCAAGCAGGCCGAGGATCAAGGCGAATAAATAGGGCAGGGCAGGGAAGCGGGCAGTTGCAGGCATGGTCGGCTTATCTGGGGAGCAAAGGCGCGCATCTTACCCGGATTTGTCGCGTCCCAGTGGGGCTGCATGATTTAGATATGCAAAGTTCGGGCGGGGTATGAGGTGAGCGTCCCATAACAGCGCTAGCTGGCGATGTGATGTCGTTTCTTGCTTACCTGAGGTCGCTGACAGAGCAGGACAAAGGCCCCGGCAGGTTGATGATCGAAGTATCAGCACTCCACTGATGTCGTTGCCGCCGGATCGATGCGCGTGAAGGGGGCGTGGCGCACCACATAACAACAGGTTGACGTCGCTCGACATCCGTCGGGCGCAGCACTTTCGGGGAAGTACGATGAAGATGCGACGACTCTTGGGCGCAGTTGCCACTCTGGTAGTTGCGATGAGCTCCACACTGGCCAGCGCCGACAGCAAAACCCTGAGCATCGGCTACGTGGACGGTTGGTCCGACAGCGTTGCCACCACTCATGTGGCGGCAGAGGTGATCAAGGCAAAGCTCGGTTATGACGTCAAGTTGCAAGCGGTCGCCACCGGGATCATGTGGCAGGGTGTTGCCACCGGTAAGCTCGACGCCATGCTCTCTGCCTGGCTACCCGTGACCCACGGTGAATACTGGGCCAAGAACAAGGACAAGGTGGTCGACTACGGCCCCAACTTCAAGGATGCGAAGATCGGCCTGATCGTGCCGGAGTACGTCAAGGCCAAGTCCATCGAAGACCTCAAGACCGACACCACCTTCAAGAACAAGATCGTCGGTATCGACGCCGGTTCAGGCGTGATGCTCAAGACCGACGAAGCGATCAAGGCCTATGGCCTGGACTACAAGCTGCAAGCCAGCTCCGGTGCCGCGATGATCGCCGAACTGACCCGCGCCGAAGACAAGCAGGAATCCATCGCAGTCACCGGGTGGGTGCCGCACTGGATGTTCGCCAAGTGGAAACTGCGGTTCCTGGACGATCCAAAAGGGATCTATGGCGCTGCTGAAACCGTCAACAGCATTGGTAGCAAGGGCCTGGAGAAGAAAGCCCCGGAAGTCGTGGCGTTCCTGAAGAAATTCCAATGGGCTTCCAAGGACGAAATCGGTGAAGTCATGCTCGCCATCCAGGAGGGTGCCAAGCCCGATGCAGCCGCCAAGGACTGGGTTGCCAAGCACCCTGAGCGGGTTGCCGAGTGGCTCGCCAAGTAACCCCCCTTTGATGTAACCCCTTGTGGGAGGGGGCTTGCCCCCGATAGCGATGGATCAGTCAGATCATCAGCGACTGACACACCGCAATCGGGGGCAAGCCCCCTCCCACATTATTATTTTCGCCGCCCGCAAATGTTTCTGCGCCCTCGCAAACCCTCGCTACACTCCCTCTAATACTAAGGTCGTCTGGAACCTGCCCCGTAGCCGCATACAGTGGCTATTGTTTCAATAATAACAAAGCTGTGCTGCGAGGATAAAAACAATGAACGACAGCATTTACCTCTCGATTCAAAACAGCCCGCGCTTCAAGGAGCTGGTTAGAAAAAGGGAAAGGTTCGCCTGGATTCTCTCGGCGATCATGCTAGGGCTTTACTCCGGATTCATCCTGTTGATTGCCTACGGGCCACAATTGCTGGGGGCTAAGATCAGCTCCACTTCGTCCATCACCTGGGGAATCCCTATCGGTGTCGGGCTGATTCTATCGGCCTTTGTCCTCACTGCGATCTACGTGCGACGCGCCAACGGCGAATTCGACGATCTGAACAATGCGATTCTCAAGGAGGCTGCGCAATGATCCGTCGTCTATTGGCTGTACTGGGTGCTTCGGTCTTCGCGCCTGCTATATGGGCGGGGGAGGCGTTGACCGGTGAAGTGCAAAAACAACCGCTGAATATTCCAGCGATCCTGATGTTCGTGGTCTTTGTCGGCGCGACGTTGTGCATTACCTACTGGGCGTCCAAGCGCAACAACTCGGCGGCCGACTACTATGCGGCCGGCGGCAAGATCACCGGTTTCCAGAACGGCCTGGCGATTGCCGGCGACTATATGTCGGCCGCGTCCTTCCTGGGTATTTCCGCACTGGTATACACCTCCGGCTACGACGGCCTGATCTACTCAATCGGCTTCCTGGTGGGCTGGCCGATCATTCTGTTCCTGATCGCCGAGCGCCTGCGTAACCTGGGTAAATACACCTTTGCCGACGTGGCGTCCTACCGCCTCGGGCAAACCCAGATCCGTAGCCTGTCGGCTTGCGGTTCGCTGGTGGTGGTGGCGTTCTACCTGATCGCGCAGATGGTAGGCGCGGGCAAGTTGATCCAGCTGCTGTTCGGCCTTGATTACCACGTAGCGGTGATCATGGTGGGTGTCCTGATGTGCCTGTACGTGCTGTTCGGCGGCATGCTGGCGACCACCTGGGTGCAGATCATCAAGGCAGTGTTGCTGCTGTCCGGTGCTACGTTCATGGCAGTCATGGTGATGAAGCACGTCAACTTCGACTTCAGCACGCTGTTTTCCGAGGCGATCAAGGTTCACCCTAAAGGTGAAGCGATCATGAGCCCTGGCGGTCTGGTGAAAGATCCGGTCTCCGCGTTCTCCCTGGCCCTGGCACTGATGTTCGGTACGGCCGGCCTGCCGCACATCCTGATGCGCTTCTTCACCGTGAGCGACGCCAAGGAAGCGCGCAAGAGCGTGTTGTACGCCACTGGTTTCATTGGCTACTTCTACATCCTGACCTTCATCATCGGTTTCGGCGCGATCCTGCTGGTCAGCACCAACCCGGCGTTCAAGGATGCTGCAGGCGCCTTGCTCGGTGGTAACAACATGGCGGCGGTTCACCTGGCCAACGCGGTGGGTGGCAGTATCTTCCTGGGCTTCATCTCGGCTGTGGCGTTTGCCACCATCCTCGCGGTGGTTGCGGGCTTGACCCTGGCCGGTGCTTCGGCGGTGTCCCATGACCTGTATGCCAGCGTGATCAAGAAAGGCAAGGCCAACGACAAAGAGGAGATTCGCGTCTCGAAGATCACCACTATCGCCTTGGCGGTGCTGGCAATCGGTCTGGGTATCCTGTTTGAAAGCCAGAACATTGCGTTCATGGTCGGCCTGGCGTTCTCTATCGCTGCCAGCTGTAACTTCCCGGTGTTGCTGCTTTCCATGTACTGGAAGAACCTCACCACCCGTGGCGCAATGATTGGCGGCTGGCTCGGGTTGGTCAGTGCCGTGGGCCTGATGGTCCTGGGGCCGACCATCTGGGTGTCGATCCTGCATCACGAAAAAGCCATCTTCCCGTATGAGTACCCTGCGCTGTTCTCGATGTTCATCGCGTTCGTCAGCATCTGGTTCTTCTCCATCACCGACAAGTCGGCGGCGGCAGTCAAGGAACGGGCGCTGTACTTCCCGCAGTTTGTGCGTTCGCAGACTGGCCTGGGGGCGAGTGGGGCGGTTTCTCACTAAGGTTGTAGCTCAATAGGAAATGCCCCGGTCGATAGGCTGGGGCATTTTTTTTTGGCTGGAGTTTTGTGGTGGCTGGGCCATTGCTATCGGGGGCAAGCCCCCTCCCACAGCTGATTGCATTCCAAGGTGGGTAGTTGGTCAGGTTTGGGGGGCTTAATAGGAAATGCCCCGGTCGATAGGCTGGGGCATTTTTTTTGGCTGGAGTTTTGTGGTGGCTGGGCCATTGCTATCGGGGGCAAGCCCCCTCCCACAGTTGATTGCATTCCAAGGTGGGTAGTTGGTCAGGTTTGGGGGGGGCTTAATAGGACGTGTCCCGGTCGATAGGCTGGGGTTTTGTGTTGACTGGGCTAGTGTCATCGGGAGCAAGCTCCCGATAGCTGAATTTCAGACAAAACAGTTTCTTGGTTCCTGCACAAATAAAAACGGCCTCCATGAAGGAGGCCGCTTTTTTATTGCGCGTCGGTCAGATGCTTACTTGCGATCTTCCAACTTGGTAATGTCACGCGACTCGTAGCCGGTGTACAGCTGGCGCGGGCGGCCAATCTTGTACGGGCTGGAGAGCATTTCTTTCCAGTGGGAGATCCAGCCCACGGTCCGCGCCAGGGCGAAGATCACGGTGAACATGCTGGTTGGAATGCCGATCGCCTTGAGGATGATCCCCGAGTAGAAGTCGACGTTCGGGTACAGCGAGCGCTCGATGAAGTACGGGTCGGTCAGAGCGATCTCTTCCAGGCGCATGGCCAGTTCGAGTTGCGGATCGTTCTTGATGCCCAGTTCCCTCAACACTTCGTCGCAGGTCTTCTTCATGACGGTGGCGCGCGGGTCGCGGTTCTTGTAGACCCGGTGACCGAAGCCCATCAACTTGAACGGATCGTTCTTGTCCTTGGCCTTGGCGATGTATTTGTCGATGTTCGAGACATCGCCGATTTCATCGAGCATGGTCAATACGGCTTCGTTCGCACCGCCGTGGGCAGGGCCCCACAGCGCGGCGATACCGGCGGCGATACAGGCGAACGGGTTGGCACCCGAAGAGCCGGCCAGACGCACGGTAGAGGTGGAGGCGTTCTGCTCGTGGTCGGCATGGAGGATGAAGATCCGGTCCATTGCCTTGGCGAGCACCGGGCTGATCGGTTTGATCTCGCACGGGGTGTTGAACATCATGTGCAGGAAGTTTTCCGCGTAAGTCAGGTCGTTGCGCGGGTACATCATGGGTTGCCCCATGGAGTACTTGTAAACCATTGCGGCCAGGGTCGGCATCTTGGCAACCAGGCGGATCGCGGAGATTTCGCGATGCTGCGGGTTATTGATGTCGAGGGAGTCGTGATAGAAGGCCGACAGGGCGCCGACCACGCCGCACATGACGGCCATCGGGTGGGCGTCGCGACGGAAGCCGTTGAAGAACGTCTTCAACTGCTCGTGAACCATGGTGTGGTTCTTTACAGTACTGACAAACTGGGCTTTCTGCTCGGCGGTTGGCAACTCGCCATTTAGTAGCAGATAGCAGGTTTCCAGGTAGTCCGATTTCTCAGCCAGTTGCTCGATCGGGTAGCCCCGATGCAGCAAAATGCCATTATCGCCATCAATATAGGTAATCTTCGACTCGCATGAAGCGGTCGACATGAAACCTGGGTCGAAAGTGAAACGGCCCGTGGCCGTCAGGCCCCGTACGTCGATAACATCAGGACCAACGGTGCCGGTTAAAATGGGCAGCTCGACGGGGGCTGCGCCCTCGATGATCAACTGCGCTTTTTTGTCAGCCATGTGGCCTCCTATTTATGCTTCAAATCATCAGACAGACCCCCCACGCAGGGCCCGCACCACTATAGTGAGATAAATTCAGATGTCAATTTGCCTAAAGTCTTGCCCCAGAAGGCTTTAACCGGACTTTTTCCTCGAAATTTACCGCCATTTACGCCTTTTATCCTGCCAACGCAATGCGCTATTAGGGTGAGGTCAGCGCGTTGTCATTAGTAACCTAACTGTCTATACTCGGCCACCGACCGCCAAGGGCTTTTGGGCTTGCTTTCATTGGGGGTCGCACTCCCTGGGTGGTGTTACCTGACCAGTCCGCTCCCCAACAACTTTGCCCTGATTGTTAGGGGCTCTTCAGTGTGAAAAAAAGCCGTGAATAGCCAACGACCTGTAAACCTAGACCTAAGGACCATCAAACTCCCCATCACCGGCGTTACGTCGTTCCTGCACCGTGTTTCCGGCATCATCCTCTTCCTGGGCCTGGGCTTCATGCTTTATGCATTGAGCAAATCCCTGGGTTCCGAGGAAGGTTATGCCGAGGTGAAGGCATGCTTGACCAGTCCGCTGGCCAAGTTCGTAGCATGGGGCCTCTTGTCCGCTCTGCTGTATCACTTGGTAGCCGGCGTGCGCCACTTGATCATGGATATGGGCATCGGTGAGACGCTGGAAGGCGGCCGCCTGGGCTCGAAAATCGTCATCGCCGTTTCCGTGGCGCTGATCGTTCTGGCAGGAGTTTGGATATGGTAACCAGCGTAACGAATCTGTCGCGTTCGGGCCTCTATGACTGGATGGCACAGCGTGTGTCTGCGGTCGTTCTCGCGGCTTATTTCATTTTCCTGATCGGATACCTCGTCGCCAATCCGGGCATCGGCTATGAGCAATGGCATGGCCTGTTTTCCCACAATGCGATGCGAATCTTCAGTCTGCTGGCCCTTGTAGCCCTGGGCGCTCACGCCTGGGTCGGCATGTGGACCATTTCGACCGACTACCTGACGCCGATGGCGCTGGGCAAGTCTGCGACAGCAGTACGGTTTCTCTTCCAGGCAGTATGCGGCGTCGCGATGTTCGCTTACTTCGTCTGGGGTGTGCAGATTCTTTGGGGTATCTGATCCATGGCTAACATTCCAACTATTTCCTTCGACGCCATCATCATTGGTGGCGGCGGCGCCGGCATGCGCGCAGCGCTGCAACTGGCTCAGGGTGGTCACAAGACTGCCGTGATCACCAAGGTGTTCCCGACGCGTTCCCACACCGTATCGGCCCAGGGTGGCATCACCTGCGCCATCGCCTCCGCCGACCCGAACGATGACTGGCGCTGGCACATGTACGATACCGTCAAGGGTTCCGACTATATCGGTGACCAGGACGCTATCGAATACATGTGTCAGGAAGGCCCGGCTGCCGTGTTCGAGCTGGACCACATGGGTCTGCCGTTCTCGCGTACCGAGCAAGGTCGTATCTACCAGCGTCCATTCGGCGGTCAGTCGAAGGATTACGGTAAAGGCGGCCAGGCTGCCCGTACTTGCGCCGCGTCCGACCGTACCGGTCACGCGCTGCTGCATACCCTGTATCAGGGCAACCTGAAAGCCGGCACCACGTTCCTGAACGAGTACTACGCGGTTGACCTGGTAAAAAACCAGGACGGCGCATTCGTCGGCGTGATCGCCATCTGCATCGAAACCGGTGAAACCACCTACATCCGCGCCAAGGCTACCGTTCTGGCGACTGGCGGTGCAGGTCGTATCTACGCCTCGACCACCAACGCACTGATCAACACCGGCGACGGCGTTGGCATGGCGCTGCGTGCCGGCGTGCCGGTGCAAGACATTGAAATGTGGCAGTTCCACCCAACCGGCATCGCCGGCGCCGGTGTACTCGTCACCGAAGGTTGCCGTGGTGAAGGTGGCTACCTGATCAACAAGCACGGTGAGCGTTTCATGGAGCGTTATGCTCCGAACGCGAAAGACCTTGCCGGTCGTGACGTTGTAGCCCGTTCCATGGTCAAGGAAATCATTGCCGGCAACGGCTGTGGCCCGAACGGCGACCACGTGCTGCTCAAGCTCGATCACCTCGGCGAGGAAGTGCTGCACAGCCGCCTGCCAGGTATCTGCGAACTGTCCAAGACCTTTGCGCACGTTGACCCGGTGGTTGCTCCGGTTCCGGTTGTTCCGACTTGCCACTACATGATGGGCGGCGTGCCGACCAACATCCATGGCCAGGCAATCACCCAGAATGCCGACGGCGTGGACGAGATCATCCATGGTCTGTTCGCGGTGGGCGAAGTGGCTTGCGTATCGGTACACGGCGCCAACCGTCTGGGCGGCAACTCGCTGCTCGACCTGGTGGTCTTCGGTCGCGCTGCCGGCCTGCACCTGGAAAAGGCGCTGACCGACGGCATCGAATACGATGACGCTACCGACGCCAACATCGAAGCTGCCCTGGCGCGTCTGTCCGCTCTGAACGAGCGTACCGAAGGCGAAGACGTGGCTACCCTGCGTCGCGAGCTGCAAAGCTGCATGCAGAACTACTTCGGTGTATTCCGTACCGGCGAATACATGCAGAAGGGTATTGCCCTGCTGGCTGACCTGCGCAAGCGCATCGCCAACGTCAAGATCAACGATAAGAGCCAGGCGTTCAACACCGCTCGTATCGAAGCCCTTGAGCTGCAAAACCTGTTGGAAGTGGCTGAAGCGACTGCGATTGCCGCCGAGGTTCGTAAAGAGTCCCGCGGTGCTCACGCTCGTGAAGACTACGAAGACCGTGACGATGAAAACTGGCTGTGCCACACCCTCTACTTCCCGGGTGAAAAGCGCGTCACCAAGCGTGCCGTTAACTTCTCGCCGAAGACGGTTCCGATGTTTGAACCGAAAATTCGGACTTACTAAGGGTGGCTGCCATGTTGAAAGTCAGTGTGTATCGCTACAACCCTGATCGGGACGCTGCGCCGTTCATGCAGGAATTCCAGGTCAATACCGGTGGTAAAGACTTGATGGTGCTGGATGTGCTGGCCCTGATCAAAGAGCAGGACGAAGGGTTCTCCTATCGTCGCTCTTGCCGTGAAGGTGTTTGCGGCTCCGACGGTATGAACATCAACGGCAAGAACGGCCTGGCGTGCATCACGCCGCTGTCCGCCGTGGTCAAAGGCAACAAGCTGATCATTCGTCCTCTGCCAGGTTTGCCGGTTATCCGTGACCTGGTCGTCGATATGAGCATCTTCTACAAGCAATACGAGAAGGTTAAGCCATTCCTGCAGAACGATACGCCGGCTCCGGCCATCGAGCGTCTGCAGTCCCCGGAAGAGCGCGAGAAGCTCGACGGCCTGTACGAGTGCATCCTGTGCGCTTGCTGCTCGACGTCGTGCCCGTCCTTCTGGTGGAACCCGGACAAATTCCTGGGCCCGGCTGCTCTGCTGCAAGCATATCGCTTCCTGGCAGACAGTCGTGACACCCAGACCTCCGAGCGTCTGGCTTCACTGGATGACCCGTTCAGCGTATTCCGCTGCCGCGGGATCATGAACTGCGTCAACGTATGTCCTAAAGGCCTGAACCCGACTAAGGCCATTGGTCACATCCGTAACATGCTGCTGCAAAGCGGCGTGTAATTGACGTTGTAGCAAAGCAGGACCGTTGTGCCCGTAAATGCTACGGCGCAGGCTTCAACCGGCGCCGTAGTCTTAACTTGAGCAGCGACTTACAAAGCCGCGGCTCTTATTTTGAAGAAATGAGACAAGCAGGGGCATTCGGGTTGGTACCCGAACTATCAGCGTGATCCTAAGTGGCTTGTTTTGGTCGCTGCACTTGGCCTTTTGCAAGCAAACTCGGTGTCGCCGCCGGTGGTGTCCCCAAATCGAGGGTGACCAAGCATGCAAGAAAGCGTGATGCAGCGCATGTGGAACAGCGGCTATCTTTCAGGTGGTAACGCTGCCTATGTGGAAGAGCTTTATGAGCTCTACCTGCACGACCCTAACGCTGTGCCAGAAGAATGGCGCACCAAATTTCAGACGTTGTCTTCAGACGGCAACGCTGCCACCGATGTATCGCACGCAACAATTCGCGATCAGTTCGTGCTGCTGGCAAAGAACCAGCGCCGCGCCCAACCGGTTTCAGCCGGAAGCGTGAGCAGTGAGCATGAGAAGAAGCAAGTTGAAGTACTGCGACTGATCCAGGCCTACCGTATGCGCGGCCACCAGGCGGCCCAGCTCGACCCGCTGGGGCTCTGGAAGCGTCCTGCACCTGCAGACCTGTCGATCAATCATTACGGCTTGACCAATGCCGATCTTGATACGACCTTCCGTGCCGGAGACCTGTTCATCGGCAAAGAGGAAGCGAGCCTACGCGAAATTCACGAAGCGTTGCAGCAGACATATTGCCGCACCATTGGCGCTGAGTTCACGCACATCACCGACTCCGAACAGCGTCACTGGTTCCAGCATCGCCTGGAAGGCGTGCGTGGCCGTCCGGTGTTGTCTGCCGATGTGCGCAGCCACCTGCTTGAGCGCGTGACCGCAGCCGAAGGCCTCGAAAAATACCTGGGCACCAAATACCCGGGCACCAAGCGTTTCGGCCTGGAAGGCGGCGAGAGCCTGATTCCGATGCTCGACGAGCTGATCCAGCGTTCCGGCTCCTACGGCACCAAGGAAATCGTGATCGGCATGGCCCACCGTGGCCGTCTCAACGTGCTGGTCAACACCTTCGGCAAGAACCCGCGCGACTTGTTCGACGAGTTCGAAGGCAAGAAAAAGGTCGAGCTGGGTTCCGGTGACGTTAAATACCACCAGGGCTTCTCGTCCAACGTGATGACCACCGGCGGTGAAGTTCACCTGGCCATGGCCTTCAACCCGTCCCACCTGGAAATCGTTTCTCCAGTGGTCGAGGGTTCGGTGCGCGCTCGCCAGGATCGTCGTAACGACGCGACCGGTGAGAAGGTTCTGCCGATTTCCATCCACGGCGACGCGGCATTCGCCGGTCAAGGCGTGGTCCTGGAAACCTTCCAGATGTCGCAGACCCGCGGCTTCAAGACCGGCGGTACCGTTCACATCGTCATCAACAACCAGGTGGGCTTCACCATCAGCAACCCGTTGGACGCGCGTTCCACCGAGTACGCCACCGACGTTGCCAAGATGATCCAGGCGCCGATCCTCCATGTGAATGGTGATGATCCGGAAGCCGTGCTGTTCGTGACCCAACTGGCTGTCGACTACCGCATGCAGTTCAAGCGTGACGTGGTGATCGACCTGGTTTGCTACCGCCGTCGCGGTCACAACGAAGCGGACGAACCAAGCGGCACCCAGCCGTTGATGTACCAGCAGATCACCAAGCAGCGCACCACCCGTGAGCTGTACGCCGAAAGCCTGACCAAGGCCGGTGTGGTTGACGAAGCGCGTGTTCAGGCGAAAGTCGACGAATACCGCAACGCGTTGGACAACGGTCTGCATGTTGTAAAAAGCCTGGTCAAAGAGCCGAACAAAGAGCTGTTCGTCGACTGGCGTCCGTACCTGGGCCACGCCTGGACTGCGCGTCACGATACGTCGTTCGATCTGAAGACTCTGCAGGAACTGTCTGCCAAGCTGCTGGAAATTCCTGACGGCTTCGTCGTACAGCGCCAGGTCGCGAAGATCTACGAAGACCGTCAGAAGATGCAAGCCGGCGGCCTGCCGATCAACTGGGGTTACGCCGAAACCATGGCGTATGCGACCCTGGCGTTCGAAGGTCACCCGATCCGCATGACCGGCCAGGACATCGGCCGTGGTACGTTCTCGCACCGTCACGCGGTTCTGCACAACCAGAAAGACGCAGGCACCTACATCCCGCTGCAACACCTGTACGAAGGCCAGCCACGTTTCGACCTGTACGATTCGTTCCTGTCCGAAGAAGCCGTACTGGCGTTCGAATACGGTTACTCGACCACCACGCCTAACGCGCTGGTGATCTGGGAAGCCCAGTTCGGCGACTTCGCCAACGGTGCCCAGGTGGTTATCGACCAGTTCATCACCAGCGGCGAGCACAAGTGGGGCCGTCTGTGCGGTCTGACCATGCTGCTGCCACACGGTTATGAAGGTCAGGGTCCGGAGCACTCCTCGGCCCGTCTGGAGCGTTACCTGCAGCTGTGCGCCGAGCACAACATCCAGGTGTGCGTGCCGACTACCCCGGCCCAGATCTACCACTTGCTGCGTCGCCAGGTCATTCGCCCGCTGCGCAAGCCGCTGGTAGTGCTGACGCCGAAATCGCTGTTGCGTCATAAATTGGCCATCTCGACCCTGGAAGATCTGGCGGAAGGCTCGTTCCAGACCGTTATTCCAGAAATCGATACACTGGACGCGGCCAAGGTCACTCGCCTGATCCTGTGCAGCGGCAAGGTCTACTACGATTTGCTGGAAAAACGCCGTGCCGAAGGCCGCGAAGACATCGCCATCGTGCGTATCGAGCAGCTTTACCCGTTCCCGGAAGATGACCTCATGGAGATCATCGCGCCTTACACCAACCTCACTCATGTAGTGTGGTGTCAGGAAGAACCGATGAACCAGGGCGCCTGGTACAGCAGCCAGCATCATCTGCGTCGCAGCGTTGGTAACCACAACAAGGCCCTGGGCCTGGAATACGCCGGTCGCGATGCTTCTGCCGCGCCTGCCTGTGGTTATGCATCGATGCACGCCGAGCAGCAGGAAAAACTCCTGCAAGATGCTTTCACTGTTTAACGCCTTCGCGCTGACTGAAACCGAATTTTAAGGACCCACAGATAATGGCTATCGAAATCAAAGCCCCGACATTCCCGGAATCGGTTGCCGATGGCACCATTGCCACTTGGCACAAGAAACCAGGCGAGGCTGTAAAGCGTGACGAACTGATCGTCGACATCGAGACCGACAAAGTCGTTCTGGAAGTGTTGGCTGAAGCTGACGGCGTGTTGGGCGCGATCATTGCCAACGAAGGCGATACCGTCCTGTCCAACCAGGTACTGGGCTCGATCGAAGCGGGCAGCGCTGCTGCCGCTCCGGCTGCCGCTGCACCGGCTGTTGCTGCTTCTGCTCCAGCTGCCGCTCCGGCGGCGGGTGGCGAAGATCCAATCGCCGCACCGGCTGCTCGTCAGCTGGCCGAAGAGAACGGCATCAACCTGGCTTCCATCAAAGGCACCGGCAAAGACGGCCGTGTGACCAAGGAAGACGTGGTTGCTGCCGTTGAAGCCAAGAAAAACGCTCCAGCTGCCGCGCCTGCCAAGGCTGCAGCACCTGCTGCCGCTGCTCCTGTGTTCGCCGCTGGCGACCGCACCGAGAAGCGCGTGCCGATGACCCGCGTGCGTGCCACCGTGGCCAAGCGTCTGGTTGAAGCACAGTCGAACATGGCGATGCTGACCACCTTCAACGAAGTCGACATGACCGAAGTCATGGCCCTGCGTTCGAAGTACAAGGACCTGTTCGAGAAGAGCCACAACGGCGTGCGCCTGGGCTTCATGTCGTTCTTCGTGAAAGCGGCCACCGAAGCGCTGAAACGCTTCCCGGCAGTCAACGCTTCCATCGACGGCAGCGACATCGTTTACCATGGTTATGCAGACGTCGGCGTTGCCGTGTCCAGCGACCGCGGCCTGGTGGTTCCGGTTCTGCGTAACGCCGAGCTGATGAGCCTGGCTGAAATCGAAGGCGGCATCGCCGGCTTCGGCAAGAAAGCCCGTGACGGCAAGCTGACCATCGACGAGATGACCGGCGGCACCTTCACCATCACCAACGGTGGTACCTTCGGTTCGATGATGTCGACTCCGATCGTCAACCCGCCGCAAGCTGCGATCCTGGGCATGCACAACATCATCCAGCGTCCGATGGCCATCAACGGCCAAGTCGTGATCCGTCCGATGATGTACCTGGCGCTGTCTTACGATCACCGCCTGATCGATGGTAAAGAAGCCGTGACTTTCCTGGTGACCATCAAGAACCTGCTGGAAGACCCAGCTCGTCTGCTGCTGGATATCTGATAGAAGCAGCTGCGGGCCTCAAGTGACAGGCTGCCGGATACGGCAGTCGGGCTTGGGGCCTGCGGCTTGACAGCTTGCTGCTAAATAGAGGAACTATTTTCATGTCGCAGAAATTTGACGTTGTAGTGATTGGTGCAGGTCCTGGCGGCTATGTTGCCGCTATCAAGGCCGCACAACTGGGCCTCTCGACTGCTTGCATCGAAAAATACACCGACAAGGAAGGCAAACTGGCACTGGGCGGTACTTGCCTGAACGTTGGTTGCATTCCTTCCAAGGCGCTGCTGGACAGCTCCTGGAAATTCCACGAAGCGCAAAGCGGTTTTGCCATCCACGGCATCAGCCACGCTGGCGTGACCATGGACGTACCCGCGATGGTTGGCCGTAAAGCCAACATCGTCAAAGGCCTGACCTCCGGCGTTGCCACCCTGTTCAAGGCCAACGGCGTAACTTCCCTGCAAGGCCACGGCAAGCTGCTGGCTGGCAAGAAAGTTGAAATCACCAAGCCGGACGGTTCGGTCGAAATCATCGAAGCCGAAAACGTGATCCTGGCTCCAGGTTCGCGTCCGATCGACATTCCACCAGCACCTGTTGACCAGAAAGTCATCGTTGATTCGACCGGCGCCCTGGAATTCCAAGCAGTTCCCAAGCGTCTGGGCGTGATCGGCGCCGGCGTGATCGGCCTGGAACTGGGTTCGGTCTGGTCCCGCCTGGGTTCCCAGGTCACTGTGCTCGAAGCCCTGGACACGTTCCTGCTGGCTGCTGACACCGCAGTGTCCAAGGAAGCCCTGAAAACCCTGACCAAACAGGGTCTGGACATCAAGCTGGGCGCTCGCGTGACCGGCTCGAAGGTCAACGGCGAAGAAGTGGTCGTGACCTACACCGACAAGGATGGCGAACAGACCATCACCTTCGACAAGCTGATCGTAGCCGTTGGTCGCCGTCCAGTGACCACCGACCTGCTGGCAGCCGACAGCGGCGTGAACATCGACGAGCGTGGTTTCATCCACGTTGACGATCACTGCGCTACCACCGTTCCAGGCGTCTACGCCATTGGTGACGTGGTTCGCGGCATGATGCTGGCGCACAAGGCTTCCGAAGAAGGCATCATGGTTGTCGAGCGCATCAAGGGCCACAAAACCCAGATGAACTACGACCTGGTCCCATCGGTTATCTACACCCACCCGGAAATTGCATGGGTCGGCAAGAACGAACAGCAGTTGAAAGCTGAAGGCGTTGAAGTTAACGTCGGCACCTTCCCGTTCGCTGCTTCTGGTCGTGCCATGGCAGCCAACGACACCGGTGGTTTTGTCAAAGTCATCGCTGATGCCAAGACTGACCGCGTATTGGGCGTCCATGTGATTGGCCCAGGCGCAGCAGAACTGGTCCAGCAGGGCGCAATCGGTATGGAATTCGGCACCAGTGCCGAGGACATCGGCATGATGGTTTTCTCCCATCCGACCCTGTCCGAAGCATTGCACGAAGCCGCGCTGGCAGTGAATGGTCATGCCATTCACATCGCGAACAAGAAGAAGCGCTAAAACGAGATAATAAGAAACCACGGCGGTTGCCCCTCGTGAGCCTTGCGCGCAAGACTCACCGCGGAATATCCGCTGGACGCAGTCTTGCGCAGCTTGACCGGGCTTGAGTCCGGCAAGTTGCGTAAGCAGCAGTCACAGGTGGCGCGGCACTCATAATGAGCGCAGCGCCGAATGCGCAGTACCTAACGAAGACGGTAAAAAGCATGAATCTTCACGAGTATCAGGGTAAGCAGCTGTTCGCTGAATACGGCCTGCCAGTATCCCAGGGCTACGCAGTAGACACCCCGGAAGCAGCAGCAGAAGCTTGCGATAAAATCGGCGGGACCGAATGGGTTGTAAAAGCCCAGGTTCACGCAGGTGGTCGCGGTAAAGCGGGCGGCGTTAAGCTGGTTCGCAGCAAAGAAGACGCCAAGGCCTTCGCACAGCAGTGGCTGGGCAAGCGTCTGGTGACTTACCAGACTGATGCCAATGGCCAGCCAGTCACCAAGATCCTGGTTGAATCGTGCACTGATATCGCTAAAGAGCTGTACCTGGGCGCTGTCGTTGACCGTTCGAGCCGTCGCATCGTGTTCATGGCTTCCACCGAAGGTGGCGTGGACATCGAGAAGATCGCTCACGATACCCCTGAAAAAATTCTGAAAGCCACTATCGATCCACTGGTTGGCGCTCAGCCATTCCAGGGTCGCGAGCTGGCTTTCCAGCTGGGTCTGGAAGGCAAGCAAGTTGCCCAGTTCGCCAAGATCTTCGTAGGTCTGGCCAAACTGTTCCAGGATCACGATCTGGCCCTGCTGGAAGTGAACCCGCTGGTGATCAAGGCTGACGGCGATCTGCATTGCCTCGATGCCAAGATCAACATCGACGCCAACGCCATGTACCGTCAGCCTAAGCTGAAGACTTTCCACGATCCGTCGCAAGACGATCCGCGCGAAGCGCACGCTGCCAAGTTCGAACTGAACTACGTAGCCCTGGAAGGTAACATCGGCTGCATGGTCAACGGTGCCGGCCTGGCCATGGGTACCATGGACATCGTCAACCTGCATGGCGGCAAACCAGCCAACTTCCTCGACGTGGGCGGTGGTGCTACCAAAGAACGCGTAACCGAAGCCTTCAAGATCATCCTGTCCGACTCCAACGTCGCTGCAGTACTGGTCAACATCTTCGGCGGCATCGTTCGTTGCGACATGATTGCCGAAGGCATCATCGGTGCAGTGAAAGAAGTCGGCGTGAAAATCCCGGTTGTTGTTCGCCTTGAAGGTAACAACGCTGAACTGGGCGCTAAAGTACTGGCAGAAAGCGGTTTGAACATCATCGCGGCTACCAGCCTGACCGACGCTGCTCAACAAGTTGTCAAAGCTGCGGAGGGCAAATAATGAGCGTCCTGATCAATAAAGACACCAAAGTTATCTGCCAGGGTATTACCGGTTCGCAAGGTAGCTTCCACACCCAGCAAGCCATCGAATACGGCACCAAGATGGTTGGTGGTGTAACTCCGGGCAAAGGCGGCACCGAGCACCTGGGCCTGCCAGTGTTCAACACCGTTAAAGACGCAGTAGCTGCCACTGGCGCGACCGCCAGCGTGATCTACGTTCCGGCTCCTTTCTGCAAAGACTCGATCCTGGAAGCGGCGTTCGGCGGCATCAAGCTGATCGTGTGCATCACCGAAGGCATTCCTACCCTGGATATGCTGGATGCCAAGGTCAAGTGCGACGAGCTGGGCGTGGTCCTGATCGGTCCTAACTGCCCAGGCGTGATCACTCCAGGCGAATGCAAGATCGGCATCATGCCTGGTCACATTCACTTGCCAGGTAAAGTCGGTATCGTTTCCCGTTCCGGCACCCTGACCTACGAAGCTGTGAAGCAGACCACTGACGCCGGTTTCGGTCAGTCGACTTGCGTCGGCATCGGCGGTGACCCGATCCCAGGCTCGAACTTCATCGACATCCTGAAGCTGTTCCAGGAAGACCCGAAGACCGAAGCGATCGTCATGATCGGTGAGATCGGCGGTTCGGCTGAAGAAGAAGCGGCTGCCTACATCAAGGCCCACGTGACCAAGCCGGTTGTTTCCTACATCGCTGGTGTGACTGCCCCTGCTGGCAAGCGCATGGGCCATGCTGGCGCAATCATCTCTGGCGGCAAAGGCACTGCAGACGAAAAATTCGCTGCACTGCAAGACGCAGGCGTAAAAACCGTGCGTTCGCTGGCAGACATCGGCAAGGCCTTGGCCGAGCTGACCGGTTGGGCAGTCAAGTAAGCCTCGCGCTTAACTGACGCTTCACCAGCAAAGGCCACCTTCGGGTGGCCTTTGTGCATTCTGGGCGGCCCATTTATTGAAATGTACTTGGTCCCATGTGGGAGGGGGCTTGCTCCCGATAGCGGTGGCTCAGTCACTGATGATGTGATTGAACCTCCGCTATCGGGAGCAAGCTCCCTCCCACATTTTTTGTCTGTATTGCCACATTAAGTATGAAAACACGACATTCCAATGTCGCTTATCGGACAGTTCGCCCTGCAACAGTGCGTTTATCGGCCAAATTCTGTAACCTTGCCGCCTCTTTAAGCGCTCGCATCCCAAAAGGAAGCCGCGCGCTAGACCGGTCGGTGCCCACAAGGGCCGGCAGCATTTCCCTCATCCATAGGGAAGCCCTCTCTAAATTCCGATTCAGTAGTGTGGTATTTCCTCAAATGAAAGTGTTGAAAAGCCAGGACATCCTGGCGTTGGGCTTCATGACTTTTGCCCTGTTTGTGGGGGCCGGCAACATCATCTTCCCGCCTATCGTTGGTTTGCAGTCCGGGCCCCATGTCTGGATGGCGGCGTTGGGTTTCCTGATCACCGCAGTCGGGCTCCCGGTGGTCACCGTGATCGCCCTGGCCAAGGTCGGTGGTGGTATGGATGCGTTGAGCAGCCCGATCGGCAAGATCGCCGGTGGCCTGCTGGCGGCGGCAGCGTATCTGGCGGTAGGGCCGCTGTTCGCCACCCCGCGTACCGCGACCGTGTCCTTTGAAGTGGGCCTGGCGCCGTTGACCGGTGAAAGCCCGCTGGCGCTGTTCCTCTACAGCTCGGTGTACTTTCTGGTGGTGTTTTTCGTCTCCCTGTACCCGGGCCGTCTGTTGGACACCGTGGGCCGTTTCCTTGCGCCGCTGAAAATCATCGCGCTGTCCATCCTTGGTATCGCCGCGTTTGCCTTGCCGGCCGGTGATGTGGGCGTCGCCAACCCGGAATACGTGGCCGCGCCGTTCTCCCAAGGCTTTATCAATGGTTACCTGACCATGGATACCCTGGGCGCGCTGGTGTTCGGTATCGTGATCGTCAACGCGATCCGTTCCCGTGGTGTCGAATCGCCTAAATTGATCACCCGCTACGCGATCATTGCCGGGCTGATTGCCGGCGTCGGCCTGGCGTTGGTGTATGTCAGCCTGTTCCGCCTCGGGGCGGGCAGCCATGAGATCGCCGCCGGTGCCGCCAATGGCGCCGCTGTCCTGCATGCCTACGTGCAACACACCTTTGGTTCCCTGGGCAGTGGCTTCCTGGCCGTGCTGATCTCCCTGGCCTGCCTGGTCACCGCCGTCGGCCTGACCTGTGCCTGCGCCGAGTACTTCAGCCGGATCCTGCCGCTGTCCTACAAGACCCTGGTGGTGATCCTGGCGCTGTTCTCGCTGTTCGTGTCCAACCTGGGCCTGACCAAACTGATCGCGTTTTCGATCCCGGTGCTCACTGCGATCTACCCGCCATGCATCGTGCTGGTGGCTTTGAGCTTCTGCAAAGACTTCTGGCAGGAGCAGAGCCGCATCGTTGGCCCGGTGATGTTGGTGTCGTTCATCTTCGGCTGCATCGATGCGCTCAAGGGCGCCGGCCTGGCGGGCTGGATGCCGTCGCAATTGGCCAACCTGCCGTTGAGCGAGCAGGGCCTGGCGTGGCTGGTGCCATCGGTGATGATGCTGGTGGCCGCGGTGGTGGTTGACCGCATGCTGGGCAAGCGCAGCGAAGCGGTCGCGTAACCCCCGGCTTCAGGCTGTATTGAAATGCCCCGTATCGATTGATACGGGGCATTTTTTATGGGCGGCGGGCAGTGTCTTTTTCCGTGGGCTAACGTCGAAGGAGTAACGCAAAGCTCAAGCTGGAACCCGGCGCCCACACTTAACCGGGTTCATGAAATCTGTCGTGTATAAGGACCCGCATGCCGTTTATCGAAGCCAACCTGATCCACTTGCTTGCCGCCCTCTGGTTCGTCCTCTGTTGGGGCGGCTACACCCGTTATGCCACCTGGAAAGCCCGCGACACTGCATGCCTGGCCAGCGTGCTGCACCTGTATCGCGAAGACTGGATGCGTCGCATGCTGCTGCGTGACAACCGCATCGCCGACGCCAGTGTGATTGGCAATCTTGAGCGCAACGCCTCGTTCTTCGCCTCCAGCACCTTGATCATCCTTGCGGGCATTCTCACCGTGTTGGGCGCCTCGGAGCGGGCGGTTTCATTGCTGGCCGATATTCCCCTGGTGCAGCAGGCATCCCAGGGTATGTCGGAGATCAAGCTGCTGTGCCTGGCACTGGTGTTCGTCTACGCGTTCTTCACGTTCAGCTGGTGCATGCGCCAGTACAACTTTGCCGCGGTGCTGGTGGGGTCGGCGCCGATGATCGGTGAGCGGCACGTGTCGGAGCAGGAGCGCAAGGCGTTTGCCCTGCGGGCGGCGCGGGTGATTTCGATGGCGGCCAACCAGTTCAACTTTGGCCTGCGCGCTTATTACTTCGGGATGACCATGCTGGCATGGTTTGTCAGCCCCTGGCTGTTCATGTCGATGAGCGCCGGGGTGGTATTGGTGCTGTATCGCCGAGAGTTTCATTCCGACGTGCTGCAAGTGATGGTGTATACGCAGACCGATACGTCGCTGCCGGACGTGGCCAAAGACCCGGTGGCGTAAAGCGCTGCGGGCATAGCGCCGGTTTATCGCACTGCGCGCCAACAGCAGACAAAGTAAAGCCCGCTATCTAAGCGGGCTTTCTTTTTGCAGCCAAGCTATTTCAAGCCCCGGTATCAAGAACCGGTTGCTGGGGTAGCAGGTGCTGCTTCTTGTGCTGCGGCTTTGTTCGATTCGGCCTGAGCTTTGGCAGCATCGCCGTTTTCTTTCGCAGCTTCGTTCACTTTATCCTGTGCTGCAGCCATATCTTTCTGAGCTTGCTCAGAGTGCGCGGCGGCATCTTGGGCCTTGTTTTCGGATTTCTTGTCGCAGGCAGCGAGACCGAGGGCAGCGGCCAGCATCATGGAAATAGCTAAAGTCTTGCGCATTGGGTGTTTCTCCTTAGTGAAGATATCTACTGGCCTTTCGAGCACATGGGGCCAGCATTAGTTCCTTATATCCCACAGATATATAAAGCATTTTCCCAAGGAACTTTTTCCGACGGTCCATACTGCGCCGGACCCACATTCATCAGAGTCTGAACCGAATGACCGAAAATCCCTTGTTAGAGCGTGCCAAGCGCTTTATTTCAGCGTTGCGCCATTGCCAGGTGCTGGGTATTGCCGTTCATCAAGCCAGCGAGGAGGGGATTACCCTGGTTCTGCCCTACAGCCCGATGATCGTGGGTGATCCCCAGACGGGCGTGATCCATGGTGGCGCATTGACCTCGCTGATGGACACCGCCTGCGGCATGGCCACCCTGTGCGTGTTGCCGGAGTTCGAGGTGTGCCCGACCCTCGACCTGCGCATCGACTACATGCATCCCGCCGAACCGCACAAGCCGGTGTATGGTTTCGCTCAGTGCTACCGGGTGACCACCGACGTGATTTTCACCCGTGGTTTCGCTTATCAGGACGACCCGCAACAACCCGTCGCCCACACGGTGGGGACATTCATGCGTATGGGCAAGCGCCTCAAGGGCGCGCAGGGGCTGGGCAGTACAGTCACGGGAGAACAGGTATGACACATCACTTCAAGACACGTCTGGAGCAGGCCCATGAGCACGGCAACTACAAGGCGCTGCTCGATCTGATCCCCTACGCCAAGCTGATCGGCATCGAATGCACGCGGATAGGCGATGAGCTGCTGTTCCGCCTGCCGGCCAACAAGGACAACATTGGTAACCCAATATTGCCGGCGCTGCACGGCGGTGTGATTGCAGGCTTTATGGAACTCTGCGCCGCGTTGCACCTGCTGGTGTTCACCGGCGCACCGGGCCTGCCGAAAATCATCGACTTTTCCCTGGATTACCTGCGCGCCGGCCAGTTTCGCGACACTTACGCCAAGTGCCAGGTCTGGCGCCAAGGTCGACGGGTGGCGAACGTGTCGATCACCGCCTGGCAAAGCACCGCGGCCGAACCCATCGCCACCGCCCGCGCGCATTTCAAGATCGGAGAAGTGTCCCGCCCTTGAAATCCTGGTCTTAGCCCCCAACTTTGATGACAACCCGCCGCCAACCCTTCAGGGCGCGGCCACTGCCATCCAATTGGAGTTTGATGACCATGAGTGTGGAAACTCAAAAGGAAACCCTGGGCTTCCAGACCGAGGTGAAGCAACTGCTGCACCTCATGATCCATTCGCTGTATTCCAACAAGGAAATTTTCCTTCGCGAGTTGATCTCGAACGCCTCTGACGCTGTCGACAAATTACGTTTCGAAGCCCTGTCCAAGCCGGAGTTGCTGGAAGGCGGCGCCGAACTGAAAATCCGCGTGAGCTTCGACAAAGACGCCAAGACCGTCACCCTCGAAGATAACGGTATCGGCATGAGCCGTGAGGATGCGATCACCCACCTGGGGACCATCGCCAAATCCGGCACTGCCGATTTCATGAAGCACCTTTCGGGCGACCAGAAGAAAGATTCGCACCTGATTGGCCAGTTCGGCGTGGGCTTCTACTCGGCCTTCATCGTCGCCGACAAGGTTGAAGTGTTCAGCCGCCGCGCCGGCCTTGACGCCAGCGAAGGCGTGCATTGGTCTTCGAAAGGCGAGGGCGAGTTTGAAGTCGCTACCCTCGACAAGGCTGATCGCGGTACGCGCATCGTGCTGCACCTGAAACCCGGTGAAGACGAATTTGCCGATGGCTGGCGCCTGCGCAACATCATCAAGAAGTATTCCGACCACATCGCCCTGCCGATCGAATTGCCGAAAGAGCAGGCCGCCGCCGAAGGCGAAGAAGCACCGGCCGTTGAGTGGGAAACCGTCAACCGCGCCAGCGCTCTGTGGACCCGTCCGCGTACCGAGATCAAGGACGAGGAATACCAGGAGTTCTACAAGCACATCGGGCACGACTACGAAAACCCGCTGAGCTGGAGCCACAACAAGGTCGAAGGCAAGCTGGAATACAGCTCGCTGCTCTACGTACCGGCCCGCGCGCCGTTCGACCTGTACCAGCGCGAAGCGCCAAAGGGCCTGAAGCTCTACGTGCAGCGCGTGTTCGTGATGGACCAGGCGGAATCGTTCCTGCCGCTGTACCTGCGCTTTATCAAAGGCGTGGTCGACTCCAACGACCTGTCGCTGAACGTGTCGCGGGAAATCCTGCAGAAAGACCCGATCATCGACTCCATGAAGTCGGCGCTGACCAAGCGCGTCCTCGACATGCTGGAAAAACTGGCGAAGAACGAGCCTGAGCAATACAAAGGCTTCTGGAAGAACTTCGGCCAGGTCATGAAAGAAGGCCCGGCGGAAGATTTCGCCAACAAGGAAAAAATCGCCGGCCTGCTGCGTTTTGCCTCCACCCAGGGCGAAGACGGCGAGCAGGTGGTGTCCCTGGCCGAGTACCTGGCACGCGCCAAGGAAGGTCAGGACAAGATCTACTACCTGACGGGCGAGACCTACGCTCAGGTCAAGAACAGCCCGCACCTGGAAGTCTTCCGCAAGAAAGGCATCGAAGTGCTGCTGCTGACCGACCGTATCGATGAGTGGCTGATGAGCTACCTCAGCGAATTCGACGGTAAGACCTTCGTCGACGTGGCGCGTGGCGACCTGGACCTGGGCAACCTGGATTCCGAAGAAGACAAAAAAGCCGCTGAAGAAGTGGCCAAGTCCAAGGAAGGCCTGGTTGAGCGGATCAAGGCCTCCCTGGGCGACGCCGTCAGCGAAGTGCGGGTTTCCCACCGTCTGACCGACTCCCCGGCGATCCTGGCCATCGGCGAGCAGGACCTGGGCATGCAGATGCGTCAGATCCTCGAAGCCAGCGGTCAGAAGGTACCGGACTCCAAGCCGATCTTCGAATTCAACCCGGCTCACCCGCTGATCGAGAAACTCGACGGCGAACAGAGCGAAGAGCGTTTTGGCGACCTGTCGCACATCCTCTTCGACCAGGCAGCCCTGGCTGCCGGCGACAGCCTGAAAGACCCGGCCGCCTATGTGCGCCGACTGAACAAGCTGTTGGTTGAACTGTCGGTTTAACCCCGTTGTAGAAAAACCCGCTTCGGCGGGTTTTTTCGTTCTTGTGCAACCTCAACTGGAGTAAATGATGAGCCAAGTCACTGTGCGTTCCGTGGTCTATCAGATTGATGGCCAGTCTTATGAAAGCCGCCTGGCCTTCGATGCCAGCCAAACCGGCCCGCTGCCGGGCCTGTTGATGGCACCGAACTGGATGGGCGTGAGTGCAGGGGCCGAAGAGATTGCCAAGCGCGTCGCCAGCAAAGGCTACGTGGTGCTGATCGCCGACCTGTACGGGCAAACCGTGCGCCCGTCGAATAACGATGAAGCCGGTGCGGCGATGATGCCGTTGAAGAATGACCGCCCGTTGCTGAACAAGCGCATGCAGGCCGCGTTAGCGCAACTGCAAGGCCAGAGCGAAGCTGCGGTGGATACGTCCAGGTTGGCCACCTTCGGTTTCTGCTTCGGCGGTTGCTGTGCGCTGGAGCTGGCGCGCACCGGCGCAGCGTTGAAGGCTGCGGTGTCGTTCCACGGCACCCTCGACACGCCAAACCCGGCGGATGCGAAGAACATCAAGGGTTCCGTGCTGGTGTTGCATGGTGCTTCCGACCCGCTGGTGCCGAAAGCACAACTGCCAGCGTTCGAAGATGAGATGAACGCGGCCGGTGTGGATTGGCAACTGCTGAGCTATGGCGGTGCGGTGCATTCCTTCACCGACCCGCATGCCAACGTGCCGGGCATGATGATGTACGACGCGAAGACCGCTGCGCGGGCCTTCCAGTCGATGCATAACTTGTTGGATGAAGTGTTCAAGGGCTAAGTCTCTGGCGTCTGTCCTGGCCTCATCGTGAACAAGCCTGCTCCCACATTCGAGCGCATTCCTACAGGGTAAACGCGGTTAAATGTGGGAGCAGGCGGCTATCTCACCGGCAACTCAATTCTTTCGGTTTCACCGGGCACCGTTGGCCAATCCCCAGCCGCCCAACGCTGCCGGGCCTGCTCGATCACGGCCGGGTCGCTCGCGACAAAATTCCAGTTGATCCGGCGTGGCCCATCCAGCGGCGCGCCACCGAACACCACCAGGTGACAATCGCTGTCGGCAGACAGGGTCATCGCCTGTCCGCTCGGCAACACCACCAGGCTGTGTGCCTCAAGCGGCTCACCGTCCAATTGCACGTCACCCTCCAGCACATACACCGCGCGTTCTTCATGCTCGTCGGGGATCAGCAGGGTGGTGGCCGTCTGCATCTGCACATCGGCGTACAGCGTGGGCGACAGCACCGGCACCGGTGATTTGAGGCAGAAGCCATTGCCGGCGATCAGGCGGACCTGCACGCCCAGGTTGTCGCTGACCGGTAGGTCAGCCGCTGGATGGTGGCTGTAATGCCCCGGGCCGCTCTCGTGGTCCTTGGGGGAGGCGAGCCACACTTGCAGCCCATGCAGGCTGAACCCCTTGCTCTTGATTGCTTCGGGCGTGCGCTCGACGTGGGCAATCGCGCTGCCGGCGGTCATCCAGCTCACATCGCCGGCCTGCACCATTTGGTCCGAACCGAGGCTGTCCTTGTGCTGCAAGGTGCCTTCGAACAGGTAGGTGAGGGTCGACAGGCCGATGTGCGGATGCTGGCGGATATTCATGCCGCTGCCCGGTGCATAGCGGGTCGCCAGCATATGGTCGAAAAACACGAACGGCCCGACGCTACGGCATTCTCGCGATGGCAGCGGGCGCAGGATGGGCTGGCCTTCGACATCTTCGAGGCGAGGGCGGATCACGGTGAGGGTGGTCATGGTGCGTCCCTGTCGGAGCGGGTTGGATAGCCCTGAGCATAACCCGCTCGACCGGAGGTTGCCGCTATTGGCTGAAGGCACCTTCCGACAATTTCGTCTCGATACTCACCTCGGCGGTGGTCATCAGCTTGTGTATCGGGCAGCGGTCGGCGATGCGGTGCAGTTCGTCGCGTTGCTGATCGGTGAGCACGCCCTTGAGCGTCAGCTTGACGTTGAGGTGGTACTTGCCCTTTTGCTCTTCGCTGTCGTCGTGGGTGATTTCCACGGTTACGCCGGTCAGCGGGATGCCCTTTCTCTGCGCATACAGCTTCAGGGTCAGGGCCTTACACGACGCCAGGGCTGCGTCGAAATAGTCGTGGGGCGAGGGCGCGGTGTCGTCACCGCCCAGGCTTTTGGGCAGATCGGTGAACAACTCGTGGTTATCGATGTTGAGGCTGTGGCGGAAGTTGTCGGCATTCAGGGTGTTGACGGTAACAGGCATGGCGAACCTCTCAAGCGTGGCAGGAAGAAAGTCATGCAGTTATAGAACATGCTGGCACTCAAGTGTTCCAGGATTTTTTCCAGGTAGCGGCGGGCAGGATTCCCAGCATCAGTTCGAGGCAACGGAGCAACACCCGCGTACAAGCGAGGTGACCCCGAATTCAAGCGCAAAAAAAACGCCCCGAACCAGTCGGGGCGTTTTCATCTGATCAAGCTGCGGGGCTTACTTGCCCTGCCAGCGTTTCAGCACCAGGGTGGCGTTAGTGCCACCGAAGCCGAAGCTGTTGCTCATCACGGTGTCGACTTTTACGTTTTCGACGGTCTTGGTCAGGATCGGCATATCGGCCACGACCGGGTCCATCTCTTCGATGTTGGCCGAGCCAGCCATGAAGTTGCCTTCCATCATCAGCAGGCAGTAGATCGTTTCGTGAACGCCGGCGGCGCCCAGGGAGTGACCCGACAGGCTCTTGGTGGAGCTGATGGCCGGTGCCTTGTCGCCGAATACCGCGCGCACGCCTTCCATTTCCTTGGCGTCGCCGACCGGAGTCGAGGTGCCGTGGGTGTTCAGGTAGTCGATCGGGGTATCCACGGTGGACATGGCCATCTGCATGCAGCGGATGGCGCCTTCACCGCTTGGCGCAACCATGTCGTAGCCGTCGGAAGTGGCGCCGTAGCCGACGATTTCCGCGTAGATCTTCGCGCCACGGGCCAGAGCGTGTTCCAGCTCCTCAACCACCACCATGCCGCCGCCGCCGGCGATGACGAAACCGTCACGCTTGGCGTCGTAGGCGCGGGAGGCCTTTTCCGGGGTGTCGTTGTACTGGGTGGACAGCGCGCCCATGGCGTCGAACAGGAACGATTGGCTCCAATGTTCTTCTTCGCCGCCGCCGGCGAACACGATGTCCTGCTTGCCCAGCTGGATCTGCTCAACCGCGTTACCGATGCAGTGAGCACTGGTGGCGCAGGCGGAGGAGATCGAGTAGTTCACGCCCTTGATCTGGAACGGCGTGGCCAGGCAGGCGGAAACGGTGCTGCCCATGGTCCGCGTGACACGGTACGGGCCAACGCGCTTCACACCTTTCTCGCGCAGGATGTCCAGCGCTTCCATCTGGTTCAGGGTGGACGCGCCGCCGGAACCGGCGATCAGGCCGGTACGCACGTTCGAGACCTGATCGTGGCTCAGGCCGGAATCGGCGATGGCGTCCTTCATGGCCAGGTAGGCGTAGGCGGCAGCGTGGCCGACGAAGCGGTAGATCTTGCGATCGATCAACTCTTCGAGGGGCAGGTCGATGGAGCCGGAAACCTGGCTACGCAGACCCATTTCGGCATATTCCGGGTTGAAGCGGATGCCAGGGCGACTTGCACGCAGGTTAGCGGTGACGGTCTCTTTGTCATTGCCCAGGCAAGAAACGATGCCCAGACCAGTGATAACGACGCGGCGCATGCGGATAACCCTTAAAAGTTGTCAGTGGAAGTGAATACGCCGACCCGAAGGCCTTCGGCAGTATAGATCTCGCGACCGTCGACAGTCACCGAACCGTCGGCGATCGCCAGGTTCAGCTTGCCCTTGAGGACGCGCTTGATTTGAATGTTGTAGGTGACTTTCTTGGCACTCGGCAGAACCTGGCCAAAGAACTTCACTTCGCCCGAACCCAGGGCGCGACCGCGGCCCGGCAAGCCTTGCCAGCCGAGGTAGAAACCGACCAGTTGCCACATGGCGTCGAGGCCCAGGCAGCCCGGCATGACAGGGTCGCCTTCGAAATGACAGGCGAAGAACCACAGGTCCGGGGTGATATCCAGCTCGGCGACCAATTCACCTTTGCCGTACTTGCCACCCTCTTCACTGATATGGGTGATGCGATCCACCATCAGCATGTTCGGGGCGGGCAGTTGCGCGTTACCTGGGCCGAACAGCTCACCGCGACTGCAGCGCAGCAGGTCTTCCCGAGTAAAGGCGTTTTGTTTGGTCATGCGAGCTCCTCAATAATCCCATGCGGCAGGGTAGGGCAAATCTTCCCGAACCGACTGAAGCGTTCATGCCTCACATCGGCAGCCTACACATAGACTATTGCGTTGTAGTGAAAGTCACAGCGTCAAGGCACTGAATGTACACTTGTTCACTGAAATTTTAAACCGGGCCTGTTTATCGGTCCGTTCGGGTGCCTAAGACTGCCGCACTTTCGTCTTTCACGCCAGTCGCAGTTGGCTGATGGCGCGGCGCTATTGCACCCAACGCTGCAGGATTTGCTGCAAATCCGTGCGTTTGAACGGCTTGGCCAGGTAATCGTTCATTCCGGCGGCCAGGCAGAGTTCCCGATCGCCCTGCAAGGCGTTGGCGGTGAGGGCGATGATCGGCAGGTCGGCGCAGCCCGGCAGTTGGCGAATCTGGCGGGTGGCTTCGTAGCCGTCGATCAGCGGTAGCCGGCAATCCATCAGGATCGCGGTGAAAATCAGGCTCTCGGCGCTGCGGATCGCTTCGGCGCCGTCGGTGGCCAGGCTGACCTCAAAGCCCAGGCTGCGCAGCATGGCTTCGACCACGGTGCGGTTGACCGGGTTGTCTTCCACCAGCAGCACATGGCGGCCGTCGCCCGCACTGGCTTTGCCTTCGGCGTTGGCGGCGATGGCCGGCACGCTGTGCTGGTCGATGGCCAGCGGGATTTCCAGGGTGAATACCGAACCGCGACCTTCTTCGCTCTGCGCGCGCAGGGTGCCGCCCATGCGTTCGGCCAGGGTGCGGGCGATGGGCAGGCCCAGGCCGGTGCCGCCGTAACGTCTTGAAATGGAACTGTCGGCCTGCTGGAACGCATCGAACATCAGTTCCAGGCGCTCGGCGGAAATGCCAATGCCGCTGTCGCGCACGGTGCAGGTGAACCACACCAGTTCATGGTCGAGGGGTTGCCAATGGGGCTCGACGCTGACGCTGCCGTGCTCGGTGAACTTGAGCGCGTTGCCGATCAGGTTCACCAGAATCTGGCGGATACGCGTCGGGTCGCCCTGCACGCGCAATGTGTCCAAGCCCGGCGGGATCGGCAGTTCGAGGCTCAGCCCGCGTTGCTGGGCGCTGTGCTGGAAGGCCTGGGCGCAGCTGTTGATCAGGTCTGCGAGGTTGAACGGAATGTGTTCCAGCTCCAGGGCCGCGCGTTCGATGCGCGAGAAGTCGAGGATGTCATTGATGACCTTGAGCAAATGTTCCGTGGACTCGGAGGCCAGCGCCGCATATTCGGTCTGCTCTTCGGTCATCTCGGTGGTTTCCAGCAACTGCAGCATGCCCAGCACGCCGTTCATCGGCGTGCGCAGCTCGTGGCTCATCATCGCCAGGAAGTCCGACTTGGCGTTGTTCGCCCGTTCGGCTTCCTCGCGGGTCTGGATCAGTTGCGCCATGGCCTGCTGCTGTTCGCGGCTGGCCTGGTTGAGGCCTTCGGCAAGGTTGTTGATGTGCCGCGAGAGGTCGCCCAGTTCGGAGTCATCGACAATCGGCAGCGGGGTCTTGTAGTCGCCTTGCTGGATCGCCTTGACTGCATTGCCCATCGCGCTGATCGGCTGCGACAGGCTGGCGGCCAGGCGCCGCGCGAGCAAAAAGGTGAACAGCAGGGCGAACAGCGCGAGCACGCCGGCCTTGAACAGAATCTCCTGTTGGCGCTGGCTGAAGGCATCGTTGGACATGCCGACGATCACCCGGCCCAGGTAGTCGGCACGCGGCGCCTTGGGTTCGTTGAGGTTGTCCTGGAAAAAGTCATTGCCCAATTGGATATGTTGCAGGCGGATCGGGGCCTGGAACACTTTGACCGACAGCGAGCGGTCGTGGTTTTCCGACGGTTGCTCGACGTACACCAGGATGTTCTCGGCGCTGTCCTGGATCTCCAGGAAGCGCACATGGGGCGTGGCCAGCGTCGCGCGCAGCAGGCTGTCGAGCACGTCGTTGTTGCCGGAGATCACTCCGTATTCGGTGGCCGGGGCCAATTGGTTGGCGATCAACTGGCCGGTGTGGTCGAGTTCCTGGCGCAGGTCCTGGATCCGCACGAAGGTGAAGAAGCTGATCAACAGCAACGTCAGCAACAGCGCCGGCCCCAGGGTGATGAGCTGGGTGCGGGTGTTGATGTCCCAACGACGACGTAAGGTCATGGGCGTTGTTCTCCTTCGGCCAGGCGGGCGGCGACGTTGGCTTCGTCGACCTGTTCGATGCCCAGTGAGCGTGCGACTTGCGGGTTGCCCACGACTTTGAAGCGCTCCGGGTACATGGCGCGCGGCCAGCCGGCCGGCGGGTGATCGAGCAGGCGGTCGAGTACGGCCAGCCAGTCGGTCTGGTCGCTGTAAGTACTGGCCAGGCTGCCGGCCTTGACGAAGCCGGCATTGGGCCCCACCAGCGGCAGTTGCCGGGCATAACTGCTGAGCAGCAGGTTTTTCGCGGTTTTCGGGTTGTATAACTGCGGGTCGTCAAGGCCGAGCAGCACATCGCTGTTTCTGAACAAATGCTGCAGCGGGCGACTGTCGTTAATGTCGTCCCAGCGCTGGGGCACGATCTCCAGGCCCATCGGCGCGGCGTATTGGCGCAACTCGCGGAGCAGGAATTCACTGTCGGCGCCGTAAAGCACGCCGATGCGGCGGGCCTGGGGCAGGATTGTGGCGATCAGCCGCAGTTGGCGCTCCAGCGGCGGGTCACTCCACAGCAGGCTGATTTTGCCCGGCACGCCCTGGCCCATGCGCTGGTGGGCCTGCAGGCGGCTGATGCGCAACACCAGGGTCGACGGCCCCTGGGTATCCTGCAGGCGCCAGTCGAGGCTGGGCAGGTCCAACAGGATCAGGCGCGTATTGGCCGGTAGGCGGCTGGGCACGGGCAGGTTGGCGAGGGGGGTGAAGGTTACACGGTCGTCGGGGCGCTGCTGGGTGAGCGCCTGGACGAAGGCCTGCACCCCGGCGCCGTCTTCGGCGGCGGTCAGCAGGATATCGGCGCTCCAGGCCGGTACGCTGAGCAGCAGGCACAGCAGCAGCAGGCCGCGTTGCCAGCGTCTGGGGAGAGAGAGGAGGGTCATCCGTGACTGAGCGCCCATGTCAGAACTCTAACTCCGCGCTGAAGTAGAGCACTTGGCGATGGTCGTAGTTGTTGTCGGCCCAGGTGGTGGGCTGGTTGTCCAGGCGTTGTTGCAACATGCCGGCCAGTTCCACGTTGGCGTTGCCCAGGGCCATGCGCTTGGCGACCCGCAGGTCGACCCGTTCGAAGCGATAGCGGTTAAGGGCGTCGTCGCCATAGTAGAACAGGGCGCTGGACCAGCCTTGCCCCCATTCGCGCAACCAGCCGGCCGAACCGCTGTTGCGTGCGGTTTGCGCCTTGTCCAGCGGGTTGCTGGTGCTGGCGTCGACGTAAGCGTAGGTCAGCCGCAGGCGGTCGGCGTTGCTCATGCGCCAGTCGAATTGGGATTCTGCGCCGGTAAAGCGCGAGCTGTTGGCGTTGCTGGCAATGTACTGATTGTTGCGCAGCGGCGAACTGATCATGTCGGTGATTTCGTCGTAGAACAGTTTCACGTCCATGTTCAGCCCGATGTCGGCAAAAAAGCCGTTATAGCCCAATTCACGGGATTTCATCAGTTCTTTGTCGAGATTGCCCGGGCCGCGCGTGACCACGAAGTACTGCCCGGAATTCTGCCCGTAGGCCGGCGAGTCGAGGTTGGTGACGCGATAGCTCCAGTTGACGTTGTTCTCGAACATGTCCGGCGAACGGATCGCCTCGGAGTACACCGCGCGCAGGCCGTGGCGCGGGTTGATCAGGTAGTTGACTGCCACCCGCGGCGTCAGCGAGTTGCCGCTCAGGTGGGTGTCTTCGTACATGGCGCCGCCCTGCAGCAACCAGTGCTCGCTGGCGCGCCATTCGAGCTGGCCGAACAGGCGCCAGGTGGTGTCATCCAGAGTGCCGTTGAAATAGGTGTCGGAGTCGGCGCGGTCATAGCGATAGTTCATACCGCTGACCAGGCGCAGGCTGTCGGACAGGCTCAGGGTGTCCTGGATCTCCAGGTCGTAGCGGCTTTCGCGGGTGCTTTGGTCGATGTCGCCGCATACGCTCTGGCTGGCGCCGTTGCGCCATTGGTCCAATACTTGGTTGCCCAGTGCTTGTTCGTCGGCGCTGCCGGGAGGCGCAACACCTTGGCTGTAGGTGTCCATATGCCGGGCCAATCGCTCGGCATAATTGGGGTTGAGCTGCCACAGCCGGGTCAATTCCGGGCTGAACGACACCTTGGCGTCACAGGCTTTCCAGATCTGCCGGCGGTCCCATTGTTGGGCCGAGCCCTGGATATACAGGCTGTGTTCGGGATTGAAATCGAAATTCCAGCGCAGGGAGCCGGCATAGTCCTTGGCGGTAACGTCGGAATTGTTGCCGCCCTCGGTAATCCCGGCGAATACCGGCGTGTAGGTATAAGGACGCTGGTTGGTCCCTTCCTTGGCATTCAGTTGCCAGTCGATGCTCTGTTGCGTGTTCAGCGTCTGGCTCACCGCCAGGCTGAAGCGGTTGAGACGCCGGCCGTCACGACGGTCGGCGCCCACCGCGTTGCTGTCAAAGCCATCGTCCTGCTGCCCGGACATCGACAGGCGCAGGTCGCCGGTTTCCCAGCCTACGCCCTGGCTGGCATAGAAGTCGTTGATCCCGCGTTCGCCGCGTACCACTTTTACCCTTGAACCGTGGCTGTCGGCCGGTGAGCGCGTGAGGATATTCACCACAGCCATCAACGCATTGGCGCCGTAGCTGACGGTGTTGGGCCCGCGGAACACTTCGATGCGCTCGATGTCTTCCATGGCCACCGGAATATCGCTCCAGTCCACCGTGGCCAGGCCTGCGCGGTACACCGAGCGGCCGTCGATCAAGACCTGCATGCGTCGCGCATCGCTGGCATTGGTGCCGTGGTAGTTCACCGCCGCCTGGTTGCCGCTGGTGTAGCCGACCATCATGCCCGGCACCAGCCGCAGCAACTCAGCGATGTCCCGCGCGCCGCTGGCCTTGATCAGTTCGCTGTCGATCACGGTCATGCTGCCGGGCACGGCGGCGGCCGATTGTTTGAGGCGAGTGGCAGTCAGCACCTGTGGCAGCGGTTGGTTGTCGAGGAACAGGTCGTCGGCGAACACCGCGCCGCTGCACAACAGCATCAACCACAACGATGAACGGGGAGGAGGGCCCAAATACACGGCACGGCCTTGATAATTACGGATAGCCGACCATGTTAACCGAGGCCGGGCCATTTGCCAGTCGTCGCCTTTGCAATTACCCCGCGTCGCTATGGCATTTTCCGACAGGCGTGTGAATTGATACGGGGGCTGGCCGCAAGCGGGGGGCTCCGTATAATGCGGCCATCGCCACTGGTATGGATTAACGGATTGCATATGACTGAACAGCGCCCTATTGCGGTCCTGGGAGGCGGAAGTTTTGGTACCGCCGTGGCTAACCTGCTGGCTGAGAACGGTCATGCGGTGCGCCAGTGGATGCGCGATCCCGAACAGGCCGAGGCCATTCGCGTCCATCGAGAAAACCCTCGTTACCTTAAAGGCATCAAGATTCATCCGGCGGTCGAGCCGGTCACCGACTTGCAGGCGACCCTGGAGGCCTGCGAGCTGTGTTTCGTCGCGCTGCCTTCGAGTGCCTTGCGTTCGGTACTCGCGCCTCACGCCGAACGCCTGGCGGGCAAGCTGCTGGTCAGCTTGACCAAGGGCATCGAGGCGCACACCTTCAAGCTGATGAGCGAAATCCTTGAAGAGATCGCCCCGCAGGCGCGCATCGGCGTGCTGTCCGGGCCGAACCTGGCGCGGGAAGTGGCCGAACATGCACTGACCGCCACCGTGATCGCCAGTGAAGATGAAGCACTGTGTGAGCGGGTCCAGGCCGTGCTGCATGGGCGCACCTTCCGCGTGTACGCCAGTGGCGATCGTTTCGGCGTCGAGCTGGGCGGTGCGCTGAAAAACGTCTACGCGATCATTGCCGGGATGGCGGTGGCGCTGGGCATGGGCGAGAACACCAAGAGCATGCTGATCACCCGCGCGCTGGCGGAAATGACCCGCTTCGCGGTGAGCCAGGGCGCCAACCCGATGACGTTCCTGGGCCTGGCGGGCGTGGGCGACCTGATCGTCACCTGCTCGTCGCCGAAAAGCCGTAACTATCAGGTCGGTTTCGCCCTCGGCCAGGGCCTGAGCCTGGAGGACGCCGTGGCGCGCCTGGGCGAAGTGGCCGAAGGGGTCAATACCCTCAAGGTGCTCAAGGCCAAGGCCCAGGAGGCCGGCGTGTACATGCCGCTGGTCGCCGGGTTGCACGCGATCCTGTTTGAAGGGCGCACCCTGAATCAGGTCATCGAGTTGCTGATGCGCGCCGAGCCGAAAACCGATGTCGACTTTATTTCCACCAGTGGTTTCAACTGAGGAACGCGTCATGAACGATCCGAAAGCAGCTCCCAAGTACGAGTCCATCGCCCTGCGCATCTTGTGGATGCTGGTGTTTGCCCTGGTGTGGCAAGTGGCGCAATTCCTGCTCGGTGCGTTGGTGGTGGTGCAACTGATTTACCGGCTGGTCTACGGCGCGCCGAACCTGGGCCTGATGAACTTTGGCGACAGCCTGAGCCAGTTCCTCGCGCAGATCGGCCGCTTCGGCAGTTTCCACACCGAGCAAAAGCCCTGGCCATTCGCCGACTGGCCGACGCCGCGTGCGCCGGAAGGCGAAGCCGCCCACAGCGTGCCGCCAGCACCGCACCCGGTGCGCGATGAAGAGCCAAAACTGTGAAACTGTGGATTTTGCGGCACGGTGAGGCCCAAGCGCATGCCCGCACCGATGCCGAGCGCGAGCTGACCGAGCATGGCCGCGCCGAAGTCTTGCGCAGCGCGGCGCACCTGATCGGCCAGCCCATCAGCGCGATCATTGCCAGCCCGTATGTACGGGCGCAGCAGACCGCGCAGCTGGTGCGTGAAGCGCTGGGCTTCGTGCCGGACATCCGCACCGTGCCCTGGCTGACACCGGACGGCAATCCGCAGCAGGTGCTGGAAAAGCTCGACACGGATGAGAATGTGCTGCTGGTCAGCCATCAGCCGCTGGTCGGCAGCCTGATCAGCTTTTTGCAGCATGGCCATCAGCGTCAACCGCTGCCGATGTACACCGCCAGCCTGGCGGAGTTGGAGGGGGAATGCCCGCTGGCGGGGCTGATGAGCCTGGTCAGTGTGAAACACCCGTAGGCGCTTTCACTGCTTTGTGTGTGCTATATAGTCAGCCGAGCAAGTGCTTGGTTGGCTATCATCGGACCACAAAGGAGCGCGTCCCATGCCCGTCGCTTTTCGTTTGCCGTTGCAGGTCTTCTTCGAACGTGAAGCGCGGCATCCGCGCAAACCCTTCCTGGTGCAGCCCGTCGGCGGCGACGAGGTGCAGACCCTCACTTGGGCCGAGGTCGGCCACCAGGCCCGCTGCGCCGCGCATTGGCTGCGTGCGAGGGAACTGCCCCAGGGTTCGCACGTAGCCCTGATCTCGAAAAATTGCGCGCACTGGATCATCGCCGACCTGGCCATCTGGATGGCCGGGCATGTCTCGGTGCCGCTCTATCCCAACCTCACCGCCGATTCCGTCGCCCATGTGCTGAAGCACTCCGAGGCGGCGCTGGTGTTCATCGGCAAGCTCGATGACTGGCCCGCCATGGCGCCCGGGGTTCCGGCCGACGTGCCCACCATCGGCCTGCCGCTGTGTCCGGCGGGTGACTTGGATTTCAGCTGGACCGAGCTGCAAGCCTGTTCACCGATCCAGGATCAGCCGCTACCTGCCGCGTCGGATCTGGCCACCATCATCTACACCTCCGGCACCACCGGCCTGCCCAAGGGCGTGATGCACAGCTTCGGCGCCCTGGGCTTTGCCGCCACCGGTGGCACCGAATTGTTCGGCCTGGGGGAGGGTGACCGGCTGCTGTCGTACCTGCCCTTGTGCCATGTGGCGGAGCGGATGTTTGTGGAATTGGCGGCGATCTATACCGGGCAAACCGTGTATTTCGCCGAAAGCCTTGAGACTTTTCTGAGGGACCTGCGTCGGGCACGGCCGACGGCGCTGTTCGGGGTGCCGCGTATCTGGACCAAATTCCAGATGGGCGTCTACGGCAAGATCCCGGCGACGCGCCTGGAGCGCCTGTTGCGGCTGCCCTTTATCGGCAAACGCGTGGGCCGCAAGGTGCTGGCCGGCCTGGGCCTGGACGCGTTACGTATTGCGCTGTCCGGCGCGGCGCCGGTGCCCGAAGCCTTGTTGCGCTGGTATCAGCGCCTGGGCCTGGATGTGCTGGAGGTGTACGGCATGACCGAGAGTTGCGGCTATTCCCATGTGTGTCGCCCCGGCCAGCAGACAATCGGCTGGATCGGCCTGCCGTGCCCGGGCGTTGAAGTGCGTATCGACCCGCTCGGTGAAGTGCAGGTGCGCAGTGGCGCGACCATGCTCGGTTACTTCAAGGACCCGGAAAAAACCGCCGAAACCCTCACGCCGGACGGCTTCCTGCGCACCGGCGACAAGGGCGAGCAGGACGCCGAGGGCCGTCTGCGCCTGACCGGGCGTCTCAAGGAAATCTTCAAGACCAGCAAGGGCAAGTACGTGGCCCCGGCGCCGATCGAAAACCGTCTGGCCGAACATGCACGGATCGAACAGGTGTGTGTGGTCGGCGACGGCCTGCCTGCGCCGATGGGCCTGTGCGTGCTGTCGGCGGCGGGCCCGGCGGATGCGCGCCAGGCCTTGCACGGCAGCCTTGAACGCTGGCTGGAGCAGGTCAACGCGGCGTTGGACAAGCATGAGCGCCTGCGTCAATTGGTGGTGGTGAAAGACAGTTGGGCGGTGGAAAACGGCTTCCTGACACCGACCTTGAAGATCAGGCGCAATGTCATCGAATCGACCTACGGCCCACAGTTTCAGGTGTGGAGCGAGCGCACCGAAGTCATTCTGTGGCAGGATTAGGGCCATCATAAAATCAATAGGGACAACGGTATGAGCCTGTGGCGCACCCAACCCAATATCGAACAACTCAACGCTCTGCAGAAAAACACCATCGGTGAAGTGCTGGACATTCGCTTCGAAAGTTTCGACGAAGAATCCCTGACCGCCAGCATGGTGGTCGATCAGCGTACCCATCAGCCCTACGGCCTGCTGCACGGCGGCGCGTCGGTCGTGCTGGCCGAAAGCGTCGGCTCCATGGCGGCCTACCTGTGCATCGATGCGAGCAAGTTCTATTGCGTCGGCCTCGAGGTCAATGCCAACCACCTGCGCGGGGTGCGCAGCGGGCGGGTGACGGCGGTGGCGAGGGCGATTCATATCGGCCGCACCACCCAGGTGTGGGACATCCGCCTGACCAACGATGATGGCAAGTCCAGCTGCGTCTCGCGCCTGACCATGGCCGTAGTGCCCCTGGGCGAGAACCCGCCGGCGCGATAGGCGTGGCGTGAGTGTCATCATTCCTGGCGGTTACGGTCATTGCCGTAACGGTCGGGCGTGGTGACAATCAATGTCTGTTTTTATAGATGGAACCGGTATGTCGCAGCACGTGTTTTTTGCCCACGCCAATGGCTTCCCTTCGGCTACCTACGGCAAGTTGTTTGCCGGCCTGGCCCCGGAATATACCGTCGCGCACCTGCCGCAGCACGGCCACGATCCAAGGTTTCCGGTGGACGACAACTGGCAGAACCTGGTGGACGAACTGATCCACCATCTGCAACAGCAGCCCGAGCCGGTGTGGGGCGTGGGCCATTCCCTGGGCGGCGTGTTGCATTTGCACGCGGCCATGCGCTGCCCGCAGTTGTATCGCGGCGTGGTGATGCTCGACTCGCCGGTGCTGACCCGTGCCGACCGCTGGGTGATCCGCGCCGCCAAACGCTTTGGTTTTATCGACCGCCTCACCCCGGCCGGGCGCACCCTGGGCCGCCGTGAAGAATTCGCCGACCTGGACGCCGCGCGCAGTTACTTCGCTGGCAAGACCCTGTTTCGCGGCTTCGACCCGGAATGCTTCGACGCTTACCTGCAACATGGCCTGTATCAGGTCGGCGATCGCCTGCGCCTGCGTTTCGATCCGGCCACTGAAATCAGTATCTACCGGGGCGTGCCCCACACCAGCCCGGGTCAGGTGCGCCAGTTGAAAGTGCCGCTGGCGGTGGTGCGCGGGCGCCAGAGCCGGGTGGTGATGCGCCACCACGCCAGCGGCGTCGGGCGCCTGCCCATGGGAGAAATGCTCACCATGCCCGGCGGCCACATGTTCCCCCTCGAACGCCCCCAGGACACCGCGACCTTGCTCAAGCAGCTGTTCGCCCGTTGGGAAGCCCGCGAGCGCAGTTGCGCATGAGTACACCGGTCGAAGAAGTGCGCCTGAGCCTGCCGCATATCGAATTGGCCGCGCATCTGTTCGGTCCCGAAGACGGTCTGCCGGTGATCGCCTTGCATGGCTGGCTGGACAACGCCAACAGCTTCGCGCGGTTGGCGCCGAAACTGCAGGGCATGCGTATCGTCGCCCTCGACATGGCCGGCCACGGGCATTCGGCGCATCGTCCGACGGGGGCCGGTTATGCCTTGTGGGATTACGTCCACGATGTGCTGCAGGTCGCCGAACAACTGGGCTGGAAACGTTTTGCATTACTTGGCCATTCCCTCGGCGCCATCGTCTCTCTGGTATTGGCCGGTGCCTTGCCGGAGCGGGTGACGCACCTGGGTTTGATCGACGGTGTGATCCCGCCGACCGCCTCCGGCGAGAACGCCGCCGAGCGGCTGGGCATGGCGTTGCAGGCGCAATTGAACCTGCAGGGCAAGCGCAAGCCGGTCTACAGCAACCTTGATCGTGCCGTCGAAGCGCGGATGAAAGGGCTGGTGGCCGTCAGCCGCGAAGCCGCTGAACTGCTGGCCCAGCGCGGTTTGATGCCGGTGCCGGGCGGTTACACCTGGCGAACGGACAGCCGCTTGACCCTGGCATCGCCGATGCGTCTGACCGACGAGCAAGCCATGGCTTTCGTGCGCCGCGTAGGTTGCCCTACTCAACTGGTGGTGGCCGCTGACGGCATGCTGGCGAGACATCCCGAATTGCTTTCCCAGCTACCGTTTACCGTGACGACCCTGCCCGGTGGCCATCATTTGCACTTGAATGACGAGGCGGGCGCGGTCCTTGTTGCAGACTGTTTCAATCGGTTCTTCTCTGCACCTTGACTTGGCGCGGTCAACTGCCGAGGCTGGGCGGATTGAAAGGGAGTCAACCATGAACGATCTCAACACCGATCTTGAAACTGCTGCGACCTCCGATGGCCAGGGCTCAACTATCCGATGAGCGTGCGTAAAGGCTGTATCCGTGCCTTCGGGCTGTGTGTGTTCAGCCCGTTGGTGTTCGCCGCCGATGTGCCGGGTAGCCAGGACTTGCCCGCCGTGGCCCGTCAGGTCGACGCGCAAATCGTCGATTATCGCCCCGCCGAAGAAAAAGAGCGCATCTACCCCATGGGCGCGATCCGCAAGATCAGCGGCCAGTTGCGTTACGAAGCCCAGGCCACCGCGCGCGGCCAGGCCACCGCCATCACCTATGAACTGCCCGCCGAGCACACCTCCAGCGCTGCGTTCACCGCCACGCGCGAAGCGCTGCAGCAGCAGGGCGCGCAGCTGTTGTTCTGGTGCCAGGCCCGTGACTGCGGTGAAAGCAGCCTGTGGGCCAATGAAGTGTTCGGTAATGCCAAGTTGGTCGGCGCCGATGGCCAGCAGGAATACCTGCTGTTGCGTCTGGCCGCCCCGCAGGACAATTCCCTGGTGGCGTTGTACGGCATCACCCGCGGCAATCGCCGGGCTTACCTGCATGTCGAACAGATCGATGCCGACGCCCCGTTCGGGGAGCTGCTGCCGACCTCCGCCACGCTGTTGCGCGAACTCAAAAGCACCGGTGAGCTGGATTTCCCGGCTTTGGGAACGGACCCCGATGCCACCTGGTTGACCCTGATTTCCCGCGGTTTGAACCTCGACACCACCCTGCGTGTCAGTTTGACCGGCCCCCATGCCGAAGCGTGGCGCCAGGCCCTGATCGACAAGGGCGTGCGGGCCGCACGCCTGGAAACCGGTACCGAGCCAGCCAAAGGCCTGCACCTGCATCTGATACGCTGACCGAAACAGGGCGAACGGACCCGCGCCGTTCGCCTAAACTGACTGCCTTCAGCCTTTTCCTAGAGAAACTCCATGCTCAATAACGATCGCCTGCTGGTGCAAATCCTGCTGCTGGTGCTGTTCGGTGCCAGCTTCTGGGTGATGGCGCCGTTCTGGTCGGCGCTGTTCTGGGGGGCGGTGCTGGCGTTTGCCAGTTGGCCGCTGATGGTGTTGCTGACCCGCTGGCTGGGCGGCCGCGAATCCCTGGCCGCTGGCATCCTGACCTTGGGCTGGATGCTGCTGGTGGCGGTGCCGCTGGTATGGCTGGGGTTCAACCTTGCGGACCATGTGCGCGACGCGGTGACGTTGATCAAGGATATTCAGGTCGACGGTTTGCCGGCGGCGCCGGCCTGGTTGGGGTCGATTCCCTTTGTCGGAGAACGGCTGGTGGCGATGTGGGACAGCATCGACCAGCAGGGCGCGGCGCTGATGGTCAGCCTCAAGCCGTACCTGGGGCAGGTGGGCAACTGGTTGCTGGCGCGCAGCGCGCAGATCGGCGGCGGCATCCTGGAACTGACCCTCAGCCTGGTGTTCGTGTTCTTTTTCTACCGTGACGGGCCGCGCCTGGCGATGTTCGTCCACCGCCTGCTGGAGCGCTTGATCGGCGAACGTGCCGGTTACTACATCGAATTGGTGGCCGGCACCGTGCAACGCGTGGTCAATGGCGTGATCGGTACGGCCGCCGCCCAGGCCGTGCTCGCGCTGATCGGCTTCCTGATCGCCGGGGTGCCGGGCGCGCTGGTGCTGGGTATCGTCACGTTCCTGCTCAGCCTGATCCCCATGGGGCCGCCGCTGGTGTGGATTCCGGCCACGGCCTGGCTGGCGTGGAAGGGCGATTACACCTACGCAGTGTTCCTCGGCGTGTGGGGCACGTTCATCATCAGCGGCGTGGACAACGTGCTCAAGCCGTACCTGATCAGCCGTGGCGGCAACCTGCCGCTGGTGATCGTGTTGCTCGGGGTATTCGGCGGCCTGATCGCGTTTGGCTTCATCGGCCTGTTTATCGGCCCGACCTTGCTCGCCGTGGCGTACAGCCTGCTGATGGATTGGAGCGCGACCCAGGCCCAGAGCCGCCGCGAAGACGAACCGCTGTAGCTGAGTGGCCAAGATTTATGGGGGAGCTGGCCGGCGTTGGCCGTCAGGCGCGGGGCAACCACATCACGGCGGTCAACCCGCCGCCCGGGGTTTCCTCCAGGCTCAACCGTCCGCCCAGGCGTTCCACCGCGTCCTTGGCGATGGTCATGCCCAGGCCCACGCCGCCGGAGTTGCGGTTGCGCGAGCCTTCCAGTCGATAGAACGGTTCGAACACCGCCTCGCGCTTGTCGGCGGCAATCCCGGGGCCGTGGTCAATCACGCGGATGGTCAGGGCCTCGCGGCTGTCCTCCAGTTCCACGCGCGCGCTGCCGGCGTAGCGCAAGGCGTTGTCGATCAGGTTGTTGAGGCATGAACGCAACGCCATCGGCTGCACCTGCAAAGGCGCACAGGTGCCGGCACATTGCACGTTGGAACCTTGGTCCTGGGCGTTCTCACTGATCGACTCCACCAGCGCCTGCACATCCAGCCAGTGCCGGCTTTCGCTGGTGCGTTGTTCGTGCAGGTAGCTCAAGGTGGCGTCGAGCATGCCGATCATGTCGTTCAGGTCCTGGCGCATCTGGCCTTGCAGCTTGGCGTCTTCGATCTGCTCCAGGCGCAGCTTGAGGCGCGACAGCGGGGTGCGCAGGTCATGGGAGACCGCGCCGAGCATGCGCGCGCGCTGACCGACTTGTTCGCGAATACGTTTTTGCATCAGGTTGAAGGTTGACGCGGCCTGCTGGGCTTCCCGGGGGCCCGATTCGTCGAGAGGCGGGCTGTCGAGGTCCAGGCTCAAGCGCTCGGCGGCCTCACTCAGGCGCTGGATCGGCCGGCTCAACAATTTGGCGCCATACCAGGCGGCGATGATCAACGAGAAAAACTGAAACGTCAGCGGCACCACCGGGCCGCCAAACCATGGGCGAGGGCGTTTAGGCAGCGGCCTCATCGTGCCGTCCGGTTGCTCGACGAAGGTGTCCTTGCGCGGTGGCGGAGGCGGGTCATAGTGGTGGAACCAGAAAAATGCCAACGCATGGGCCAGTACAATCGCCAACAGCAACACACCGAACAACCGGCCGAACAGCGTGTTGAGGGCGTTGCGCATCAGCCGATATCCCGTGCGTCGAACAGATAGCCTTCACCGCGCACGGTCTTGATCAACTGCGGTGCTTTGGGGTCATCGCCCAGCTTCTGGCGCAGGCGCGAGACCAGCAGGTCAATGCTGCGATCGAAGGCCTCGATGGAACGACCGCGGGCGGCATCCAGCAACTGTTCGCGGCTCAACACCCGGCGCGGCCGCTCGATAAACACCCACAGCAGGCGGAACTCGGCGTTGGACAGCGGCACCACCAGGCCATCGTCGGCCACCAATTGGCGCAACACGCTGTTGAGCCGCCAGTTATCGAAGCGGATATTGGCGCGCTGCTCGGTGCGGTCGTCGCGCACCCGGCGCAGGATGGTCTGGATGCGCGCCACCAATTCACGCGGCTCGAACGGCTTGGACATGTAGTCGTCGGCGCCCAGTTCCAGGCCGATGATGCGGTCGGTGGGTTCGCAGCGGGCGGTGAGCATCAGGATCGGAATGTCCGACTCGGCGCGTAGCCAGCGGCACAGTGACAGGCCGTCTTCGCCCGGCAGCATCAGGTCGAGCACGACCACATCAAAGGTTTCGGCTTGCATCGCCACGCGCATCGCGGTGCCGTCGGTGACGCCGGTGGCGAGAATATTGAAGCGCGCCAGGTAGTCGATCAGCAGTTCGCGGATCGGCACATCGTCGTCGACAATCAGCGCGCGGGTGTTCCAGCGCTTTTCATCGGCGCTCACCGCGTTTTTTTGCTCGTCGTTCAGCGGGACGGAAGTATGCATAGTGCGATCATCTGCCTGGTGGTAGCGGTCAGCATAGGCGCCCAGCCCCATGGCTGGTAGTGCTGGTCGGTGGGTCGTGCGGGCGAGGCTAGCGGTAGGGCGTGTTGAGGGCATGTCGTGAATGTATCTGCTTTGATACAAATAGCCGAAAGGTCCGCCTGAGTGCGCTTGGTCAGTATTTACCGATCATCGGATCCCGCAACGGCGTCGCTTGCGCTACAATTCGCGCCGATTTCGACTTGCCTGAGAGCCCATTCCAATGTCCGTCTGCCAGACTCCTATCATCGTCGCCCTGGATTACCCCACCCGTGACGCCGCACTGAAGCTGGCTGACCAGTTGGACCCGAAGCTGTGTCGGGTCAAGGTCGGCAAGGAACTGTTCACCAGTTGCGCCGCGGACATCGTCGGCACGCTGCGTGACAAAGGTTTCGAGGTGTTCCTCGACCTGAAATTCCACGACATCCCCAACACCACCGCGATGGCGGTCAAGGCTGCCGCCGAAATGGGCGTGTGGATGGTCAATGTACACTGCTCCGGCGGCCTGCGCATGATGGCCGCCTGCCGTGAAGTGTTGGAACAGCGCAGCGGCCCTAAACCCTTGCTGATCGGTGTGACCGTGCTGACCAGCATGGAGCGCGAAGACCTGGCCGCGATCGGCCTGGATATCGAACCTCAGGAGCAAGTGCTGCGCCTGGCGGCCCTGGCGCAAAAAGCCGGCCTCGATGGCCTGGTCTGTTCGGCGCTGGAAGCCCGGGCGCTCAAGACCGCCCACCCGTCGCTGCAATTGGTCACCCCGGGGATTCGCCCGGCGGGCAGCGCCCAGGATGACCAGCGCCGTATCCTCACGCCGCGTCAGGCCCTGGACGCCGGCTCGGACTACCTGGTGATCGGCCGCCCGATCAGCCAGGCGGCGGACCCGGCCAAGGCATTGGCGGCAGTCGTCGCCGAGATCGCCTGATCGATCACCGATCAACCATGTGGGAGGGGGCAAGCCCTCTCCCACATTGACATCTGCTGTGTATCAGCTGACTTTGAGCACCAGCTTGCCGAAGTTCTCCCCGTTGAACAGCTTCATCAGCGTCTCCGGGAACGTCTCCAGTCCTTCCACAATGTCTTCCTTGCTCTTGAGCTTGCCCTGCGCCATCCAGCCGGCCATTTCCTGCCCGGCGGCGGCAAAGTTCGCCGCGTGATCCATCACCACGAAGCCTTCCATGCGTGCGCGATTGACCAGCAATGACAGGTAGTTGGCCGGGCCTTTTACCGCGTCCTTGTTGTTGTACTGGCTGATCGCACCGCAGATCACTACGCGGGCTTTGAATGCCAGGCGGCTGAGCACGGCGTCGAGAATGTCGCCGCCGACGTTATCGAAATACACATCCACGCCCTTGGGGCACTCGCGCTTGAGCGCGGCGGGCAGGTCTTCGTGTTTGTAATCGATGGCGGCGTCGAAGCCCAGTTCATCCACCAGGAACTTGCACTTGTCGGCGCCACCGGCAATGCCCACCACACGGCAGCCTTTGATCTTGGCGATCTGCCCGGCAATGCTGCCCACCGCACCGGCCGCGCCGGAGATCACCACGGTTTCGCCGGCCTTGGGTGCGCCGGTCTCGAGCAGGGCGAAGTAGGCGGTCATGCCGGTCATCCCCAGCGCCGACAGGTAGCGCGGCAGGGGCGCAAGCGTGGGGTCGACCTTGTAGAAACCACGCGGCTCGCCGAGGAAGTAATCCTGCACCCCCAGGGCGCCGTTCACGTAGTCCCCGACGGCGAATTTAGGGGTGTTCGAGGCGATTACCTTGCCTACGCCCAGCGCCCGCATCACTTCGCCGATGCCGACGGGCGGAATGTAGGATTTGCCCTCATTCATCCAGCCGCGCATGGCCGGGTCGAGGGACAGGTATTCGTTGCGCACCAGCACCTGCCCGTCCTGTGGCGTGCCCACCGGCACTTCCTGGTAGGTGAAGGTCTCCCGCGTGGCCGCGCCGACCGGGCGTTTGGCGAGCAGGAACTGGCGGTTGGTCTGGGCAGTCATGGCAAGGACTCTTGAGAAATGAAGCCTGATTGATAGACCCATACTGGCCTGCGGGCAAGGTCGGCCGAGGTCTGCGAATGCTTGGCGATAGGCTTCGATGATAGTCAGCCGGGCGGTCTTATCATTGTGATTCATGCAGCGCTAACCGGCCTTCTGATAGTGCTGACGCGCCCGTGTCGGGCTTGGCTAGACTCGGCCCACGGCTATTTCTCCCATAGGACATCCCCCATGAGCATGACGTTTTCCGGCCAGGTCGCCCTGGTCACCGGCGCCGCCGCCGGTATTGGCCGCGCCACCGCGCTGGCGTTTGCCGCCGAAGGTTTGAAGGTAGTGGTTGCCGACCTCGACGTAGCGGGCGGCGAAGGCACTGTCGCGCTGATCCGCGAGGCCGGTGGCGAGGCGCAGTTCGTGCGCTGCAACGTCACCCTGGAAGCCGATGTGCAGCAATTGATGGCGCAGACCATTGCCGCGTATGGCCGCCTGGACTACGCCTTTAACAACGCCGGGATCGAGATCGAGAAAGGCAAGCTGGCGGACGGCACCCTCGATGAGTTCGATGCGATCATGGGCGTCAACGTCAAGGGCGTGTGGTTGTGCATGAAGTACCAATTGCCGTTGCTGCTGGCCCAGGGCGCTGGTGCGATCGTCAACACCGCGTCGGTGGCGGGGCTGGGCGCTGCGCCGAAGATGAGCATCTATGCCGCGTCCAAGCACGCGGTGATCGGCCTGACCAAATCGGCGGCCATCGAGTACGCGAAAAAGAACATCCGCGTCAACGCGGTATGCCCGGCCGTGATCGACACCGACATGTTCCGCCGTGCCTATGAAGCTGACCCGCGCAAAGCCGAATTCGCCGCGGCCATGCACCCGGTCGGGCGCATCGGCAAGGTCGAGGAAATTGCCAGTGCGGTGTTGTACCTGTGCAGTGATGGTGCGGCGTTCACCACCGGCCACGCCCTGGCAGTGGACGGCGGCGCCACCGCGATCTAGGACTCCAAGCCGCACCTCATTCGAAAAAGTTTGAGATGCTGTGGGGCGTTTCCATAGCTGGCAAAACGCCGTGATCCAATGTGTATCAGGAGGTAAATAAGTCAATAAAATCAATACTTTAGTTACTGTTGGCGACCGGTTGGAGCGGGCTTCTGTGCTTAACTGTTTTGGGTTGAATAACAGATAGTTAAGTGAGTGGCTCATGGATTTAGGGATCGATCGACAAGCCCTTGTACCGGTGGTGCAGCAAATCGTCAGCGCGGTGGCGGAATGGATTCGCAAGAGCGGGGTCAGCCCCGGTACACGCTTGCCGTCCATCCGCCAACTGGCCCTCGACAACCTGCTCAGCCAGTCCAACGTGATCGAGGCATTCGAGCGCATGGAGGCCCAGGGCCTGCTGACCTCGAAGCAGGGCTCCGGGTTTGTGGTGGCGCAGCCGCCAGTGGCTCAGGAACGCCACTGGTATGAAGGCGCGGAGCGAGAGTGGGGCGCTTTCACCGACAGCCCGTTGGGCGAGTTGAAACTCGGCTGCGGTTGGCTGCCGGACGCCTGGCGCGAAAGCGATGACATCAGCTACGCGATCCGCGAAGTCAGCCGCATCGATACCGGCGGCCTGTTCAACTACAGCACGCCACTGGGGCTGCCGGCGCTGCGCGAGCAACTGCTCAAGCGCCTGACCCAGATTCACGTGGCCACCAGCCTCGACCGCATTCTCACCACCCATGGCGCCAGCCATGCCCAGGACCTGCTGATCCGCACCTTGCTCAAGGCCGGCGACACGGTGGTCGTGGAAACCCCCGGTTATGGCAACCTCTTTCGTCAGTTGGCCTTCCACGGCGTCACGCTGCTGGAAGTGCCGCGTACCCAGGGCGGCCCGGACGTCCCGGCGCTGGAAGCCCTGCTGCGTCGCCATCGTCCCAAGTGCCTGTTTATCAACAGCCTGTATCACAACCCCACCGGCACCAGCCTGTGCCGCAAGGTGGCCGAGCGTTTGCTGGCGCTGGCGCACAGCGAAGACTTTCTGATCATCGAAGAAGATGTCTACGCCGACCTGCAACACGCCAGTTGCACGCGGCTCTCGGCGCTGCCCCATGATGACCGGGTGATCTATGTCTCGAGTTTTTCCAAGACCCTCAGCAGTGCCCTGCGCGTCGGCTACCTCAGCGCCAGTTCGCCGATCATTGCGCAATTGGTACACCTCAAGACACTCACCGGCATCGGCACCTCGCGTTTTGCCGAAGCGGTGATGGCCACGTTGCTGGCCAACGGCACCTATCGCAAATGGGTGCAGCGCCTGCGCAAGCGCCTGAACGCGCAAATGGCCGCGACCTTGCAGGTGCTGGAGGATGAGGAATGGCAGGTGTTCGCCGTGCCCGCCGGCGGCATGTTTGTCTGGGCGCGGCCTCGCATGGCCGACCGTTCACGCTTGCAGGCGTGTGCGCGGCAACTCGGCGTGTTGATGTCGCCGGGGGCGCTGTTCAGCCCCACGGGTGAACACAGCGAGTGGCAGCGCATCAATGTGGCCTATGCTGCTGATCAGCGGGCCCTGGCGTTGTTCCGCGCCGCGGGGCCTGCCAGATCGACCTCGACCATTCTGAAAACGACGAGTGTGTAGCTTTTTGCCATTATTGTGGCGCCAACGACTTGTGTTCAGGGCCTTGGGGTTGCGAATCTCGCTGCTGGGAAACCGGACTTGATGGCATCCGCCATTGCAAGAGGATTCAAGTGCAATGATTTCGGCCGTGCAACGACGTTTCGCCAACCTCGGTATGGCGAAAAAACTGGGTTTGGGCTTCAGCCTGGTGCTGCTGTTGACTGCGTTGGTCGCAGCGATTGGCGTGTGGTCCCTGCAAACCGTTGGCCTGCGTTTCGAGGGCCTCAAGAGCATGTCTTCGCTCAACAGCGGGCTGCTCAAGGTGCGTTTGATCGAGCAGGACTATGCGCTGCACGCCGACCCCAAGTCCGTCGACGCCCTGCATGAGCAAGTCGACGCCTTGGCCGCCCTGGCCGCCAGCCTCAAGGCCGAGTCTGCGACCAACGTGCCGCTGATGACCGAGGTCGAACAGGCCCTGGCGGCTTACCGCAAGGCGTTCGATGAGTTCGTCGAACTGACCCAGACCAAGGACCTGGCACTGGAAATGGCCAGTTGGTCGGTGTCCAGCGTGGCCAATAACCTCGATGTGTTGCAGGCCGGCCTGGCCGACGATGGCGCCTATGGCCTCAAGGAAAGCCAGGGCAAGGAGGGCGCCGAGTTTATCGAGCAGGCGGGGCAGGTCAGCCAGGTTTCGCGGTTGATGCTGCAAGCCATGAACGAGGCCCATGTGCGCCTCGATCAGAGCCGCAAAGGGCAGGAAGACAACGCCGAACAAGGCAAGATCGAACAGGCCGAGCAGGCGCTGGCCCAGGTCGAGTTACTGAAGACCTCGGTCAAGGACGCCGGTTACCAGACGGTGCTCAATGAGGTCGGCGGGCATATCGCTGCGTTCAATGAAAAGCTCGGCGAATACACCGGCCTGCTGGCCCAGGAAAAAGTGGTCTACAAACAATTGCATGATCGCGCCGATCAAGTGGTCAGCCGCGTCGACCAGGCGTATGCCGCCGAAGATCAGTCGATGCAGGCGCAGTTGAAGAAAAGCGCGCTGCTGATCATCGGCTCTTCGGCCCTGGCGCTGTTGATGGGCTTGATTGCGGCCTGGGTGATTACCCGGTTGATCGTCGCGCCGCTGCGCCGGGTGATCGCGGTGGCCCAGCAGATCGCAGCCGGCGATTTGAGTGGGCGCATGGACGTCAGCCGCCGCGATGAAATCGGCCAGTTGATGCAGGCGATGCAACAGATGGGCAGCGGCTTGAGCGATATGGTCAGCAGGCTGCAAGCGGGCATCGAGCAATTGGCCAGTTCGGCGCATTCGCTGTCCAGCGTCACCGAGCAGACCAACATCGAGGTCAGCAGCCAGAAGGAAGAAACCGAGCAGGTCGCCACGGCGATGAACCAGATGACCGCCACGGTCCACGATGTGGCGCGCAACGCCGAAGAGGCCGCACAGGCTGCGCAGACCGCCGATGACAAAGTCGACAGCGGCCAGCAGGTGGTGCGCCAGAGTTTGCAGCGCATCGAACAGCTGGCCACGTCCAGCACCAGCGCGAGCGCCAGCATCGATAGCCTCAGCAGCGAAATCCAGAACATCGGCAGCGTGTTGAGCGTGATCAAAAGCGTGGCCGAACAGACCAACCTGCTGGCGCTCAACGCAGCCATCGAGGCCGCGCGCGCCGGTGAGCAAGGCCGTGGTTTTGCGGTGGTGGCCGATGAGGTGCGGGCGCTGGCCAAGCGCACCCAGCAATCGACCGAGGAGATCGAGCGCCTGGTCGGCACCTTGCGCAGCGCGGCGCAAGCGTCGGTGCAGCAGATCCAGCAGAGCGGCGAGTTGGTGAAGCTGGCCGTCAGCGATGCGCTGGAAACCGAAAGCGCGCTGGGCAGCATTGCGGTCGCGGTGTCATTGATCCAACAAATGAATCAGCAGATTGCGGCGGCGGCCGAGCAACAGAGCTCGGTGGCCGAAGAGATCAACCGCAGCGTCACCAGCATTCGCGCGAGTGCCGATCAATCGGCGTTGAGCATGCAGGGCAATGCCGCGTCGAGTATTGCGCTGGCGCGGTTGGGCGCGGAACTCAAGGGCATGGTGGGGCACTTCCGCCTTTGATCGCCGCCGCCGGGCCGCGATCAAAGGGCCGGGGCGCGATCAGGCGTGGTTGGCGAGGAAGGTCAGCAGCGCTTCATTGACGAAGTCCGGGTTCTCGCGGCTGGAGATATGCCCGGCGTCGGGAATCAGGCTCAGGCCGCAGCCGATCAGGCTGGCCATCTGCTCGGACTCGGCGGGTGGGCGAGGCGTGTCCTGTTCGCCGCACAGCACCAGGGTGGTGTCGGCGTCCAGGCGTGACAACTGCTCCAGCACATCTGCGCGGCTGAAGATCAGCCGACCCAGGGGCACGATGCTGTCCAGCAGGCGCGCCGTGGGGTAGCCCTGCAAGACTTTGCGGAAATCCTGGTACAGCGCCGATGCGCGGTCGATACCCGGGCGAAAAAAGATCGGCGCGACCACATCCAGCAGCGGCTCGGGGATGGCGCCGGCGTCTTCGATCATCTTGAACAGCGAAAAGTAGTGCTGGCGCGTGGCCTCGGGTTCGGCGCCGAGGTAGGTGTCCATCAGCACCAGGCTGTTGACCCGCTCGGGTGCCAGCAGGGCCAGGCGTGCGCCCCACATGCCGCCGACCGACAAACCCACCAGATTGACCTGGGCAATCTGCAACTGGTCGAGCAGTGCCAGGGCCTGGCGCGCCAGGTCGTCCAGGGAGCGCGTGTGCGCCGGCAGCGGCCCGGACTCGCCGTGGCCCCACAGTTCGGGGACGATCACGCGGTATTGCTGCGACAGCGCTTCGATCTGCGGTGCCCACATGTCGCGGTCCCACAGGTAACTCGAACCCAGCAGGACGACCGGGCCGCGGCCCTGGTCAACATAGTGCAGCGGTTGTCCATCAATCACGGCGACAGGCATAGCGGGCCTCTAACTTCACGGAGTGAGGGGGACTTTTGTACGCGAGTCGGCGGCGAGGGGATAGATGCTAAATGATGGCATGTGGCGAGGAGCGCTCGCCACATGGGGTGGGGGAGGTCAGTCGTAGATGACTTTTTTCTTCCATTCGGCATCGGTGTCGGCGACTTTCAGGCCTTCGGTCAGTTCGTTGACTTCATCTTCCGCCGGTTTGCTGTTGGTCAGCACCGTGGAGTTGGCGCGCGCCAATTGACTCTCCAGCAATTGCAGTTGCTCTCTGTAGATCGCCGGCTCAGGCTGTTTGCGCAGGTACTGCACGCCGCGCTCGAAGGCCAGGCGCGCCTGGCCCGGCTGGTTCTGTTGCAGGGCATGCTGGCCGAGGTTGTTGAAGAACTCGATGTGCAGCAGGACCAGGATGTGGCGAATCTCCCTGATCCAGTGCTTGGCTTCATTGGCCGGCAGGAAACCGTCCTGGGCGGCGCGGGTGACCTGGCCGTGCAGGGCTTCGAGCAGGAAGCGCACGTCCTTGGCCTTGGCTTCGGTCTGGATCGGGCCGGGCGGGTTGTTGACCGGGATCGATTCGCCCTGGGCCACCAGCGCATTCAGTTCGGCGATCCGCGCCTTGAGCGGTGCGCTGGACTTGTTGAGGTGCAACAAGCGCTGGTTGACGTTGAGTTCCAGGCGGGTCAGCAGCAGCTTGAGTGCCGGAGTCATCAACTGGCCGGGGAAGGTCTCGGTGATTTCACCACAGCGACGCAGCCGGTCATTAAGCTCGATCACGGTGCGTTGCTTTTCCAGTTTGTTGTTTTCCACCACATGGTTCATATAGCCAATGGCGATCAGTATTGCGATCCCGGCTATTACCAGCAGGGTGATCATGAGTGGTGTCACCGGTGCGACCTCTTTATAGGGTTTGCTGTTGAGTGTAGTGACTGAGACATCTGCCGGATAGGACTGTTCGACCAGTTGCCCAGGTAGTTTCTTCTATATACGTAAGCATTCCCTGCGTAGATGCACAATGCCATCAGTTGCTGAGTGAACTATAGCGTCTTGTCGGGCGCCAGAATATAGGCGTCAAGGCGCGGACGCGCAGAATGCCCGCACGGGCCTGGAAAGGGGGGCGAAGTCATTGATTTAAATAAATTTATCCTGGGGGGTTGACGACCTTTCAATCCATCCATAGAATGCGCGCCACTTGCAGCGTAAAGCACACAGCGAAACGCGGCAGGGAGTGAATGTTGTACGTGTGTCCCCTTCGTCTAGTGGCCTAGGACACCGCCCTTTCACGGCGGTAACAGGGGTTCGAGTCCCCTAGGGGACGCCAATGCGGGAATAGCTCAGTTGGTAGAGCACGACCTTGCCAAGGTCGGGGTCGCGAGTTCGAGTCTCGTTTCCCGCTCCATTTTTAAGCAGTGTTGCCTTCGTGCGGCATTGAGTGAAACCAGGACCAAGTCTTCGGACGAGGCCTCTGGGCACTGAAATACACACCATGTGTTTCAGTAGCGTGTCCCCTTCGTCTAGTGGCCTAGGACACCGCCCTTTCACGGCGGTAACAGGGGTTCGAGTCCCCTAGGGGACGCCATTTGCGGGAATAGCTCAGTTGGTAGAGCACGACCTTGCCAAGGTCGGGGTCGCGAGTTCGAGTCTCGTTTCCCGCTCCAATTTTTGATTCGCAGTGTCCATCGGACCTGGGAGTCAGCGAAAAAAAGACGCTTCGGCGTCTTTTTTCGTTTCCGGTGCGATCTGTCGAAAACCACCGGTATCCGGACTTTTTTAGTCCAGAAATCACGAGATCCCGGTGGCCTTGGTCAGTAACCAGATGCCCACCACCAGCAAGATAGCACCGACTGCGACGGTCAACCCGAACTGGCCCCAGGTCGCGCGCCCGGTGTGGATCTCCGAATAGCGCGTGTAGGCGTGATAGCAGACCCCGATAAACATTGAGGCCACTACCAACAGGGCGATCAGCAGGATGATGCCGTCGCTGTAGTTCTGCAGGGTTTGCAGAATGCCGCTGCCGACACCGCGGGACGGATCCTCCAGCGTGGGCAGACGGCCCTGCGCAACGGCCAATGCCGGAGCGCGCCCATCAGCAGCTCCAGCATCCGGCTACGAAGACCATATGAAAAATGACGGTTCATCACGGCAGCTCCCTCGGATCAGGACAGAAGAAAAAACGTCAATACCAGGTACAGCGCGACAAAACGCATGACCACCCCGACAAACTGCCACGAGCCCAAACGCTGCTCGGCCCAACCGGTGTAGGCGGTACGAATTGCCCAGGCGCCCCACAGCAACAGCACGGCAAACACCCCCGACAGCAACAAGGTCGCCATCCGCGCGGGCGTAAATCCGCCGTGGGCCTGGAAGGCGGCCTGTTGGGCGGCAGTCATGGCGAGGGCTCCTGCTCGTCGCGGTAGTCACCGAGCATCGGCGTTGGGTCGCGTGGCTGGGCGCGCTGTGGAGTCAGGTAGTCCTGAACTCCAGCACGTACTCGCTGGAGGTCTTCACGTAGGCGTGGGTAGTCGAAGTGGTAGCGATCCCTAACTTGTGTGGGCTGAGCTGATAGGTCTTCGACCTGGCGATTGATTTGGTCCAGTTGATGGGTCAGCAGGGCCAGTTGCTCGCGTTCAAAAGCGCGTTCAGATGCCATGACCGGAGCGGCACTGCTGCTGATGCCGATGATCAGGGCAACCATCCCGGAGCGTAGCAAGCTGAATGTGGGGCTACCCTATCCATCGAATCAGGCCTCGTGAGTACGAATGGCCTGATGGTGCGACGGTTGCTCAATGCTCGCCTCAATCAATGGGGATTGGCTCGTCACCGCTTTACGGCAGGGCATTGGGGAAACTTCTGACGGAGTTATCCGAAATCGAGACGAAAGAAGATGTCTAGTTTGAATCTGGTGTATTTTTAATCTGCCCTTCAACCGATTCCCGAATACTTCGCCACTGCCGCTGCCCGTGATGGCACGTTCAAGCAACGTAACAGCGACGCCACATGAATACGCACTGTAAAGGGAGATATCTGTAATTCCGTTGCGATTTCTTTATTGGTCTTGCCTTTTGCGATCAGGTGCAATACTTCATGCTGGCGGGCTGTGAGAGCAGTGGTCTGCAATGGCAGCAGGCCCGATGGCGAAAACTTGACGAGAACATCGCCTTCTCTGATAGCCAGTAGTGCCTGTCCGATCTCGTCCGGGGCGATGTTTTTGCCGATAAATCCGTCGATACCTAACGCCATAATCTGTTCGATCAACGATGGATCATCGACCATTGACACCACGATTAACGTGGTGCGCCGCAACTGCTGTCTCAGCTCACTCAAGTGACTCATGCAGGTCAAGCCTGGAAAACGCAAGTCGAGAATCAGCGTGTCAACTTCTTCGCCTGTTTTGATCAGCGCCTTTACAGTCTCAAAGTCACCGGCTTGCTCCACAGTTGCCTCGGGAAGTAGTCGCTGGACAGTGCGCAACATGCCCTCGCGAAACATAGGATGATCGTCGGCAATAATGATTCTGCATGGCATATCGTGCTCTACCTTGAGTCAGTTTTCTTTTAGGGACCGCTGTAGCGCCGCGCCGGTTGGTTGCGTGTAGCACCTATCATTTTTACATCGGTTATACCGTAAGGATGCTTCCCATGACGTTCGAGAAGAACACCGAACTTGACCAGGCCAATTTACGCGTCATTGTGTCTGCCTGCGCCATTGGATATATCAGTATGCTGGGCTTTTTGCCCGGGCATAGGGTGGATGCTTATTTGCCCATAATCCTTTATTACTTAGTGTTTCTGTTGGCTTCCATAGGCTTTCGCTTTGTCATTGCTCATTGGCCTGGGCACTACCCGGCACGGCGAATATTGGGGATGGTTCACGATTACACCGGGACCTCATTCGGTCTGGTAGTCGGCGCAGAAGCTGCGTTACCGCTTTATGCGGTGATGGTCTGGGTCAACCTGGGCAACGGTATGCGCTATGGTTCGCGCTACCTTGCAATTGCGACTGGGTTGGCGTTACTGGCATTGTTGATTGTCTACTGGTTGACGCCTTCGTGGCAGGCGCAGCCATTCATGGTGCTGATGTTGATGATCACCAGCACGGTGATACCGGTTTATGCCCACCTCTTGTTGGAACGTACTCGTAAAGCTTCGGAAGAAGCCGTTGCCGCTAACCTGGAGAAATCGCGGTTCCTGGCCCAGGCCAGCCATGACTTGCGCCAACCGATCCATTCTATTGGTCTATTCACCGCATGCCTGCGCGAAGCATGCTTGGGCGATGAAGAGCGACGTTTGGTGGACAGTATCGACCGCTCGCTACTCAATGTATCGCAACTCTTTCGCTCGATTCTCGATCTCTACACGTTGGACAATAGCCGTGTGCTACCCAAGTATCAGACCTTGCACCTGGGGGACTTCCTGGCCGATCTTGTGCGCCAGAATGTCGAGGCTGCGCGCTGGGCGGGTGTTGAGTTGCATCTGCGGCCTTCCTCCCATTGGGTCCGGGCAGACCCTGCACTTCTCACAACGATGGTTCAAAATATACTTTCCAATTGCTTCAAATACGGTGCCCAGCGGCCTGTACTGATCGGTGTGCGTAAGTGCGGTGATGGGCTTGCGATCGTGGTTCACGATCAGGGGCAGGGGATTGAAAAGGAACACCTGCTAAAAGTATTCGAAGAGTTTTATCGCGTCCGTCGTGAGCGAGACAAGGACGTTGAAGGTGTCGGACTGGGCCTTTCCATCGTCAGGCGTCTGGGGCAGTTGATGGCTCTTGACGTTGCTATCCGCTCGCGGTTGGGTCATGGGACATCAGTCTGCTTGTCTGGTTTCCCCCTCGCGACGCCGCCACGAAACCTCAGCCTTCAGGAAGACGTTCACCAGGCAGGGCTGTTGACAGGATTGAAAGTCTGTCTGGTGGAGGATGATCACAACGTGTTGCTGGCCACTCAGGCGCTGCTGCAGCGTTGGGGGTGTACGGTACAAGCGGAATTGACTGGGCTGAACCTCTCCAGTGATTGTGATGTCATCATTGCTGACTATGACTTGGGCAACCACGCCACTGGCATCGAGTGCATAGACCATCTACGCCAACAGCGTGGTTGGGCGGTGCCGGCGTTGATTCTCAGCGGGCATGATATAGAGACGATCCAGCAGCAGTTGCGGGAACGTCAGATCGCCATCCTTTCCAAACCCGTCCGCCCAACTGAGTTGCGGACTACATTGAGAGAGCTCGGTCAGAAACCACTGAATGCACGAACTACTGAACAGTAGGTCTAGCCAGTCGAGTTCTCTTCTTGTTGAGGGGAGGGGGGGGCGGCCAAGGAGGGATGTTTACGTAATTATTGTTTGGTGCACTGGGCGCCTAGCCCCATGCCCATGGAGCCGAGGGCAACCCCAGGGCCGCTCGGGAGGTCACATGCGTATTCCCCGGTGGCGGTTTTAGCTGTGAAGTAGGTGGTGTTGAAATCACTTCGTACGTTTGAGATGTTGGTAATTGGCTTGCCGATAGTATTTTGTGCTCGACTCTTAAGGTCGTTCTCTGTTGGCTTGATGACCTGGCAGCCGGTTAGACCGACAACCAAAGTGGCGAGTACAGTGAGGGCAGTAACTGTGTAAGACAACTTCATATGAACCTTCTTATATATATGTTGAGTGTTTCGAGGGTTTCCCGGCAGCGACCGGTCCTTTATTTGCAGTATTGAAAGCCACAGGGCAGTCCTGTAGGCCGACTTGCAAAGCGTTTCAATGTTGTTAAGCCTGGCCCACAACACGCGGTTGCTTCCGAGTCGGACCGGTTTGAATGCTGGAAAAGGTTAGTGTTAAGCGAAGGTGGTGGCAATTAGGGCGAATGGGCTAATGGCTATTTGCTATCCGAGTAAACTGCGGCAGCTCTAATTCACTCTGTTGTAGAAGCTCTTGGTTTAGATCTATCTCGCGGACCGTATGCAGCTACATTTGCAGTGTCCATCGGGCCTGGGAGTCAGCGAAAAAAAGACGCTTCGGCGTCTTTTTTCGTTTCTGTGATAAATCAAATATTGCATCTGCTGTGGGTGGCTTGAGCGCTTCGGGCTATCCGGCACACCTCAACCGCACCTGCACAAAAAACAATGCCCTCCATAGAGGAGGGCATCGGTTTGAGGTTGGCTGCATCAATCCCGTCAGCTAGCGTCCATGCCGTTCAATCGGACACGAGCGTGTGCGCGCAGCGTTCGGGCTTGATGGAAACGGCCTAGAGCTTTTTCGCCATGTCACGCAGCATGAACTTCTGGATCTTACCGGTCGACGTCTTCGGCAGCTGTGTGAACACCACCGTGCGTGGCACCTTGAAGCCCGCCAGGTGTTCGCGACAGAAGCTGATGATGTCGGCTTCGCGGACGTTCTGGTGGTCGGCCTTGAGGGTGATGAAGGCGCACGGCGTTTCACCCCATTTTTCATCGGGGCGGGCGACGACCGCGGCTTCGAGGATTGCCGGGTGGCGGTACAGCACACCTTCGAGTTCGATGGTGGAGATGTTCTCGCCGCCGGAGATGATGATGTCCTTGAGCCGGTCGCGGATTTCGACATAGCCGTCAGGATGGGTCACCGCCAGGTCGCCGGTGTGGAACCAGCCGCCTTCGAACGCTTCGGCGGTTGCCGTCGGGTTCTTCAGATAGCCTTTCATCACCGTGTTGCCCCGCATGAAAATCTCACCGATGGTGTGGCCATCATGGGGGGTGGGTTCGAGGGTTTTCGGGTCGGCGACCATCACGCCTTCCAGGGTCGGGTAGCGCACACCCTGGCGCGCCTTGATCTGGGCGCGTTCTTCCAGGGGCAGCTCATCCCATTCCGAGTGCCAGGCGCACAGGGTCACTGGGCCGTACACTTCGGTCAGGCCGTAGACGTGGATCACCTTGATGCCCATTTCTTCCACGGCGCCGATCACCTTGGCGGGTGGCGCCGCGCCGGCGACCATCGCGTTCACCGGGTGGTCGATGGCAGCCTTGGCCGAGTCGGGCATGTTCACCAGGGCGTTGAGCACGATTGGCGCGCCACACAAGTGGGTGACCTGATGCTCGCGGATCAGGTTGAGGATTCTCTGTGGGTCGACGCGGCGCAGAAACACATGGACCCCGGCCAAGGCCGTGATGATCCACGGGTAGCACCAGCCGTTGCAGTGGAACATCGGCAGCGTCCACAGGTACACCGGGTGGTTGCCGATCGCCCAGATCATTTGGTTGCCCAGGGAGTTCAGGTAGGCCCCGCGGTGGTGGTAGACCACACCCTTGGGGTTGCCGGTCGTGCCCGAGGTGTAGTTCAGCGAGATGGCTTGCCATTCGTCTGCAGGCCACTGCCAGGCGAAATCCGGATCGCCTTCGGCGAGAAACGCCTCGTAGTCCAGGTCGCTGACCGGCTGGCCTTCGCCGTATTCCGGGTCGTCGACATCGATGACCAGCGGCGGATGGTCAAGCATGCCGATGGCCGCATGCACCACATCGTGGAACTCACGGTCGGCGATCAGTACCTTGGCTTCGCCATGCGCGAGCATGAAGGCGATGGCCTCGGCATCCAGGCGCACGTTGAGGGCATTGAGTACCGCGCCAATCATCGGCACGCCAAAATGCGCTTCGAGCATGGCCGGGATGTTGGGCAGCATGACGGCCACGGTGTCGTTTTTGCCGATCCCGCGACCGGCCAGGGCCGAGGCCAGGCGCCGGCAACGGCTGTAGGTTTGCGCCCAGGTGGCGCGTATCGATCCGTGGATCACGGCAGGGTAATCGGGATAAACGCTGGCAGTGCGTTCAATGAAGCTTAAAGGCGAAAGAGCAATGTGATTAACGCTGGTCGGCTCGAGGCCTTGGTCGAAAATGGACATGGTGCGGATACCCGGTGGCTGATTATTAGCTCTATTGTTCGAGACGCTGGTAACGGCAGTTAAGCTGACGGTGCCGGCCTTGAGGCTTTATCGTTGGCACGCCGGTCCCTGCGGGAAAAGCTCAATGACTTCTCCGGCGGCTTTTATATACTGTCCGCGCAGATATATGGAAGTACTACCTGTGTTGTATAGTATATGTACTATATATTGATGAAACGCTTCCGCTGACCTCGACGTTCCCCTCCCTGTATAGGTTCCATGATGATCGGCAACTCCGTGCGCTTGACAGGCGGTTCGCCGCTGCTCAGGCATGACCCGCAGCCGAGTCTGCTGCTCGATGCCCAGGCTCGGCCGCTGGAGTTCAACGCCGCGCTGCTGGCGTTGCTTGAGCAGTTGTCCCCGGTCGATTGTATGAGCCTGTTGCCGATCAATTGCTTGCCGCTGGTGCAGGCGTGCCTGGGGCAACAGCGGGCGATCGAAAACGTCGAGGCACAGTTCGCCGAGCGCATTCTGGTGTGGACGTTCATTCCCGACCCGGATGAAAACCGCGTGCTGGCGCGCTGCCGGGAAGCCAGCGCGCAGATTGTCGCCGAGCGCGAATCCACCAAGGCGCGGCGCCTGTATCGGCTGATCATCGAAAACACCACCGACCTGATTTCCCGGCACACCCCGGATGGCGCTTTTCTCGACGCTTCACCGGCTTCCTGGGCCTTACTGGGCTATTGGCCGGGGGAATTGCGCGGGACTCGGGCACAGCGCCTGTTCCATCGGCAAGGCTTGGCGGGGTTGGTGCGGCGCGCCCGGGAGGGCCTGGAGCAGGACGGTTATTACACCATGACCTATCGCATCCGCCATCGCCAGGGCCATTACCTGTGGTTTGAAACCGCCTGCCGGGCGATCCGCGAGACCTACACCGGCGCGGTGGTGGAGGTGGTCAGCGTGTCCCGCGACATCACTGCCAGGGTCCAGGCCGAGGAAACCACCCTGACCGAACGCGAGCTGCGCGAGGCCCAGCAACGCCATCATCAGGACGAACTGGCGCACACCGCGCGCGTGGTGACCCTGGGTGAACTGGCATCGGGTATCGCCCATGAAATGAATCAGCCGCTGGCGGCGGTGGTCAATTACGCCAACGCCAGCCAGCGTTATCTGGCCGCGATGGGCAGCGATTCGCCGGCGGCCGAACGGGTGGCTCAAGGCCTGGAGCGGATCTCGGTGCATGCCAATCACGCCGCGCAAGTGATCAAGCGCTTGCGTGCGTTTCTGCGCAAGGGGCGCCGCCGCATGGAGGCGCTGAACCCCGGCGAGGTCGCCCGCGAAGCGGTGCGCCTGTGTGCCTGGGAGGCCAGCGATTGTCAGGTGACGATCGAGGATCGCCTGCCGGATAATCTGCCGCTGATTTACGCCGACCGGGTGTTGCTGGAACAGGTGCTGCTGAACCTGCTGCGCAATGCCATCGAGGCGAATCGCGAAGCCCATCCCGGCCAGCCCTCGCTCATCGTCATGAGTGCCTTGGCGCAGCGTGACGGGTGGGTGCAGATCGACGTGAGCGATCAGGGCCCCGGTGTCTCGCCGGCGCAGTTGGAACAGATATTCACGCCGTTCTATACCAGCAAGGCCAATGGCCTGGGCCTGGGCTTGTCCATGAGCCGCAGCATTATCGAAGGCTTCGGTGGCGAGTTGCAGGCCGAACCGATGCCGGTCGGGCTGCAAATGTGCTGCCGCTTGCCCACGCTCGCGCAGAGCGGCGCTCCACAATAAGAAGAGGAATCAAGCGATGGTGAGCGTGACGGAACAGGTGGTGTATGTGGTGGATGACGACCAGGGGATGCTCGACTCGACCGTCTGGTTGCTGGAGTCGGTGGGCCTCAAGGCGCTGCCGTTTACCAGTGGCCGCGAGTTTCTCGACGCCTGCGACAGCCGCCTCAACGCCTGTGTGCTGCTGGATGTACGCATGCCGGGCATGGGCGGCCTGAATGTGCAGGAGCACATGCGCAGCCGTGATTTGCACCTGCCGGTGATTTTCGTCAGCGGCCACGCCGATGTGCCGATTGTGGTCCGCGCGTTCAAGGCCGGGGCGCATGACTTTATCGAGAAGCCCTACAACGAACAGTTACTGCTGGACAGTGTCCTGCAGGCCCTGAGCAAGGCCGATCATCGCCAGAGCCTCGGTGAAGGACCGGCGCGGGTACAGGCGCGGCTGCAGCAACTCACGCCACGCGAGCGCGATGTATTGCTGCCGTTGGTGCAGGGTTATACCAACCGCGAAATCGCCGAGCAGTTGGGCGTCAGCGTCAAGACCATCGATCTGTATCGCGCGCGGGTCATGAAGCGCATGGCGGCCAGCCATTTGCCGGAGCTGGTGGGGATGGCGATTGCCGCCGGCCTGGTGGACCCCCTGCAATTGCGCTGATAGGCCTCAGGCCACGGCAATCTGCAGGCTCGGCCGGTCGCTGGCCCTTGTTGCCAGCACGCGCTCGATGGCGCCGGTCAGCAGGTTTTCCAGTAACTCGGTGCGTTCGGCATCATCCAGCGCCTGCCCGGCCAGCCAGCTCGGCGCATTGTTCAGCAGCGTGGCGATCGCGTGGCCGGCCGCTTGCAGGGCGTGGACACTCAGCCGCCGCGGTCGCCCGAGCATTTGCAGCAGTCGGCGCTCGTATTGTTCGCGCAACTGCCGGACCCGTAGCTGCTGGTCTTCCGTGAGGCAGCCGCAATCACGCTCCACCAGGCGGAAGTGCCATGGCATCTCTCGATGCAAATTCAGGTGGGCGTGGATCAGCCGTTGCAGGTTGTCCTGGCGTGAGCGCGGCCGTTGCTCGACGCGCCCCAGGGTGGTCAGCAGTTCTTCGTAGAACTCTTCGATCCAATCCAGCAGCAGGTGCTGCTTGCTGGGGTAGTGGTGGTACAGCGAGCCCGGGGTCAACCCCAGGCTGCTGGCCAGCTCGCGCATGCCGACTTGACCGAAGCCTTTACTGGCGAGCAACTCCAGGGCCTTGTTGCGGTGTTCGCACAAGCGCGAGCGATACTCAGCCATAGGTATGGAAGCCGCGCCCGGTCTTGCGCCCCAGGTAACCGGCGGCCACCATTTCCTTGAGCAGCGGCGCGCTGCGGTATTTGCTGTCCTGGAAGCCCTCGTAGAACGCTTCGAGGATCGCCAGCAAGGTGTCCAGGCCGATCAGGTCGGCCAGGGCCAGCGGGCCGATCGGCTGGTTGCAGCCCAGGCACATGCCGGCGTCGATGTCTTCGGCGCTGGCCAGGCCTTCCTGGAACACCAGGATCGCTTCGTTGATCATCGGCACCAGAATCCGGTTGACCACGAAACCCGGGCGGTTGCCGGCGGTGATCGCAGTCTTGCCCAGGTGCTGCGCCAGCTCGATGGCCTGGGCGTGGGTCGTGTCGCTGGTCTGCAGGCCGCGGATCACTTCGATCAGGCCCATCACCGGCACCGGGTTGAAAAAATGCAGGCCGATAAAGCGCTCCGGGGCGTTAACGCCGGCCGCCAGTTCGGTGATGGACAGCGAAGACGTATTGGAGGCAATCACGCATTGCTCATCGACATGAGCGGCGATCTGTTGCAGCACGCGCCGCTTCAGTTCGAGGTTTTCCGTGGCGGCCTCGATGACCCATTGGGCATTCGCCAGGCTGGCGTAGTCGGTGCTGGTGCGGATCTTGCCCAGCGCCGTATGCTTCTGGGGTTCGCTGAGGATGCCCTTGCTGACTTGGCGATCGAGGTTCTTGCCCACGGTGGCCAGGGCTTTTTCCAGGGCGCCGGCGGAGATGTCCAGCAAGGTCACGTTGATGCCGGCCACGGCGCAGATCTGGGCGATGCCGTTACCCATGGTGCCCGCGCCGATCACGCCGATATTCTGCAGATTCATCGTCAGTCTCTCTTCAATTGTGCGCTGCCGTCGCACGGCAGACATGCCTTGCAATACGGTCCATTGGGCGAGAGTCTAGGGCCCGACAATGTGGCGGCCTATGCCGAAACCTGTCAGTTGTATTGGCGTTTCTTACCATGTGTCCGCTACAGGAACTCAGAATGATGCCCACCCGGGAAAAGGATTCGGTTGCCGTCTACTTCGTGCAGGTCATGATCCATGCGCTGCGCGATCAGCCCGAGCGGCTCGCCGCGGTGCTGTGCGAAGCGGGCATCGCGCCGGCGTTGCTGACCCAGCCCGAGGCCCGGGTGCCGGCCAGCGCGTTTGCGGCGTTATGGCTGATTCAGATCCGTGAGTTGAACGACGAGTTCTTCCGCCTGGACTCCCACGGCATGCCGCCGGGCAGTTTCGCCCTGATCTGCCGTGGCCTGATCCAGGAGCCGAACCTGGGCAAGGCGCTCACCCAGTGCCTGGCCAGTTTCGCCCTGTTCCTGCGCGACTTTCGCGGCAGCCTCAGCGTGCATGGCAAGCGCGCGGTACTCAGCCTGGAAGTCGGCGGCGGCGATGAGGACACCCGGCGTTACGGTGAGGAAACCTTCCTGGTGCTGATGATCAGCCTGCTGTGCTGGCTGGGCGGACGCCGCGTGCCCATCGATCGCGCCGACTTTCGCCATGTGCGTGCGCCGCTCAGCGACGATCAATTGCTGTGGGGCTACAACCTGACGTTTGGCGCGGCCCGCACCGAAATCGAGTTCGCCAGCAGCTACCTGCGTCTGGCCGTGGTGCAGGACCTGGCGTCGCTCAAGGTGTTTCTGCGCAGCGCGCCGCAATGGCTGGTGATCCGCTTTCGCAACCAGGACGGCATGGCGACCCAGGTCTACCAACGCCTGCGTGGCAGCCACTACAGCCAGTGGCCGGCGCTGGAGGATCTGGCCGTGGATTTGCACATGAGCCCCAGCACCTTGCGCCGCCGATTGGAGCGCGAAGGTTGCTCGTTTCAGGAGATCAAGGACGAAGTGCGCCGCAGCCTGGCGCTGGAACTGCTCTGCCAGACGCGCGCCAGCATCGGTGAAATCGCCGCGCAATGCGGTTTTCAGGAACCCAGCGCATTCCATCGCGCGTTCAAGAAGTGGACCGGCGAAAGCCCGGGGCGTTACCGCGAGCGGGTCCAGGGCAAAGTGTCGCGGCCTGCGCGCCTGGACGCCTGAGTCATTTTCGGTTGAGCGCCGCGTCGCGGTAAGTCCTGGGTAACTCGCCGGTCCATTGGCGAAAGGCCCGGGTGAACGCCGAAGGGTCCGAGAACCCCAGCTGTTGCGAGGTCTGGTTGATCGACATCGACGTCTGGCTCAAGTAATGAATGGCCATGTCGCGGCGTACCCCGTCCTTGAGTTTCTGGAACTTGCTGCCTTCGGCCAGCAGCTTGCGCCGCAGCGTTCTTTCCGTCAGGTGCAGCTCACTGGCGGTGCTCTGGATGGTGGCCTTGGCGAGATCGCTGACGTTCTCCAGGTGGTCCAGCACCCGTCGCGTGTAAACCGGGTAATAGGCGGGGCGGGTGAACCAGTCCACCGGTGCGCGCTGCAGGTGGTAGGCCAGGGTTTCCGCGGTTTGTACCAGCGGCGCGGTGAGCATCCGGGCGTCGAACACCAGGCAGGTCTCAGGTTGGTCAAAATGCGTGGGGCACGGAAACATCAAGCGGTATTCCGCTGAATGGGCAGGCTCGGGATGGTCGAACGTCACCCGCTTGAGCGTGATCCGCTGGCCGATCAGCCAACTGGGGAAACGATGCCAGAGCAAGAGTAAAAAACCCCTCAACAGGTAACCGGGGTCCAGGCTCGGGTCGCTCAAGGCCATGGAAAACATGGCCTCATCACCGACGACTTTCAGCTCCAGGTGCAGGGAGTCGTTCATCACGTTGTAGAAATGGCTGAGCTTGTAATACACCGAATGCAGGTTGTGCGAATGGATCACTTGCTTGGCCATTATCGCGAAGCAGCCCTTCGGGCAGCGCTGTGAACCTGCGCCGAAAAACTCATCATCACTCAAGCGCCACACGGCCTGCATCAAGCGACTGAACTGGTCGGGGGTGATGCGCAGGTGCAGGTTGTCCAGGCGCTTGCGGCTGATGCCGGCTTCCTTGAGCAATACCTCTTCGTCCAGCGCGAGGCGGCGCGCAGCCGTCATCAGGATGTGGGCGAAGTACATGGAGATGGAATAACGCTCGATGCCCATCGTTCAGGAGTCCGGCAGCAGGGGAGGTTAGTTTAGCCAAAAGTGACTGTCCGTTTATGTCTGTTTTTCGACTGATTTGGTAATTGCCACGCGGGGCTGGATCGGAGGAAGCTGAATAGAGCTTTGCGCTGCTGGCTCCGTCCCTGCTTGCTACCGACCCGGGTTTTTAAGGTAATGGCCGTTTTGGTCAATTACCCGGCATGGGGTAGCGGGCGAAGGGTGTAGCGGCCTGTCTAACGAGTGAATGAGGAAAGTAACAATGAGTGGTTATGCCCATCCGTACCGCGACACCGAATTCGTGCTGGAGGAACTGGTCGGCTTTGAGCAGTTGTGCGCGAGCGCCCAGCTTCAGGATGTCAACAGCGAGTTGGTCAGCGCCATCTTGAGCGAGGCAGGCCGCTTGGGCTCCGGCGTGCTGGCGCCGCTCAACCGGGTCGGTGATACCCAAGGTACGCACCTGGGGGAACAGGGTGTGCAAGAGGCACCGGGTTTTGCCGAGGCATATCGGCAATTCCAGGAAGGCGGCTGGCCCTCGTTGACCGCTGCGGAGCAACACGGCGGGCAGAACCTGCCGAACGTGATCGGCACGGCCGTCAATGAGATCTGGCACTCAGCCAATATGGCGTTCGCCTTGTGCCCCATGTTGACCCAGGGCGCCATCGAAGCCATCGCCCATCACGGCTCGGCCGAACTGCAAGGCGCCTACCTGGAAAAACTGGTGAGCGGCGAGTGGACCGGGACGATGAACCTGACCGAGCCGGATGCCGGCTCCGATCTGGCGGCCATCAAGAGCCGCGCCGTGCCCCAGGGCGACCACTATCTGATCACCGGGCAGAAGATTTTCATCACCTGGGGCGATCACCAGATGACCGACAACGTCGTGCATTTGGTCCTGGCACGTTTGCCGGATGCGCCGGCGGGCGTCAAAGGCATTTCGCTGTTCGTGGTGCCCAAGTTCCTGCTCGATGCCCAGGGCCAGCCGGGTGTGCGCAACCGCGTGCAGTGCATCTCCCTGGAACACAAACTGGGCATTCATGGCAGCCCGACCTGCGTGATGAATTTCGGCGATCCCGAAGGGGCCGTCGGTTATCTGCTTGGCGAGCCGCACATGGGCCTGGCCTGCATGTTCACCATGATGAACCACGCCCGCCAGAGTGTCGGCCTGCAGGGGCTGTCGATTGCCGAGCGCGCTTACCAGCAGGCCCGTCAATACGCCAAGGACCGTCTGCAGGGCACGCGCAAGGATGGCAGCCGTTTCTCGATCATCCACTTTCCCGATGTGCGCCGGATGCTGTTGCAGATGAAAGCGTCCATCGAAGCGATGCGCGCGTTGTCGCTGGTGGCCGCCGCCGAAGTCGACCGTGCCGCGCATGCGCCCACGCCGGAGCTGGCGCGCCATCACCAGGGGCGGGTCGATGTGTTCACCCCGATCGTCAAAGGCTGGCTGACCGAACTGGCCCAGGAAGTCACCTCCCTCGGCGTGCAAATCCACGGCGGCATGGGCTTCATCGAAGAGACCGGCGCGGCGCAGCATTATCGCGATGCGCGCATCCTGACCATTTATGAAGGCACCACCGGCATTCAGGCGCTCGACCTGGTGGGGCGCAAGACCCTGTTGAACCAAGGCGCGTTACTGAACAGCCTGCTCGAGGAAATGGATGAAACCGTCGAGCAACTGCGTCACATCGATGCCCTCGACTATCAGGCCGTGGCACTGGCCGCTGCGCTCGGCGCCGGGCGCGAGGCCTTGTCGCGGTTACTCGACAACGCCAAGCACGATGCGGATTGGGCCGGCAGTGTCAGCGTCAACTTCCTGATGCTCTTCGGCTACCTGTCGGGCGGCTGGCTCATGGCGCGTTCTGCTGTGCAGGCGCATGCGCAGTTGGAAGCCGGCACGGGCGATGCGGCCTTCCTCAAGGCCAAGGGCGTCAGCGCACGCTTCTACGCGGAGCAATTGTTGCCGCGGGTACACGCATTGTTGGCGGCGGTCAGCGCTGGGAGCGCGAGCATCATGGCGTTGGATGAAGAACAGTTCTGACAGCGCGTTGGTTTTTGTGCCTAACTTTTTTGAGGTTCACCCCATGCATCACCAGCGCATCCGCCTGGATTCCTTGCACGAAAAAATCATGAGCGCGGCGCAGGCCGCCGCGTTCATTCAAGACGGCATGACCGTGGGCATGAGTGGTTTCGGTGGCGCAGGGGACGCCAAGGCCGTGCCGCTGGCGCTCATCGAACGAGCGCGGCAGGATCCGCTCAAGATCAATCTGATCACCGGCGCGAGCCTCGGTCGTGGCCTGGACGGGCAGATGGCCGAGGCCGGGCTGCTGGCGCGGCGCATGCCGTTTCAAGGCGACCCGGTGCTGCGCAAGGCGATCAACGAAGGCCGTGTGGTGTTTATCGACCAGCACCTGAGCGAAGTGGTCGAACAACTGCGTGACGGCAGCCTGCCCAATCCGGATATTGCGGTGATTGAAGCGGTGGCGATCACTGAGCAGGGCCATATCGTGCCGACGTCTTCGGTCGGCAATTCGGCCAGTTTCGCCCAGACGGCACGGCAGGTCATCGTTGAGCTGAACCTGGCCAGCAGCCCCTATTTCGAAGGGATGCATGATATTTTCCTGCCCCACGGGCGCCCTGGCCGCGGGCCGATTCCGGTCATCCGCGCGGATGATCGCATCGGCACCCAGGCCATCGAAATTGACCCTGCCAAGATCGTCGCCATCGTGCTCTGCGACACGCCGGAATCTGCGATTCCGATGCTGCCGCCCGATCATGAGACCCAGGTGATTGCCGACCATCTGGTGGCTTTTTTCGAGCAGGAAGTGGAGCACAAACGCTTGGGCAGAAGCCTGGCGCCGTTGCAAGTCGGCGTCGGCTCCATTGCCAACGCCGTCATGTGCGGGCTGATCGATGCGCCGTTCACCGACCTGGTGCAGTACTCGGAGGTGTTGCAGGATTCGACCTTCGAATTGCTCGACGCGGGCAAGCTGAAGTTTGCCTCCGGCTGTTCGATTACCTTGTCCGGCCCCTGCGGCCAGCGGGTGTTCGGCAACCTGGGAAAATACGCCGACCGCCTGGTGTTGCGGCCCCAGGAAATTTCCAATCACCCGGAAGTGATTCGACGCTTAGGCGTGATTGCCATCAACACCGCGCTGGAGTTCGACCTGTACGGAAACGTCAATTCCACCCACGTCTGTGGCACGCAGATCATGAATGGCATCGGCGGTTCGGGAGATTTCGCCCGCAACGCGCTGCTGTCGATTTTCGTGACCAAGTCGATCGCCAAGGACGGTGCGATTTCCCGCGTGGTGCCGATGGTCAGCCATGTCGACCACACCGAGCATGACGTCGATATCCTGGTGACTGAGCAAGGGCTGGCCGACCTGCGCGGCCTGGCGCCGAAAGAACGGGCCGAGTTGATCATCAACCACTGCGTGCATCCGGATTATCGCGAGGCGTTGCGCAGCTACTTCAAGGCCGCGTGCGCCAAAGGTGGGCATACGCCGCATGTGTTGAGCAAGGCCTTGAGCTGGCACATCAACCTGCAGGAAACCGGTTCGATGCAGGCGGCCGCGGTCGGCGTCTAGGGTGTCTGCGCCAACTGAAACAAGCCCGCCATTGCGGCGGGCTCCTGCCGCATTCAGAGCTGCGGTAACTGACCGACCCGCGCCATCATTTCGGTGACGATCTGCAGGTCGAGGAGGAACTGCTCGACGGTCTTGAACTCATTGTCGGTGTGCCCGGTGTACTTCTCTTCCGGGCGTGCCAGGCCGAACTGCACGCCGTTGGGCAGTTCATGCACGGAGGTGGCGCCGGCCGAGGTGCCGAACGCGTGTTTCATGCCCAGGTTTTCCGTGGCCACCGCCAACAAGGCCTTGACCCACTCACCTTCCGGGTTGCGGTACATCGGTTCGGCGATCGAGTAGGTGAAGTTCACGTTGACCTTGGTTTTCTTGTCCCAGGCGCTGAGCTTGTCGGCAATTTGCGCTTTGAGTTTCTCCGGCGACTGACCCTTGGGCACGCGCAGGTTCACCGCCAGCTTGAAGCTCTTGTCATCGAGGTCGACGAACGTCAGCGAGGTGGTCAGCGGGCCCATGAAGTCATCGGCGAAGCCCACGCCCAATTTGCCGCCCAGGTAATCCAGGCCCCAATTGTCGGCGGCATAACGCGCCGCGTCGGTGATGTGGTTGTGCTTGAGGGCGATCTTGCCATCGACGCTGTGGATCAGCTCCAGCATGCGCGCAACCGGGTTCACCCCGGATTCCGGTTCGGACGAATGCGCCGAGACCCCGGTGACCGTCAACTGCACCTGTTTGCCGACCACCTTGGCGCTCACCTGGAAGTCACCGCCATTGCGCTCGGCGTATTGCGTACCGGCCTCTTGCAGGCTGGCCGCCAACTCAGCGGGTTTGTCGCTGAGCAACGTGGCGACCGACGCCGAGGGAATCTGGTTGGTGGCCTTGCCGCCGGTCATGGCGATGATCTCTGCGCCTTTGCCTTCGCCTTTGCGGCGTGGGAAGGTGGCCATGATCGTGCCGTAACCTTTTTCGGCAATGACCACCGGGTAGCCGCCATCCAGCGCCAGGTTGTACGGCGGCGTCGGGTTGCGTTCGAAGTAATAGGGGATCGCGTCGCCGGAGGTTTCCTCGGTGGTGTCCACCAGCAGCTTGAACGTGCGCGCCAGCGGCAGCTTCTCTTCCTTGATCACCTTCATGGCGTACATCGCCACCACGATGCCATTTTTGTCGTCTTCAGTCCCGCGACCGTACATGCGGTCGCCAATCAGCGTGACCTTGAACGGATCGAGCCGGGTGCCGTCTTTCAACACCCAGTTTTCCGGCGTCACCGGCACCACATCCGCATGCGCGTGGATACCCACCACTTCATCGCCGCTGCCTTCCAGGGAGATTTCGTACACGCGGTTATCGATGTTACGGAAGTTCAGGTTGAAGGCTTTCGCCAGGCCCTGCAGCTTGTCGGCGATCTTGAGGAATTGCGGGTTTTTGTACTGCGGCACGCCGTCGACGTTGAACGTCGGAATTTCCACCAGCTCGCGCAGGGTCTCGGTGGCGGCCTTGGCGTATTTCAGCCGCGCATAAATGCCCAGCAGGCGATTGATTTCGTTCTGTTGCTCGGCGCTCAGGGGTTTGTGCTCGAGAAAGGCGCTGATCGCCGGCCCCGTATCGCTGGTTTTGCCCAGCTCGCCCTGGGCCAGGGTGCCGAGGAAACCGTTGAAGTCAGTGACCGAGGTTTGGCTGAAGTCCTTCAGAATCGCCGTGCTCTGCTGTGGGGTGATATTGGCGAAAGCCGGGCTGACGAGGGTCGAAAGGCTCGCGGCGAACACGCTGGCGACAGCCAATTGCTTGAGTGGAAAGTACATGGCGGGACGCATTCCTTTGCTGGTAGTGAGTGGGAGATTTCTGATCATTAAGTCAGAAATATTTCCACACACTACCACCGCACGGGCTGAGAATGGCAGACCTGGGAGTAGGAAATTTCTCAGTCAAACGCCCCCGCGTCGAAGGGTACATCCCTGTGCGCGCGGGCGTTGAATCGTGTTCAGGTCAAGGTTGGCCAGGGTGCGGCGCAGGGTAATCGGCCGTTACGTCCAGTGCTTTGGCGTAGGGCCCATCCCACAACTGCTCGTGCAATTGGCCTATACGCTTGGCCATCGCTTCGCTGCGCATGACCACCTCCAGGTTGCGCGAATTATCCAGATAACCGCCCAGCCAATTGCTGGTGCCGACCCAGGCCACTTGCTCGTCGATCTCCAGGGTCTTGCTGTGGATCACCCGTGCGTAGGGGATAAACCCTTGTTTGGCCTGGGGCAGGGTGACGATCTTGATCTGCACGTTGGGCAGCACTGCGAGGCTTTTCAAATAGGGCAGTTCCAGCGCATCGGTGTTCCAGTTGGACACCATCAGCTTGATCGACACCCCGCGTGCGGCGGCGGCACGCACCGCGTTGTCGATCACCGCGTAGTAGGGCCGGGTTTTATCCGGGCCGTAGGACAGCGGCGCGTAGTCCAGCAGTTGCACGCGCACTTCGTGCTTGGCTTCGCCGAGCAGGCGCGGCAGTTCGAGTTGGGAGTCGCCCACCCCGGGCGGGTTGTAGCGTTGCGGGCTGGCCACCAGGTAATTGCCGCTGCGCGCAGGCGCCTGGCCGGCCATCGGCAGCGGCACCGGGCTGTGTGCGCTCAGCGCCGCCTGGGCTTGCCAGTCCTGATCGAAAATCGCCTGGACCTGGCCGACCACCGTGGCGTCGGTGATGCGCAGCCCGGTTTCGTGGATATGTTCCAGGGAACGCCAGTCGAAATTCTGGCTGCCGACAAACGCCTGCTGCCCATCCACCACCATGTATTTGGCGTGGATGATGCCGCCACTCAGTTGCGCGTAGGGCAGCACGCGCAAGGTCAGGTTGGGAATCGCGCGCAGGCGTTCCAGGGTGGAAGCTTCTGATAGGCGAATGCCTTTTTCCTCCAGCAGGAAGCGAATTTTCACGCCGCGTTTACCGGCGGCTTCCAGGCGCTCGATCACCCGCTCCAGCACCGAGCCTGGATGGTCGGCGGCATAAAACTGGCCGATGTCGATCGTGCTTTTGGCGCCGTCGAACAGCTCGATCCATACCGGGCCCGGCTGGCGTAGATCGGCGCTCGCCAGGTCGGTGTCCAGCGGCACGGTGTGTACCAGTTCAAACCCCGGAATTGAAAAGTCCGCCTGGGCCAGCGGACTGAGCAGCAAGCCGGCGAGGCCGGCGATACGGCATTTCATCGATAGGGACATAGGCATCTCGTCAGGGAAAAAGACAGGGCGGGCGCCTCACGCGCCCGCCCTGACAGTCATGCCGTGCGGCTGTGCAACGAGGTGGGCACCAGGTGCGGCACTTCGCCCTGCACGCGGGCCCCGGTGGCAGCGCGGATCAGCAGGATCTTCAACTGATCGTTGATGCGTTCCAGGCTGTCCTGGAAGAAGTTGTGGAACACCACGCAGAACAGCGCGATGGCGATCCCCAGGCCCGTCGCGAACAACGCGGTGCCGATACCGCCGGAAATCTGCCCAGGGTCGGACACCCCCGCGCTGGCCAACGCCTTGAAGGTGTCGATGATGCCGAGGATGGTGCCGAGCAAGCCCAGCAACGGCGCGGCGGTGGTGATGGTTTCGATGATCCACAGGCTGCGGGCCAGTGGGGCGCGGGTGGTCAGGTACTGGGTTTCGATCACATCATCCAGGTCCTTGCGCGAACCCTGCGAGGCTTTCTGTGCCAGCACCGGCATCACCATGTTCAGCGGCAGGCTGTCGCGACGGCTCAGGCTTTCCGGCAGGTCACGTTCGCTGTGTACGTGGGCGCCCAGCACCTCGGTCAAGGCACGGGCCTGGCGGCGCACATAGGCGAAGTAAATACCGCGCTCGATGGTGATAAAGATGGCGATGGCCATCGCGGCGTACATCACATAGAAGGTGATGTCGTGGAGCAGGTTCATGTTCATGTTCGATTACCTCGCCGTTAGAAATTGGCTTCCAGGGACACCGTCACGGTGCGTTCCAGGCCAACGATGTAGGCCGGGTCGCCGTCGCGGAAACCGCTGTAGCTGGCCGCGTTGGTCTTGGTGGTGTACACGCCGTCCAGGTACTTCTTGTCGAACAGGTTGTCGACGTTCAGGCGCAGGGTTGCGTCCTTCACCACTTTCTTGTCCACCGGCAGGTAGATACCGGCGCCGGCATTGAACACAGTGCGGCCGGAGATGGCTTCGTCGTTGGTCAGGTCACCGTAGAGCTTGCTGGTGTATTTGCCGCCGAAGGTGCCGTAGAAGCGTCCGTCGTCATACCCGATGTTGGCGGCCAGCATGTTTTTCGGCACGTTGGCGAACTGCTTGCCGCTGGTGGGCAACAGGATGGCTTTGCCCGCGTTGTACACGGTCAAGTCGTCCTGTTGCTCGGCCTTGGTATAGGTGTAGGAGGTGTAGTAGTTGAAGTGGTGGGGCAGCAGGCCGCTCCATTCCAGCTCCAGGCCGCTGTTGTTGACCGATCCGGCGTTGATGTCGGCGAAGTCGCCGTTGACGTCCTTGGACGAAACCTGGCGATCCTTGAACTGCATGTAGAACAAGGTGGCGGCCACGGTCATGTCGTCGCCGGTGAAGCGCCAGCCCAGCTCATGGTTCCAACTGGTTTCCGGCTTGGAGTTGATCGAGTCCACGCCCTTGTCGTACAGCACGTAGTTCTGTGGGATACGCATGTTGCGCGACAGGCTGTAGAACAACTGGTCGCGTTCGTCGAGCTGGTACTTGAGGCCGGCGTTGGGCAGCAGCTTGTTGTAGGTCTGGTGACGTTTTTCCGGCTGCTCGGTGAGGCTGCCGTTGTTGGTGCCGTCGCGCTTGACGTTCATATAGGCCAGGCCGGCCACCAGGGTCCAGTCCGGGTTGATGTACCAGGTGTCCTGGGCCCAGACTTTCTGCGCCGGCGTGATGGTGAAGCGGTCGCGACCCTGCACGGTGTTGCCGTTCGCATCGACCACGGAAGTGCCGTCCGGCCAGGTGTCGGTAGGCTTGCCGTTGCTCTTGAGTGCGATGAACGGTTGGGTCTGGCTTTGGCGCGCGCGCTCGTACCAGTAGCCGAATTGCAGGCTGTGATCGCCCAGGTCCCAGTTCAGTTTGGTGGTAATGCCGGGGCGCCAGGTCTGGGTGCGGGAGGGGCGGTAGTACACGCCGGTGGTCGAGGAACCGTCGGCATTGTATTGCGCGGCGGTGGGCAAGTTGCCCAGGTCGAAGACGCCGCCTGCGTTTGAGCCGCGGTTCAGCGCGTAGCTCGACGAACCGACGCCGCTGCCGTTACCCCAGTAGTAATACGGGATCACCGACAGGGCCAGGTTGTCGGCCAGTTTGAACTGGGTATTGAGTACGCCGGTAAAGGTCTGGAACGGGTTCTGCGCGAGGGCGTAGTAGCTGTTGAGCTTGCCGTTGCTGCCGACCGTCGGTGTGGCGGGGTAGGGGTCGAACTTGCGGCCCTTCTGCTGGAACTGCGATTTGGTCAGTTGGCTGTAACTGTTGTTGTCCTGCTCGTGGTACTTGAGGATCAGGTTGGCGGTGTTGCCGTTGCCGGCGTCGAAGAAGCTGTTCCACTCGACCTTGTCCGCACGCACGGCGCCCGAGCCGCGCCACATCTGCCCTTCGGTATGGGACGCCGACAGCCAGTTGCTCAGGCCGTTGACCTCACCGGTGTTGAGCCGGGCAAAGGTCTTGCGGGTGGCGTTGCTGCCGATGGTCTGTTTGACGAAGGCCCCGGTTTCCTTGGTGGGGCGAATGGTCACGATACCGATGTTGCCGCCGCTGGAACCGATGTGCGGGCCGTCGGCCTCCGACGAGCCTTGGGTGACGAAAATCTGGTCGATGTTTTCCGGGTCGCCCAACAGGTTGGAGTACAGCGCATAGTTGCCGGAGTCGTTGATCGGCATGCCGTCCACCGACATCCCCACCTGGTCGGAGTTAAGCCCGCGCATGGTGAAGCGAAAACCCGACAGGCCGGTGGCATCTTCGCTGGAGATGTTCAGGCCCGGGGTGTACTTGAGCTTGTCGATGGCGTTGCCGGTGGCGGTTTGTTTATCCAGCGCTTCCTTGGTTATCGTGGAGCGCCCCTTGATGCTTTCTTCCTGCACCATGTAACCGCCACCGGCAGTGGCCTTGCCCTGTACGCCGATGGTGCCGACGTCGCTGTCGCCGGTGTCGGCCATGACCATGCCATGCCCCATGCTCGCGGCAACGAGTGCCAGATGAATCCGTGTGAACCTCATCAGTGTCGTCCTAGTGTCGGGTGCTTATTGCACGCTGTAGTTGAAGGTGGCGGTGAAGCGCTGCTCGTTGCGCCCCCCGAAGGCTTGCTCGGGGAACGGCTTGACCTGCTTGATACGCCGCAGGCTGTTGGCGGCGGCCCGGTTGAGCAACATGCTCGAGGCCGGGGTCTGCACGCCGGAGTCGAGTACCCGACCCTGGCGGTCCACCAGCAGCCAGACCACCACGTCGCCACTTGGGCGTTCGAGGGAGGCCTGGCGTCCGGTGGGGTATTGCTTGTAAGTGTCCAGCTCGTTACGCAAACCCTTGAGGTAACCGCCCTCCAGGGCCTGGCCGTCGACCTTGGGCGGTGCGGGCGGGGCCGGAGTCGGCGCAGCCTGGGCGACCGCCGCCGGCGCGGGTTTGGCCGCCACCGGGGGCGGTGTCGGCGTGGGTTTGGCGACCACGGGCTTGGGCACCGGCTTGGGCTTGGGTTCAGGTTTCGGCACCGGCTTGGGCGGTGGCGGGGGCGGTGGTGGTGGAGGGGCCGGCTCGGCCTCTTCATCCTCGATCACCGGCGGTGGCGGTGCTTGTTCCACCACGGGTGGCGGCACCACCTCGGGCTCCGGCTCGACCAATGCCAACTCGACCGCCGACTCGTCGTACACCGGTTCGACCTTCAACGTCTGGGACTGGATACCCAGTGCAATCAGCACCAGGGCGATCAGGGCCGGGACACTGCCCAGCAGCCGACGCGCACGAAACAGGACATACATGATCAGGACTTACGCGTGGCGATGGACACGGAGGTAAAGCCACCCAGACGCAGGGTGTCCATCACCTCCACCAGGCGCGAAACCTCCACGCCCTTGTCGCTGTTGACGATGATCGTCGACTTGGTATCCGGCTTTTCCGCCGCCTTCAGCGCCGGTACCAGAGCGTCGACCGTGAGGTCCTTGCCATCCAGTTGCAACTGGCCTTCCAGGCCCAGGGTGAGGATGAATTTGTTCTGCGGCTTGAGCTGCTGCGAACTGCTGGCGCTGGGCAGTTGAGTCTTCATGCCGAGTGCCGGAATCACGTTCAGACTCACGAGTACGAAAAACACCAGGAGGAACATCATCACGTCGATCATCGGGATCAGTTCGATGTGTGCCTTGCGTTTTTTCGGTTCATCCCAGGTTCTCATTCCGCTACCCCGTTATTGAATTAGGGGCGACACGCTAACAACGGAAAATGACCGAACGGTTAACTTTAATTTACGTTTTGACGTGTCTAGGACGTGTCTTACAGATTGGTTTCCGGTCACTTCCACGAAGTAATGAAACTGAAACGCCGGGGGTACATTCTCGAAAAATTTACACCGAGAGCCGTCTTGTATGAGTCAGTCATTGCCGCATTTGTTGACTTCGCGTTTACTGTTGCGGGCGCTGGAAAGCGACCAGGCCGCGGTACTTTCCAGCCTCGCCAACGGGCCGAAGATTGCTGACAACACGGCCAACATTCCATCGCCCTATACCCTGGAAACGGCCCGGACGTTTATTGACGAGATGCAAGACAAATACCGCGCCGGCGATCTGTTGAGCCTGGGCATGCACCTGCGCGAAACCGGCGAATTGATCGGCATCGTCAGCCTGCGTCTCAATGCGCGTCACCACTACGGGCACCTGGGCGGATGGGTGGCGGCGCACTGTCGCAACCAGGGCTATGCGGCCGAGGCGGCGCGTGCGGTGATGGACTTCGGGTTCACCGAACTGGGCCTGTACCGAGTGGGCAGCCAATGCTTTGGCCGCAACAAGGAGTCGGCGCGGGTCATGGAGAAAATCGGCCTGCTGTACGAAGGCTGTATGCGCGCCGCGTTTCTCAAGAATGGGGTGTATGAGGACTTGCTCGGGTTTGCGACCGTGCGCAATGACTGGGAGCGCCTGGCGTGAGTCGCGCGGTTGACCATGATCGGCGCCGGGTGCTGGCCGGGCTGGCGCTGGCCACCACCTTTTCGATCCTCAGCCCGTTTGCCCGCAGTGCGGGGATCGATTATCCGTTCACGTTGGGCGTGGCCTCGGGTGATCCGTTGCCGGATGGTTTCGTGATCTGGACGCGCCTGGCGCCGTTGTTCAATGCGGCGGACGGTCGCGGCGGGTTGGCGCGTGCGGTGCCGGTGCGTTGGCGGGTCGCCAGCGATGCGGGGATGACGCGCATTGTGAGGCAGGGTGAGGTGATGGCGAGTGAGCGCTTTGCCCACTCCGTGCATGTGGAAGTCGCGGGGCTGGAAGCCGGCAGGCCGTATTGGTATCAGTTCGAAGGGTTGGGGGCGCAGAGCGCGGTGGGGCAGTCGCGTACCGCGCCGGCTTTGCATGCCCTGGCGACGGCGCGCTTGGGGTTCGTGTCGTGCTCCCACTGGGAACGCGGGTACTTCAGTGCCTATCGTCACCTGGCGGCGGAGCAGCCGGACCTGGTGTTTTTCCTCGGTGACTATATCTACGACAGTTCCTACGCGGCCGACTCGGGAAAAGTCATTCGTTCCCACGGCAGCGGCAACGCGCTGACCCTGAGCGACTATCGCAACCGCTATGCGCTGTACAAGACCGATCCGGATCTCCAGGCCTTGCACGCGGCGGCGCCCAGCGTGGCGACCTGGGACGATCACGAGGTGCAGAACGACTATGCCAGCCGCTGGTCCCAGGACCCGAAGGTTGCCGTGGCGCAGTTTCTCAAGCAGCGGGCGGCGGCGTATCAGGCCTATTACGAGCATATGCCGCTGCGCGTGAGCAGCCTGCCCAACGGGCCGGATATGCGCGTTTATCGGCGCCTGGACTACGGCCGCCTGGCACGTTTCCATGTGCTCGACGGTCGACAGTATCGCTCCGAGCAACCGTGCATTCAGGCCAACGGCAGCCATCAGGGCCACATCGCCGCCAACACCTGCAGCGACTTGCGCGACCCCGCTCGCACCATGCTCGGTTGGCAGCAGGAGGCCTGGCTGGACCAGGGGTTTGCCCAGTCGAAAGCGCAATGGAACGTGATCGCCCAGGACTTGCTGGTGGCGCCGCTGCTGCAGCGCGACCTGACCCAGCACACGCTGGGCCATTGGACCGATGGTTGGGATGGCTACATGGCGAACCGTTCACGGATGCTCGCGTCCATCGCGCGCCATCAGGTCAACAACCCGGTGTTCTGGGGCGGCGATATACATTCATTCTGGGCCACCGATTTGCATGCCGATGCCAACAACCCGGACTCGCCCGTGCTCGCCACCGAGTTCGTCGGCACCTCGGTGACCTCCGATGGGCCGCCTTATGACGCCTTCACCCAGATGCTGCCGCAGAATCCACATGTGAAGTTTTTCGACAGCCGCCAGCGCGGGTATGTATCGGTGACGCTGGATGCCCAGCGCATGCTCACGCACTTTCGTGTGATTACCGATCCGCGTGACCCGGCCGCCACGGTGTCGACGCTCAAGTCGTTCGTGGTGGAACCGGGGCGGGCCGGGGCGATCGCGGTTTAATCCAGGCTGTAGCGCACCGACAGCGTGCCCTTTTTCTCCGACACGGCCAGGATCGTCACCTGGCCCAATTCGCCTAACGCCTGGACATGCGTGCCACCACAGGCATACGCGGGCAACTCGCCGAAGCCGACTTCGCGGATGCCGTCTTCCAGGCGCATCTGGCGCGGGTAGTCGGCGGCGATCCAGTGGTCGAGCTGTTGTTGAAGCGTGTCGGCCTCCATGGCTTGTGCGCTTTCGCCGCGGATAAAGGTGATCTTGCCTTCGCCCGGCCAGTGGTGGGCCTTGATCGGCATCCAGCCCAACGCCTCGCCGGCGTTGCCGATCAGGTGTCCGGCGGAATGCAGGCGGGTGTGCAAGGCTCGGCGTGGTGCATCGACCCGTGCGTTGATCGGGCCCGGTTCTACGGGCTGGTCGAGGTAATGCACCACGCGCTCTGCCTCCTGGGTCACCCGCAGCACCCGGCTGTCGCCCAGCCAGCCGGTGTCGAATGGCTGGCCGCCGCCCTGGGGGTGGAAAATCGTCGACTGCAGCGTGACCGCAAACTGCTCTTCGTGGGCGGTGCAGCTCAGCACTTCAAGCTCGGCGGTCAGGTGGTCGTGGGTGAAAAACAGGCGCTCGGTCATCGTCTACATCCGCATCAAGGTTCTGCGGGCAGTATAAATAGTGCGCAGATGGGTGATAATCCGTTCAATTATCAATGGACTTGTGCGTCATGAGCATCAATCTTCCTTTGCCGCTGCTGGGTGAAATGGCGATTTTCGTCAAAGTGGTGGAAGCCGGCAGTTTTTCTGCGGCAGCGCGACAACTGGGCGTGTCGCCTTCGGCGGTGAGCCGCAGCATCTCGCGTCTCGAACAGGCGTTGGCCACGCGCCTGCTGCAACGCACCACGCGCAAACTGCGTTTGAGCGAGGGCGGCGAAGAGGTGTTCAAGCGTTGTCAGGAGATGGTCAACGCGGCGCGCTCGGTGATGGAAATCAGCGGCCAGTTCACCCACGAAGCCGAGGGCCTGGTGCGGGTCAGCGTGCCCAAGGCGGTGGGGCGGTTCGTGGTGCATCCGCATATGCCGGAATTCTTGCGGCGCTATCCCAAGGTCGATGTGCAGTTGATCCTTGAGGACCGGCAGGTGGACCTGATCGATGACAACGTCGACCTGAGTATCCGTATCACCGACAGCCCGCCGCCGGGCCTGGTGGGGCGGCAATTACTGCCCATCGAACATGTGTTGTGCGCGACGCCGCAGTACCTCGCCGAGCACGGCACGCCGAGTCATCCCCATGATCTGCTGGCGCACAGCTGCATCTACCTGGGCGAAACCCCGGGGGACTCGCGCTGGAAGTTTCGCCGGGCGGGCAAGGCGGTCACGGTGGGCGTGCGGGGGCGGTATGCGGCGAACCACACCGGCGTGCGCCTGGATGCGGTGTTGCAGCATGTGGGGATTGGCAGCTTGCCGTATTTCACTGCACGGCATGCGTTGGATGAGGGGCGCCTGGTGCAGGTGTTGCCGGCGTGGGACTTTATTGCGTCCTACCATGGCGAGGCCTGGCTGCTGCACTCGCCGACGCGGTACCTGCCGCCGAAGGTGCGGGTGTTCATTGATTATCTGGTGGCGTGCATGGCCACCGAGCCGACGCTGCGCCGAGGGTAGTGTGGGAGGGGGCAAGCCCCCTCCCACATTGAATGATCAGTGCTTGCTCTGGTCCTGCGGCAGGGGGCAAGCCCCCTCCCACATTGAATGATCAGTGCTTGCTCTGGTCCTGCGGCATCGCCAGCAGCTGTTTTTCCTGGTTCCAGTCGAACGGTTCATCGTTCTGTTCGGCTTCAAAGCGACGCTCTTCCAGGGCCTGGTACAGGTCCAGTTCTTCGTCGGGCATGAAGTGCAGGCAATCGCCGCCGAAGAACCACAGCAGGTCGCGTGGCACCAGATGAGCGATTTGCGGGTAACGCAGGATGACCTGGCTCATCATGTCCTGGCCCAGGTACTGGCTCTCGATCGGATCGATTGGCAGCAGGGCGCGCAGTTCATCGAAACGCTCCAGGAACAGCAGGTGGCTTTCCTCGGGCACCTGTTCGGCTTCGCCGACGGCAACCAGGATGCTGCGCAGGTGGTCGAGCAAGACGAGATGATCGGCAACGACGTTGGACACGAGATAAGTCCTCAAAGCAAAAACGGGCGCGAGAGTATATAGCTCAAGCGCCCGTAATTATATGGCCTGGGGGATCAGCGGACTTTACCCGCGGCCTGGACCAGTTCTTCCTTGCTGAAATCATCCACGTCGATCACCTTGCGCCGTGCCGCTTCGGCTTCACGCAGGGTTTGCGCCTCGGCCGGTTGCAGCACCCCGGCGTGCAGTGCGGCGTCGATGGCCGGTTCGCCGGCAGCCGGTTTGACCTGGCCGCTTTTGAGGGCCGCATGCAGTTTTTTCTGCAGCGGATGGCTGGCGGCGAGCAGGTCGCAGGCATGTTGCAGGGCGCCCACCGGGTCTTGCGCCGATTGCGGGCGGTAGCAGCCAGCCAGCAGTTCTTCGAGGGTCGGATCGCCCTTGGCGCGACCGATCACCGCGGCCACTTCGGCATCCAGCGCATCGGACGGGCCGGTATGGCGACGGCCGAACGGGAACACGATGACCCGCAGCAGGCAACCGAGCAGCTTGTTCGGGAAGTTGCTCAGCAGTTCATCCAGCGCGCGTTCGGCTTCGCCCAGGCTTTCTTCCATGGCCCAGGTGAACAGCGGTTCCAGGTGGTCCGGCGAATCCAGGTCGTGATAACGCTTGAGCGCCGCCGAAGCCAGGTACATATGGCTCAGCACATCGCCCAGGCGTGCCGACAGGCGTTCGCGGCGTTTCAACTCGCCGCCCAGCAGCATCATGCTCAGGTCGGCGAGCAGGGCGAACGCCGCAGCTTGGCGGTTCAGCGCGCGGAAGTAAGCCTGGCTCAAGCGGTTGCCGGGGGCTTTTTCGAAGTGGCCGAGGCCCAGGTTGAGCACCAGGGTGCTGGCGGCGTTGCTCACGGCAAAGCCGATGTGCTGCATCAGCAGGCCATCGAATTCCTTGAGCGCCTGGTCGTGGTCTTCGCGGCCGGCCAGGGCCATTTCCTTGAGTACGAAGGGGTGGCAACGGATCGCGCCCTGGCCAAAGATCATCAGGTTGCGCGACAGGATGTTCGCGCCCTCCACCGTGATGAAGATCGGCGCGCCTTGCCAACTGCGGCCCAGGTAGTTGTTCGGGCCCATGATGATGCCCTTGCCGCCGTGGACGTCCATGGCGTGGCTGATGCATTCGCGGCCGCGCTCGGTCAGGTGGTACTTGAGGATCGCCGACAGCACCGAGGGTTTTTCGCCGAGGTCCACCGCGTTGGCGGTGAGTATGCGTGCGCTGTCCATCAGCCAGGCGTTGCCGCCGATGCGGGCGAGGGCTTCCTGGATACCTTCGAAGGCCGCCAGCGGCACGTTGAACTGCTCGCGTACCTGGGCGTATTGGCCGGTCACCAGGCTGGTGAACTTGGCTGCGCCGGTGCCGACCGCCGGCAGGGAAATCGAGCGGCCCACCGACAGGCAGTTCATCAGCATCATCCAGCCTTTGCCGAGCATGTCCTGGCCACCGATCAGGTAGTCCAGGGGGATGAACACGTCCTTGCCGGAGTTGGGCCCGTTCATGAACGCGGCGCCCAGCGGCAGGTGACGACGGCCGATGTCAACGCCCGGCGTATCGGTGGGAATCAACGCGAGGCTGATGCCCAGGTCTTCTTCTTCGCCCAGCAAGTGGTCCGGGTCATGTGCCTTGAACGCCAGGCCGAGCAGGGTCGCGACCGGGCCCAGGGTGATGTAGCGTTTTTCCCAGTTCAGGCGCAGGCCGAGGGTTTCCTCGCCTTGCCATTGACCTTTGCAGATCACCCCGGTGTCGGGCATGGCGCCGGCGTCGGAGCCGGCCAGCGGGCCGGTCAGGGCGAAGCAGGGAATATCGTCGCCACGGGCCAGGCGCGGCAGGTAGTGGTTGCGTTGTTCATCGGTGCCGTAATGCAGCAGCAGCTCGGCCGGGCCGAGGGAGTTGGGGACCATCACGGTGGACGCCAGGTCGCCGCTGCGGGTCGCGAGTTTCATCGCCACCTGGGAGTGGGCATAGGCGGAGAAGCCTTTGCCGCCGTACTCCTTGGGAATGATCAGGGCGAAGAAACCATGGGTCTTGATGTGTTCCCAGGCGGCGGGCGGCAGGTCCATGGCCTGGCCGATTTGCCAGTCGCTGACCATCGCGCACAGTTCTTCGGTCGGCCCATCGATGAACGCCTGCTCTTCTTCGGTCAGGCGTGCCTTGGGGTAGGCCAGCAACGTGTTCCAGTCGGGGCGGCCGCTGAACAGCTCGCCGTCCCACCAGACGGTGCCGGCGTCGATGGCATCGCGCTCGGTCTCGGACATTGGCGGCAAGACCTTCTGAAACCAACTGAACAGCGGCTTGGTGAAGTATTCGCGGCGCAGGTCGGGCAGCAGCAGCGGCGCGGCGACGATGGCAATCAACACCCAGCAGATCAGCAGCAGCCAACCCGGTGCGTGGCTCCAGGCGCCCATCGCCAGCAGGTATACGGCGACCACGCCGAGGGCGGGCAGGGGCGCGGTGCGGCGGTGTGCCAGGTAGGCAATGCCGACCACCAGAACCAGTATCCACAACAACAACATATTCAATCCTCCGTGAAACCAGGGGCGAAACCACCGTTGAGCTTAGTCGGCATCCGAGAAAGCGCGGTGATCAGGGTGTGGCGAGTTGTACTGGAAGCACCTTGGGATCACCGATCACCAGGCGCCGACATTTGGCCGAATCGTCGTTATCGCTGTGGCGGACCTGTCGTTAGACTCCAGGCTTCCCCCGGAGATCAAACCCATGGAAACGTACCTGAATCCCAGCCGCTTCATCGATAGTGACCACCCTGCGGTGGTGGAGTTCGCCGAAAAACATCGCGGTTCCAGCGCGGATTCAGGTGACCAGGCAGTCAGTCTTTATTACGCCGTGCGTGAGGCGGTGCGCTACAACCCCTATACCTTCAGCCGCGACCCCAACACCCTGAACGCCAGCTTCGCCCTGGCTGCCGGCCAGAGCTACTGCGTGCCCAAGGCCACCTTGCTCGCCGCCTGCGCACGGCACTGCGGGATTGCGGCGCGCATCGGCCTGGCGGATGTGCGCAATCACCTGTCGACGCCACGCCTTATCGCGCTGCTCAAAAGCGATGTGTTCGCCATGCACGGTTATACCGAGCTGTACCTGAACGGGCGCTGGGTCAAAGCCACGCCGGCGTTCAACCAGCAATTGTGCGAGCTGTTCGATGTGCCGCCGCTGGCGTTCGATGGGATCAACGACAGTGTGTTCCACGCCTTCAATCGCCGGGGCAAGCGCTCGATGGAGTACCTGGTGGACCATGGGCAATTTGCGGATGTGCCCGAAGATTTCTTCTTTGCCCACCTGGAGAAATGTTACCCGCACCTGTTTGGCGAGCAGATGCCGAGCGTGCTGGGTGACATGCAGGACGATTTGAGCCGCCCGTGAACCGGCGTATGCTGCTGCGTTCATCAAGCCATGTTCATCAACAATAAGGCGCGGTCATGCTGAAGATCTGGGGGCGTAAAAATTCATCGAACGTCAGGAAAGTCCTGTGGTGCGCCGAGGAACTCGGCCTGGACTATGAGGCCATCGATGCGGGCGGGGCGTTTGGCGTGGTGGACACGCCGCAATACCGCGCATTGAACCCGAATGGCCGGGTGCCGATGATCGAAGACGGCGACTTTGTGCTGTGGGAATCCAACACCATCGTGCGTTACCTCTGCGCCAAGCAGGCGTCGAACTGGTACCCGAGCGACGTGAAGGCGCGGGCCAGTGCCGAAAAATGGATGGACTGGACCACCTCGACCCTCGCCGAGCCGTTCAAGGCGGTGTTCTGGGGCGTGGTACGCACCCCGGCGGAAAAACAGAACTGGGACAGCATCAACGCCGGGCGCCAGGCCTGCATCGATGCACTCGGCACCGTGGAGAAGGCGCTCGCCGAACAGCCTTACCTGTCGGGCGACGCCATCGGCATGGGCGATATCCCCCTGGGCTGCTTTGTTTACGCCTGGTTTGAAATGCCCATCGAACGCCCGGCCATGCCCCACCTGGAGGCTTGGTACCAACGCCTGCAACAGCGCCCGGCGTACCGCAAAGCGGTGATGACCGCGTTGACCTGATACTGACTATTAATACAGGTGACTGTACTTGTGCGGCGCGGGCAAGCACCATGTTTGTCATGCGCCGCCGTTGAACGATGCGCGGTGTGCCCTCATCTATTGTCCCTATTCCCTTCTTTGGTGCGTATTCCGCTATGAGTTCCGCTCTGTCCATCCGGCAGCTAACCAAAACCTACGGCAACGGTTTCCAGGCCCTGAGTGGTATCGATCTGGACGTTGCCGAAGGTGATTTCTTCGCCTTGCTCGGCCCCAATGGCGCCGGCAAATCCACCACCATTGGCATTCTCTCGACCCTGGTCAACAAGACCAGCGGCACGGTGAATATCTTCGGCCATGACCTGGACAAATCCCCGGCGGCGCTCAAGCGTTGCATCGGCGTGGTGCCCCAGGAATTCAACTTCAACCAGTTCGAAAAGACCTTCGACATCGTCGTGACCCAGGCCGGCTACTACGGCATCCCGTCGAAAATCGCCAAGGAACGCGCCGAGCAGTACCTGACCCAACTGGGCCTGTGGGACAAGCGCGACGTGCCTTCGCGTTCGCTCTCCGGCGGCATGAAGCGACGCTTGATGATCGCCCGCGCGCTGGTCCACGAACCGCGCCTGCTGATCCTCGATGAGCCCACCGCGGGGGTGGACATTGAACTGCGTCGCTCGATGTGGACCTTCCTCACCGAGCTGAACCAGAAAGGCATCACCATCATCCTCACCACCCATTACCTGGAAGAGGCTGAGCAGCTGTGCCGCAACATCGGCATCATCGACCACGGCACCATTGTCGAGAACACCAGCATGCGCAACCTGCTGGGCCAGTTGCATGTGGAAACCTTCCTGCTCGACCTGAAGACCGAACGGTCGGCGCCGCCGCAATTGCTCGGCTACCCATGCCGCCTGGTGGACAGCCGTACCCTGGAAGTCCAGGTGGATAAAGCCATGGGCATCACCGCGCTGTTCGGCCAATTGGCGACCCAGCACATCGAAGTGCTGAGCCTGCGTAACAAAACCAATCGCCTTGAGGAGTTGTTCGTGTCCCTGGTGGAAAAAAACCTGGCGAAGGTGGCGGTATGAATTCTGAACTGCAACCCAACCTCATCGCCCTGCAAACCATCGTCTACCGCGAAGTGAAACGCTTTACCCGGATCTGGCCGCAGACCCTGCTGCCGCCGGCGATCACCATGGTCCTGTACTTCGTGATCTTCGGTAACCTGATCGGCCGGCAGATCGGCGGCATGGGCGGTTTCACCTACATGGAGTACATCGTGCCGGGCCTGATCATGATGTCGGTGATCACCAACTCCTACGGCAACGTGGTGTCGAGTTTCTTCGGCAGCAAGTTCCAGCGCTCCATCGAAGAACTGATGGTGTCGCCGGTGTCGCCGCACACCATTCTGATCGGCTACACCTTGGGCGGCGTGCTGCGTGGCTTGATGGTCGGCGTGATCGTGACCTTGTTGTCGTTGTTCTTCACCCAACTGCAAGTGCATCACCTCGGCATCACCCTGGTGGTGGTGGTGCTGACGGCGACGATCTTCTCGCTGCTGGGCTTCATCAACGCGGTGTTTGCACGCAACTTCGATGACATTTCGATCATCCCGACCTTCGTGCTGACGCCGCTGACCTACCTGGGCGGGGTGTTCTACTCCATCACCTTGCTGCCGCCGTTCTGGCAGACCGTGTCGCTGGCCAACCCGGTGCTGCACATGGTCAACGCCTTCCGCTACGGCATCCTGGGCGTGTCGGATATCCGGATCAGCGTGGCGATCACCTTCATGGTCGTGGCCACGGCGGTGTTGTACATCGGTTGCGCGCGGTTGCTGGTGAGCGGGCGCGGGATGCGGACGTAACGCCGGATTGCACGCCGTAAAAAATGTGGGAGCGGGCAAGCCCGTTCCCACATTGGTTTCTGAATAACGTCTTTACCCTTGCAGCGCCAACTCGATCAGCGCGTGCAGCTCATCCACCGCCAGTGGCGCGGGGGAGAACAGAATGCGAAACACCGTCGGCGCCGCCAGCAGGTTGATCAGGCGGTCCGCGCTCGGCGGTGGCGGCGTGGCGTTCGGGTAGCGCTCGACGATCGTTTGAAGCTGCCCGCTCAGGATGCTCACGCAATACCCCGGCGTCTGGCTGGATTGCACATCGCGCATCATGTTGCGCCCCGGCTCCGAACTCATCTCATCCAGGTATTGCTCGGCCCACGCCCGCAGGTCGCCGCGCAGGCTGCCGGTGTTGGCCGGCGCGCTGTCCGGGCGCATGCGCGCCAGGGCCACATCGGCGAGCAACACCGAGAGGTCGCCCCAGCGGCGGTAGATGGTCGACGGCGTGACGCCCGCGCGCGCCGCGATCATCGGTACGGTGACGCTGGACCGCTCATGGGTTTCCAGCAGTTCGCGCACCGCCGAATGGACGGATTCTTGTACCCGGGCACTACGGCCCCCCGGGCGGAGGCCTTCTTTTATCGCCATGCCTGTGACCTTAACACAAAGAATTTGCTTTAAGCGGCGAGCAGTAGCACACTCGACAAAAGCAAAATATTAGCTTTAGCGGAGCGTGCCCATGTCCAGCCTCACTTCTCATCGTTCCAGCCTGGTGTTCCTGGCGATCACCTTGCTGACGTTCCTGGCGGCCTCCAGCGCGCCGACGCCGTTGTATCACCTATACCAGGAGGGCCTGCATTTTTCCTCGGGCATGCTCACACTGATCTTCGGGGTCTACGCCTTGAGCCTGCTGGCGGCGCTGTTGACCGTGGGCTCGCTGTCGGATCACCTGGGGCGCAAGCCGGTGATTTTTGCCGCACTGGCCCTGAATATGCTGGCGATGCTGCTGTTTATCAATGAGAGCAGCGTGGCCTGGCTGATCGCCGCACGGACGCTGCAGGGTTTCGCCACCGGCATGGCCACCGCGGTATTGGGCGCGGCCCTGCTCGACACCGACCGCCAACAGGGGCCGCTGGTCAATAGCGTCGCGCCCTTGCTGGGCATGGCTTGTGGCGCGATGGGCAGCAGCCTGCTGGTGGAATTCGCGCCGCTGCCCACCCAGTTGATCTACTGGACACTGCTCGCGCTGATGCTCGGGCAGGCCATGTATGTGTGGCGTTTACCGGAAACCGTCAGCCGCATCCCCGGCGCGCTGGCGTCATTGCGCCCGACTTTGCACGTGCCGCCGCAAGCGCGCCGGGCGTTGTGGCTGTCGTTGCCGGTGGACGTGGCGGTGTGGGCCATGGGCGGCTTCTATTTGTCCCTGGCGCCGTCGCTGGTACGGGCGGCGACCGGCTCGACCTCCAACCTGATCGGTGGCGGCCTAGTCGCGGTGTTGACCTTGAGCGGCGCGCTGATGATTTTCAGCCTGCGCAATCGCCCGGCCCACAAGGTCCTGCGGTTGGGCGCCAGCCTGCTGGCCGTTGGCGTGGCGCTGATTCTCGCGGCGGTCCACAGCGCCAGCCTGCCGCTGTTTTTCATCGCCACGTTGATCGCCGGCAGTGGTTTTGGCGCGGGCTTTCTCGGGGCCTTGCGCAGTGTGGTGCCGCTGGCCTTGCCCCATGAGCGGGCGGGGTTGATGTCGGCGTTTTACGTGCTGAGCTACCTGGCGTTCTGCCTGCCGTCTTTGCTGGCGGGCAATCTGATCCGCAGTTTTGGCCTCATCGCCACCACGGACGGCTATGGTGTCGTGCTGATCATGCTGACCCTCGGCGCCCTGGCCGGGTTGCTGCGCCAGGATGCATTGCGGGTCGGGTGCAAGGGCAGCGCCTGACGCTATATTGGTAAAATAGATAACAGTTAGAGATATTACCCGTTATATAGATATGCGCTCAGGTTCTACCATGGCCCCAACCTCCTACGAGGAAGAGGATTGCCATCATGACCTGCTCGACCACCCTGAACTACAAACCCTTCAGCCACCTGGCCCGTCCGCGGGAAGTGATCCGCCAGTTCACCCCGAACTGGTTCGCCGCCACCATGGGCACCGGGGTGTTGGCGCTGGCGCTGGCGCAACTGCCGGTCAATCTGCCCGGCATGTACGCCATCGCCGAAGGGTTGTGGCTGTTCACCATCGGCCTGTTCATCCTGTTCAGCGCCTTGTATGCGGCGCGCTGGGTGATGTTTTTCGACGAAGCGCGACGGATCTTCGGGCACTCCACGGTATCGATGTTCTTCGGCACCATTCCCATGGGCCTGGCTACGCTGCTCAACGGTTTGCTGCTGTTCGGCCTGCCGCGCTGGGGTGCTGGCGTGGTGCCGCTGGCCGAAGCGCTGTGGTGGCTGGACGTGGCGATGGCAGTGGCCTGCGGTGTGCTGATTCCGTTCATGATGTTCACGCGCCAGGAACACAGCATCGACCAGATGACCGCCGTCTGGCTGTTGCCGGTGGTCGCCGCTGAAGTCGCCGCCGCCAGCGGTGGCTTGTTGGCGACGCACCTGGCGGATGCCCACGGGCAACTGGTGATGCTGGTGACCAGCTACGTGCTGTGGGCATTTTCCCTGCCGGTGGCGTTCAGCATTCTGACCATCCTGATGCTGCGCATGGCCCTGCATAAGCTGCCCCACGCCAACATGGCCGCGTCGAGCTGGCTGGCACTTGGCCCGATCGGCACCGGCGCCCTCGGTATGCTGCTGCTGGGCGGCGATGCACCGGCGATCTTCGCCGCCAATGGCTTGCCCACTGTCGGTGAAATCGCCTACGGCCTGGGCCTGATCGCCGGGATTACCCTGTGGGGCTTCGGTTTGTGGTGGATGCTGATCGCAGTGCTGATCACCCTGCGTTACCTGCGCGCCGGTATCCCGTTCAACCTGGGCTGGTGGGGCTTCACCTTTCCGTTGGGGGTCTACGCCCTGGCCACGTTGAAGCTGGCGAATGTGTTGCACCTGGGGTTCTTCAGCGTAGTGGGCGGCATGCTGGTGCTGGCGTTGGCGCTGATGTGGCTGGTCGTCGCCAAGCGCACCGTGCAGGGGGCCTATAAAGGTGAGCTTTTTGTTTCGCCGTGTATTGCAGGATTAGGGAATAAGTAAGCGGGATTAGGTAAAGTCGTGGCCTGAAAAAAAACCAGGCCACGCAGGAACACGGACGATGAGCCACCCCTCACAATTCACCTTGCTGCGCACACGGCGCTTTCTGCCGTTCTTCATTACCCAGTTACTGGGTGCCTTCAACGACAACATCTTCAAGCAATCGCTGATCCTGGCGATTCTCTACAAGTTGAGCATCGACGGTGACCGCGCCATCTGGGTCAACCTGTGCGCCTTGTTGTTTATCCTGCCGTTCTTCCTGTTCTCGGCGCTGGCCGGGCAGTTTGGCGAGAAATTCAACAAGGACGCGTTGATCCGCGCGATCAAGGTCGGCGAGATCGTGATCATGGCCGTCGGCGCCACCGGCTTTTTGTTCAATCATCTGGAATTGATGCTGCTGGCGTTGTTTGCCATGGGCACCCATTCCGCGCTGTTCGGCCCGGTGAAGTACTCGATCATGCCTCAGGCCCTGCGTGAGGATGAGCTGGTGGGCGGCAACGGCCTGGTGGAAATGGGCACGTTCCTGGCGATCCTCGCTGGCACCATCGGCGCCGGGATCATGATGTCGTCCGCCCATTACGCGCCGGTGGTGGCGGTGGCGATTGTCGGAGTAGCGCTGCTGGGTTACCTGGCCAGCCGCGGCATTCCGCGGGCGGCGGCGTCTTCGCCGCAACTGCGGCTGGACTGGAACATCTTCAGCCAGTCCTGGGCCACCTTGCGCCTGGGCCTGGGGCAGACCCCGGCGGTGTCGCGCTCGATCGTCGGCAACTCGTGGTTCTGGTTTGTCGGCGCGATCTACCTGACGCAGATCCCGGCCTACGCCAAGGAATGGTTGTACGGCGACGAAACCGTGGTGACCCTGATCCTCACGGTGTTCTCGGTGGGCATCGCGCTGGGCTCGATGCTCTGCGAAAAACTCTCCGGGCGTAAAGTGGAAATCGGCCTGGTGCCGTTTGGCTCCTTCGGCCTGACGGTGTTCGGCCTGCTGCTGTGGTGGCATTCCGGCGGGATGCCGCAGAACGTGCAGGCCAACGACTGGCTGGCGGTGCTCGGGTACGGCCAGGCCTGGTGGGTGTTGTTCGATATCCTCGGCCTGGGTGTGTTCGGCGGCTTCTATATCGTGCCGTTGTACGCACTGATCCAGTCGCGCACCGCCGAGAACGAACGGGCGCGGGTGATCGCCGCCAACAACATCCTCAACGCGCTGTTCATGGTGGTCTCGGCGATTGTGTCGATCCTGCTGCTGAGCGTGGCCAAGCTGTCGATCCCCGAGCTGTTCCTGGTGGTGTCGCTGCTCAACGTGGCGGTCAACGCCTACATCTTCAAGATCGTCCCCGAGTTCACCATGCGTTTCATGATCTGGCTGCTCAGCCATTCCATGTACCGCGTCGAGCATCGCAACCTGGAACTGATCCCGGACGAAGGCGCGGCCTTGCTGGTGTGCAACCACGTATCGTTCGTCGATGCGCTGTTGATTGGTGGCGCGGTGCGTCGGCCGATTCGCTTTGTCATGTACTACAAGATCTACCGCTTGCCGGTGCTCAACTTCATCTTTCGCACCGCCGGGACGATTCCGATTGCCGGGCGTAATGAAGACATCCAGATCTACGAAAAAGCCTTCACACGAATTGCGCAGTACCTGAAGGACGGCGAGTTGGTGTGCATCTTCCCGGAAGGCAAGTTGACCAGTGATGGCGAGATGAACGAGTTCCGCGGTGGTGTGACGCGCATTCTGGAAGAGACGCCAGTGCCGGTGATTCCATTGGCGTTGCAGGGCTTGTGGGGGAGTTTTTTCAGCCGCGACCCTAACAAGGGCTTCTTTCATCGCATTTGGTCGCGCGTGACACTGGTGGTCGGCCACCCGGTAACGGCGCAGGCAGCGACACCGTCGCACTTGCAGGGTTTGGTCGGGGAACTGCGGGGGGCGGTGAAGTAGCGAGCCGGGTTTACTCGGCATGCGTGCTGCTGGCGAGCGGTGTGGCGCCAGGATGTTCCGGCGTGACGCGGCTCCTTCATGCCCAGTCCGGTAATTTTTCACTCTATTGGAGGAACGTTTTCGGTCAGCACGCCACAGAGTTATCGTCTTCCTCTGCGTATGACGGGAGCTAACGATGGACTCTCCTTCTACCTCTGCTTCTTCACCGCAGCCGCAGCTGGCTTACTCCGGCGAAGATCAAAAAGCCAACTCGGCCTATCGCGCGGCGAGTGATCCCGTCAGACAGGCCGCCCATGCGGCTCCGATCACTGCCAATGTGCCGTTTATGTACAACAATACTCATGGGCCATCCAGGGTGGAGATCGGTTCAGTCGAGGCTGGCCCGGTGACTTATGGCAGTGACTCCGATCTCCAGCGGCGTGCAAGGCAATCTGATGCTGCGCCGGCCGATTCATACTTCCAGAGCGCGCCCAGTCGTGAACAGGTTCGCGCCAAGGCCGAGGGCCGGCAAGGCAGTATTGATTTTGGCGGCCCTTCATCACCGTCTGCGCCGACCAAGGTCGACCCGAGTCGGGGATACCATGATGGCAATGTCAGCATTACTCGCGAACGTGGCACCTCGTCTCGTGCACAACGGAACCATGAGACCCTTCGCATCAAAACCGGCAATGGTGATGATTCTATCCATATCGAAGAAAGCCGGGACGGTGGGCTCCTCGCGCAGGTCAATGGGAAATCCTACGACATTCAACATCATGAAAATCCCGCAATCAAACAGGGCGTTGTGGTCGAAACCGGCGGGGGGAATGATGGCGTCAGCATCGGTTACGGGGGCAGTCGGGAAACGTTTATCTATGCCGGCGCGGGTAACGATACGGTTTACGCCGGGTCGGGCAAGACGAATGTGTTTGGCGGGGAGGGTTCTGACGTGATTAACCTGGGCAGCGGTGAAAGCTACGCCGAAGGTAATGATGGAAATGACTTTATCACCGGGGGCAGTGGCAATGCTGTGATTTACGGTGGCAAAGGCAGCGATGAATTGCGTGCAGGCGGAGGGCCAGATACCAAAACCAACTACGTGGATGGCGGGGAGGATAACGATCTGATTTATGGCGGAAGGGGGCACAACATTCTGCATGGCGGACCGGGCGATGACCATATCGTCGGGGGAGACAGCAATACTATTTATACCGGGAGGGGGCGGGATACTGTCCAGACAACCAATGAAAATGATCGTGTCTTCGGACGGCGAGGGGTCGACGATCTGAGCCAGCTCCGTTCCCAGTCAGGCTTTCGGGAAGTCGCCCCCCTTGACGTCGGTCATCGCGGGATCAAAGTCGAAGGCAGCCCGGAGTTCCGCCAGCGTGTAAATGATGACCTTGAGTTTCTCAGAGGCTCGCCGGTGGGGCAGAGGGTGCTTGCAAAAATCGATTCGCTTGAAGCGCCTGTCAAGATCCGACAAGGGGCCGATGGTAGTTTCTATGACTACAGTGATCCAGGTCTCGGAGTTACGCGCAGCGATGAAGGCCGCCGTGCTGATTATGGCGACGGTTTTGTCAAAGACGGCGTTGCGGGCATACCTGCAACAGATCCGGTCCTGACGTATCAACCTAACTTCATTGTTCCGGGGGACCAACGGCCTCCGATCGTTGTTCTGCAACATGAGCTCGCCCATGCGATCAATTTTGGTGAAGGCTCTGCGCTGACAGGTACGACTTTTTCAGGCACCAAAATGGTGGGCTACGACTCAAATGGCCGACCCCGGTTCATGCCGGTGTACGAGGATAATTTTGAGCGCCAGGCGGTCGGACTCTTCACCAGCCACGCCCCCTATAAATTCGACCCGAATCTGCCGGCCTCCACCTCCAACGTCTGGCCCTTCACCGAAAACGCGCTGCTCTACGAGCTTGGTTTGCCATTACGCCAACGCTATACGTAACCATGCGTCGATCGTTGCTGCGGGGGGAATTATGTAGGTGGGGGGCGAGACTGCGTGCCGGCAGAGGCTACGCGCTGATCTTGAGCCCCACCAACCCGGCGATGATCAACGCCACACTGGCCAGCCGGAACAGCGCCATGGATTCCCCGAACAGGATAATCCCGGCGATCACCGTGCCCACTGCACCTACGCCGGTCCAGATGGCGTAGGCGGTGCCCAGCGGCAATTCCTTCATGGCCAGCCCCAACAGGCCGAGGCTGATGGCCATGGCGGCAATCGTCAGGGCGGTGGGCAGCGGCTTGCTGAAGCCGTCGGTGTATTTCAAGCCGACGGCCCAGCCGACTTCGAACAGCCCGGCGAAAACCAGAATGATCCAGGACATGATGACCTCCCTCTATAAAAGCGGGGTCGTCCCCTGATGTGTACGCGATAGCGTCGCGGGGTCGTCCCCGCGGCGTTCGGTAGAGTGCCGAAGATTGATCAAACGATCAAGTTTTCGCAGTGGCTTCCAGGGTGCGGCGGTCTTCCTTTTCGCTCATGCGGCGGAAGTACGTCGACAGCAGCGCCCCGGAAATATTGTGCCAGACGCTGAACAGCGCACTCGGCACCGCGGCCAGCGGCGAAAAATGCGCGCTGGCCAGCGCGGCACCCAGCCCGGAATTCTGCATGCCCACTTCCAACGCCAGCGACTTGCGTTGCGCCAACGGCAGCTTGAACAGGCGGCCGGTGAAATAGCCCAGCACGTAACCGAAGCTGTTGTGCAGCATCACCACGGCCATGATCAGCAGGCCCGACTCGGCGATCTTGGCCTGGCTGGCGGCCACCACGGCGGCGACGATGATCACGATGCTCACCACCGATACCAGCGGCAGCACCTCCACCGCATGGCGGACCCGCTCGCCGAGCACACGTTGCGCCACCACGCCAAGCACGATCGGCAACAGCACCACTTGCAGGATCGACCAGAACAATTCCATGAACGACACCGGCAGCCAGGCCGAAGCCAGCAGCCAGATCAGCGCCGGGGTCAGCAGTGGCGCGAGGAGGGTGGTGACGGCGGCGATCGCCACCGACAACGCCAGGTCGCCACGGGCCAGCCAGGTCATCACGTTGGACGAGGTGCCGCTTGGGCAGCAGCCGACGAGGATCACGCCGACGGCGATTTCGGGCGGCAGGTTGAAGGCCCGGCACAGCAACCAGGCCACGCCTGGCATGATCACAAAGTGCGCGACCACGCCCAGGGCCACGCGCCACGGATGGCGGGCGACTTCGGCGAAGTCTTCGAGTTTGAGGGTCAGCCCCATGCCGAACATCACCAGGCCCAGCAGCGGGACGATGGCGCTTTTCAAGCCGATGAACCAGCCGGGTTCGACGAAGGCCAGCACGGCAAAGATCAACACCCAGTAGGCGAAGGTATTGCCGACGAAGCGACTCAAGGCGGCGAGTGCGCGCATGGGGAAGTCCTTATTATTAGGTGTACGGAAAAACCATTGTAGGAGCGAGCTTGCTCGCGAAAATCGTCAACGATGACGCGGGCATTTTGAATGCACGCGGCGCGCTCAGGTTTTTCGCGAGCAAGCTCGCTCCTACAATAAGGCGATAGTGCGCTTAGATACCCTGTGGGGTCTCTTCGCCGCCCAGTGCTTCGATCAGCGCCGGCAGGAATTCGCCGAAGGTCAGCATCATCAGGGTAAAGCTCGCGTCCAGTTGGCCCAGGGCTTCGTCGCCACCGTCCTGTTCGGCCTGGTCCTGCAGCAGGTCTTCGAACTTCAGGCGCTTGACGGTCATCTTGTCGTCGAGCATGAAGGACAGCTTGTCCTGCCAGGCCAGCGACAGTTGGGTCACCACTTTGCCGGTGCTCAGGTGCAGCTGGATTTCTTCGCTGGTCAGGTCCTGGCGCTTGCAGCGCACGATGCCGCCGTCTTCGTGGGTGTCGCGCAGTTCGCATTCGTCGAGGACGAAGAAGTCATCGGCCGGTTTCTGGGTGGTGACCCAGTCGGTCATGACCGCGGTTGGCGCGGTTTTCACGGTGAGTGGGCGCACCGGCAGGGTGCCGATCACTTCACGCAGGGTCGACAGCAGGTCTTCGGCGCGTTTCGGGCTGGCCGAGTTGACCAGGATCAGGCCCTGTTTCGGCGCGATCGCGGCGAAGGTCGACGAACGACGGATAAACGCGCGCGGCAGGAAGGCCTGGATGATTTCATCCTTGATCTGGTCCCGTTCCTTTTTATAGACCTTGCGCATTTGCTCGGCTTCGATCTCTTCGACCTTCTCTTTCACGGCGTCACGCACCACGCTACCCGGCAGGATGCGTTCTTCCTTGCGCGCAGCGATCAGCAGGAAATCACCGCTGACGTGAACCAGGGGAGCGTCTTCGCCTTTACCGAAAGGTGCGACGAAACCGTAAGTGGTCAACTCCTGGCTTGCACAAGGGCGCGCCAGTTTGGTGGCCATTGCAGTTTCCAACGCCTCGGCATCAACAGGCAGATCTTGGGTCAGGCGATAGATAAGCAGGTTCTTGAACCACATGGGGTGAGTCTCTCCTTTATACAAAGGGGGGCATTATTGTCTTGATAGCGGCTGAGGCCAACCCTGCCTAAGCCATTGGAAGGGCTGAAAAAAAAGATTTAAGAAAGTGCTTGCCAGACCTTGGGTCGCTCCGTAGAATGCGCGCCACACCGAAACGAAGGGTGATTAGCTCAGCTGGGAGAGCATCTGCCTTACAAGCAGAGGGTCGGCGGTTCGATCCCGTCATCACCCACCATTCGCTTCAAGTGTTACGCGCAGCGGTAGTTCAGTCGGTTAGAATACCGGCCTGTCACGCCGGGGGTCGCGGGTTCGAGTCCCGTCCGCTGCGCCATATTCGGTAACCTGGAACGCTGAACGCCAGGTCACCACAGAAAGCCCGCTCATCGAGCGGGCTTTTTTGTGCCCGGGATTCGGCGCCCTGGCGACGCCGCCCAACCTGCGTTCGCTGTGTGGTGAGATCGATCGGCGGTACACTTTCGCGGGCAATCTTCCGAACCAGCTTACTTCTCGCGCTTTTTCACGCGCGGCAGGGGACACCTCGAAGGCGGCAACATACGGTGAATATCGATACCCGCATCAAATTCCGCCATCTGGTGTGCTTTCTCGAAGTGGCGCGCCAGGGCAGTCTGGCGCGCGCCTCGGAAAAATTGGCGATCAGCCAGCCGGCGCTGTCCAAGACCCTCAAAGAACTCGAAACCCTGCTGACCGCCACTTTATTCGTGCGCAGCAAAAGTGGCGCGGCGTTGACTGAAGCCGGAGTGGCTTTTTTGCGTTATGCCGGGCCGAGCGTACAAGCGCTGCGAGAAGGGGTGAACAGCCTGCGTGCCGGCGAGCACGAACCCTTCACCGCAAGGCTCGGCGTGCTGTCCACCGTGGAAAGTTTGCTGGTGCCCGAGGTCGTCTGTCGTTTGCATGCCCGACATCCCGCGTTGGTCGTGAGCGTGGTAACCGGGCCGAGCGCGTACCTGTTGTCGCAATTGCGTGTAGGGGAGTTGGACCTGGTGGTCGGACGCATGACCGATAGCCCGCAGATCCTGGGGCTGATGTTCGAGCATCTGTACAGCGAATCCATGACCCTGGTGGTGCGTAATGGCCATCCGCTATTGGCTGACCCGCAGGCGCATGAACATATCGAAAATTATCCGCTGGTGTTGCCGCTGGCGGGGACGACGATCCGCAAATACGCCGACAGCCTGTTTGTGCAGCACGGCATCAGCCCGCCGCGCCAGCGTCTGGAAACCCTGTCGTTGATCTTGAGTCGGCGTTATGTGCAGGGCAGTCAGGCGATCTGGGTCGCGCCTTTTGATGCGGTCAGGCAGGACCTGAATCGAGGTGATCTGTTTGAGTTGGAGTTGGGTATTCGTGAACCCGGTGGTTCTGTGGGGCTGTGCAGCAATCCCTCGCTGACGATGTCCATGGCGGCTCAATGGTGCGTGGAGGTGTTGCGCGAGGTGGGCGCGGAATATCGCGAAGGCAGCTATCCATAACCATTTGGATATGGATAGGGTCGGTTTTTTCAGTGTTGGAGGGCGCCTGATCAGGCGAGACTGGGGCGGTGATTGCCGGTTAACCAGCGTTCACCCCTGATTTTCATCCATAACAAAAAGGAAACCGACATGTCTGATGCGGACAACAGCCGTTTCGTCATTCGTGATCGTAATTGGCACCCCAAAGCCCTGACGCCTGACTACAAAACCTCGATCCTGCGTTCCCCGCGTCAAGCCTTGGTGAGCATTCCCCTATCCTGCTCGGAAACCAGCGGCCCGGACTTTTCCCACCTGAAGATGGGGCAGCACGATAACGATCTGCTGCTGAACTTCAATCACGGGGGCTTGCCCATCGGCGAGCGCATCATCGTCGCCGGTCGGATCTGTGACCAGTACGGTAAGCCGATTCCCCATACCCTGGTGGAAATGTGGCAAGCCAATGCCGGTGGTCGCTATCGACACAAGAAAGACAGCTATCTGGCCCCCATCGACCCTAACTTCGGCGGCGTCGGCCGTGCCTTGACCGACCGCGACGGCAACTACAGTTTTCGCACGGTCAAGCCCGGCCCGTATCCGTGGCGCAATGGTCCCAACGACTGGCGCCCGGCGCATATTCACTTCTCCATCAGTGGCCCGTCGATTGCCACGCGATTGATCACCCAGCTGTATTTCGAAGGTGACCCACTCATCCCGATGTGCCCGATCGTCAAGTCGATCGCCAATCCGGATGCGGTGCAGAGCCTGATCGCAAGGCTTGATATGAGCATGGCCAATCCCATGGATTGCCTGGCTTATCGCTTTGATATCGTTCTGCGCGGTCAGCGCAAGACCCACTTCGAAAACCGTTGAGGAGGCACGTCCATGCCCGTTGAACTTCTGCCTGAAACCCCGTCGCAAACCGCCGGTCCTTACGTGCATATCGGCCTGGCGCTGGAGGCGGCAGGCAACCCGCCCCGCGAGCAGGAAATCTGGAACGAAATGGCCAAGCCTGGTGCGCCGGGGGAGCACATCCTGTTGCTGGGCCATGTCTATGACGGCAACGGTCACCTGATCCGCGATGCGTTCCTGGAATGTTGGCAGGCTGACCACGAAGGCGTTTACGACAGCGACTACAACCTGGAAAAGCCCTTCAACGGTTTTGGCCGCACGGCGACCACGGATACTGGCGAGTGGCAGATCCATACCGTCAAGCCGGGCACCGTGAAGAACGCTGCAGGTGTGCCGATGGCGCCGCACGTCAATGTTTCGCTGTTCGCGCGGGGCATCAATATTCACTTGCAGACCCGGGTGTACTTCGACGACGAAGCCCAGGCCAATGCGGTCGATCCGGTGCTGAATCTGATCGAGCAGCCTCAACGTCGGGAGACGCTGGTCGCCAAGCGTTGCACGGTTGATGGCAAGTCGGCTTATCGTTTCGATATCCGCATACAGGGCGAAGAAGAAACAGTGTTCTTCGACTTCTGACGGAGGGGGGGCACGGCAAGCCCGCTCATTGAGCGGGCTTTTTGCGGTCTGGGCTTTGGAAAACCCGGTGCGGGGTGACCTGATAACGGGCCATCGGGTAAACGCAATAGCGCCGCGTTTGGCCCAGAAGAAGCCCGTTTTTACCGGGGCGCGCCGCTCATTGAAAAATATTTAAAATAAATTGCATTTAAATCAACACATTGCGGATTTTTCGTATATGATGCGGCCCACACCGAAAGTGAAGGGTGATTAGCTCAGCTGGGAGAGCATCTGCCTTACAAGCAGAGGGTCGGCGGTTCGATCCCGTCATCACCCACCATTCGCTTCAAGTGTTACGCGCAGCGGTAGTTCAGTCGGTTAGAATACCGGCCTGTCACGCCGGGGGTCGCGGGTTCGAGTCCCGTCCGCTGCGCCATATTCGGTAACCTGGAACGCTGAACGCCAGGTCACCACAGAAAGCCCGCTCATCGAGCGGGCTTTTTTTGTGCCTGCCATTCAGCTCGGTGCTCCCTGTGCGGCCTCGGCGTGGAGGGGCGCGATGGGGCGTCGACCGAGGAAAATCAACACCGCCGCCGCCGTCAGCAGGGTGAAGCCCGCCAGCAGTTGCAACAAGTTGTTGAAGCCGGCGATATAGGCCGTGCGCAACACCGCCACGGGCAGGCTCGCACTGGCGTGCTGCACATTGCCCATGACCAGGCTCTGCGCAATGACGGAAACGTCCAGCGCCGTGTGCTGCGGCAGATGACGCGCAACCAGGGCGCTCAACACCGCCAGGGTAACCGCCAGCGCCACGCCCTCACTGGCCACGCGTGTGGTATTGAAAATCCCCGCCGCCATGCCCGCACGTTCTTTGGGAACCACGCTGATCGCCAGCCCGTCCATCAAGCCCCATGGCAACCCGGTGCCGATGCCGATGATCAGCATCGCGACCACTGTCTGCCACGGCTGGCCGACCTGAACCAGGCTCAGCGCATACAAGCCCGCCGCCGCGATCAGCAGGCCAATGGCGCACAGCACGCCCGCCGACAGCCAGCGCGTGAGCGTCGCCGCGAGCATCGGCACCCCCAGCATGGGCGCTGACAGTGCGAGCATCATCAAGCCTGCCTCGGACGCGCCGTGGCCTTCGACACCGATAAAGCGCAGCGGCAGCAACACGATCAGGACGATGTAGCAGTAACAGGTGCCGATCGGCAGCAGTTGCACGCCAAGGAAGCGCGCAAAGCGAAACAGCTGCAGGTCGAGCATCGGGTGGCGGACGCGATGTTCAACGAGGATAAACACCAGCAGCAACACGGCGGCCACCGCCAGCAGGTACCGCGTGCTCGCCGCGCCCCAACCCTGTTCCGGCGCGAGGATGACCGCCGTGGTCAAGCTCACCAGCATGGCCGAAAACGTCAGCACGCCGGCCGTGTCCAGGCGCAGTGCCCGGGGATCGCGGCTTTCCCGCAGGGTCGGCGCGGCGAGCATGAGCGAGAGGCCTGCCAGCACGGCCGTGCCGAGGAAAATCGCGCGCCAGCCCCACTGTTCGATCAGCAGCCCCGACAACAGCGGGCCAAACGCCAGCCCCGCGCCGAAGGTGGTGCCCAGCAGGCTGAAGGCGCGCGTGCGCGCATGCCCGTCAAATTCCTGGGCCAGCGCCGCACAACCGCTGGCCAGCGCGATGGCCGCCGCGACGCCCTGCAGTGCGCGCAAGGCATCCAGCCAGAGCATGCCCGGTGCCACCGTCAGCCACAGGGAGGCGCCAGTAAACAGTGTCATGCCCCATAAAAACAGGCGCTTGCGCCCATAGCGGTCGGCGAGGGTGCCGGCGGCCATCAACAAGCTGCCGAAGCTGAGCATGAACGCGTTGGTGATCCACGCCAGTTGCGTGGGGTGGGCGGCGAATGTCTGGCCGATAAATGGCGTGGCGACAGCGCCGCCGGTAAAGCTCATGGGCAACACCAACGCCGCCAGGCAAATCGCGGCCAGGATGGCATGGCGGCCCGGGGCGGGCAGGGTCTCGGTGGTGGTGTGCATGGGGGGCATTCCGGCTGTTTTATGAAGACAAAGACTCTAGACAGGATGCAATCGTCGATAAACAGCCTTACATTCCACTCATAACGGACTGAATGGATGTAATGGCGTGACGGATAATCTCAGCGGCGTGATCGCCTTCGTCAAAACGGCAGAAGCCCTCAGCTTCGTGGGGGCAGCGCGGGCACTGGGGGTTTCCGCCTCGGCGGTGGGCAAGAATGTCGCCAAACTCGAAGCCTCGCTGAATGTGCGCCTGCTGCACCGCAGCACGCGCAAAGTCGGCCTGACCGCCGAAGGTCAATTGTTCTACGAGCGCTGTCGGAAAATTCTCGACGACCTGCACGACGCCCGCGCCATGCTTTCCCATGCCATACAAGCGCCCCGTGGCAAATTGCGCGTCAGCCTGCCGACCATCGGCTACCGCTTTCTCTTTCCGCATATGCTCGCGTTCAGGCAGACCTACCCGGAGATCGAGCTGGAACTGGATTTCAACGACCACCTGGTGGATGTGATCGAGGAGGGCTTCGACGTGGTGATCCGCAGCGGCGGCCTGGCCGATTCGAGCTTGATGGCCCGCAAGCTGGGGCCGTTCAGGTTTGTGCTGTGTGCATCGCCCGCGTATCTGCGCGAGCACGGGCGGCCGGCAACCCTCGCCGATCTTGAGCGCCACCCATGCCTGCGTTATCGGTTTGCCACCACCGGCAAGATCATGGACTGGACGTTGTCCGCCAACCCCGCGATCACGGCGTTGCGCCTGCCCACGGCGCTGACGTTGAACAATATGGAAGCCATGCTCAGCGCCGCCGTCGATGGCCACGGCATTGCCTACGTGCCGGACTTTCTCGCCCGCGAAGCGCTCGCCCAAGGGCAGTTGGACACCGTGTTGGAGGGCCATTGCGAGGACGAGGGCCAGTTCTGGGCGTTGTGGCCGTCCAGTCGCCATCTCTCGCCGAAAATCCGCGTGTTCGTGGACTTCGCCGCCGCGCGCCTGTTCACAACCCGACCAACCGGTAGCCCACCTGCAACTCGGTAATGAAGTACTGCGGCTGCGCCGGGTCGGCCTCGAGTTTTTGCCGCAAATGCGCCATGTGTACACGTAGGTAGTGGGCGCGGTCGACGTAGTCCAGGCCCCACACGTCCAGCAGCAGTTGCCGGTGAGTCAGCACCCGGCTCTGGCCGCGAATCATCGCGCAGAGCAAGCGGTACTCGATGGGCGTCAGGTGGACCGGCTGGCCCGAGCGCGACACTTCATGGGTGGCCAGGTCGACCTCGATCTCGCCGAACGCCACCTTGCTGGTCGCCACCACGCTGCCGGTCTGCCCATGCCGGCGCAGTTGGGCGCGAATGCGTGCGAGCAGTTCGGGCACGCCGAACGGCTTGGTCAGGTAGTCATCGGCGCCAGCGTCCAGGGCGGCGACTTTTTCCTCTTCGCGGTCACGCGCCGACAACACCAGGATCGGCACCGCCAGCCAACCGCGCAGTTCGCTGATCAGTTGTTTGCCATCGCCGTCCGGCAGGCCGAGGTCGACGATCACCAGGTCCGGCTGACGGCTGGCGGCATGGATCAGCGCGCGTTTGACGCTGTCGGCCTCGAACACCTGAAAACCTTCATCTTGCAGGGCAATGCCGACAAAGCGGCGGATGTTGGCCTCGTCTTCAACAATCAGAATGCGTGCAGTGCTCATAAGGGTTCCATGACGGGCGGGGTGCCCGCCGGTAGCGTGATGATGAAATGCATGCCGCACGCGCGGCCGGGGTTGGCGTCGATGCGCCCGCCGTGAGCCTCGACGATACGTTTGGCCAGCGCCAGGCCCAGGCCGATGCCGGCGACGGACGATTCCTGCTGGCCGCGGGTGAAGGGTTCGAACAGATTCGCCGGCGCATGGCCGGGGCCGGTGTCGCTGACCTCCAGCACAATGCCCTCGCCGACCTGGCTCGCGGCCACGCGGATAGCGGTGCCCGGCGGGGTGTACTTGGCGGCGTTGTCCAGCAGGTTGACCAGCACCCGCTCGATCAGCAGCGCGTCGACTTCAACCAGCGGCAAGTGCGCGTCGAGCGTGGTGTGGACAGGGTGCCGCGCCAACGGTTCGCGCAATTGGCGCAGGGCGCTGCCGACGATTTCTTCCAGCGAGTGCCATTGGCGGTTCAGGCGCACGCCGCGTTCTTGCATGCGTGCCATGTCCAGCAGGTTTTCGATCAGGCGCTGCATGGACGTGGCTTGTTCGTGGATGCCGTGCAGCAGATCGGTCAGCGGCCCCGGCGGGGCGTGGGGCAGGGCGGTGTCGGCGGCGCCGATCAGCGTGGTCAAGGGCGTGCGCAGGTCGTGGGAAATCGCCGCGAGCAGGGTGTTGCGCATTTTCTCGCCTTCCATCTGCACCAGGGTGCTTTGCGCCACCTCGACGAAATGCACACGCTCCAGGGCAATCGCCAGCTGGCTCATGCAGGCTTCGAGCAGGCGGCGTTCCTGTGGGTCGTTCAGGCGCTCGCTCTGCGCCAGTTCCAGCACCAGCACGCCGCGCACGCGCATCGGCGCTTTGAGCGGCAAGTAGCAGCCCTTGGCCGCCGACAGGGTGTCGGTGCCGTGGCCGGCGGGGCGGCCGTGGTCGTAAGCCCATTGGGCGATGCTGTCGTCGATCGGCAGCCCGCCCGCGCTGACGCTGTGTACGCCATCGGCGGCATCCGGCAGGGCCAGGCCGACCCGGGCTTCGAAGACGCCGCTGAAGGTGCGCAGCGCGACTTCGCTGATGTGCTCCACGGTCAGCGCGGCCGACAGGTCGCGGGCCAGGCGCGCCAGGGAGGTTGCGCGGCGTTCGCGCGCGGCAGCGGTGCGCGCTTCGTGGCGCAGGCGCGCGGTGAGTTGGCCGGTGATCAGGGCGATGCCGAGCATCAACGCAAAGGTGAAGAAATATTGGGTGTCGTTGACGGTGAATGAATAGCGCGGCTGTACGAAAAAGAAGTCGAAACACAGCACCGCGAGCATCGCGGCCCACACGCCGGGGCCGCGTCCATAGCGCAGCGCCACCAACACGACGGTGAGCAAAAACAGCATGACCACGTTGGCCAGGTCGAACACCTGCAAGAGCAGGGCGGCGCCGGCGCTGGCGGCGAAACAGGCGAGGCTGGCCCAGAGGTAGGCCAGTCGAGTGCCGGGCAGCGCCGCGGGTTTTTCGTGCACGACGGGCTTGCCCGGCAGCAGGCCGTGGGCAATCACGATCTGATCGATTTGGGGGTGATGGCGGCTGATCCGGTCGCTGACCGACTGATGCCAGAACCGCCACCGGCGGCGCGGATGATGGCCGAGCACCAGGCGATTGGCATTGTGCTCGCGGGCGCAGGCGACCAGGGCTTCGGCGACGTCCATGCCCGGCAGTGTGGCCGTGTCGGCGCCGAATTCGCCGGCCAGGGCCAGGGTCTTCATCGCGCTCAGGTAGCGCTGGGCGCCGCGTCCCTGGGCCGACGCGACGTGGACCACAATCCAGTCCGCTTCCAGCTTCTGCGCCAGGCGCGCCGCTTCACGCACCAGGCGTTCATCGCCAGCGTCACCGGCCACGCCGACCAGCAGCCGTTCGCGGGCCGGCCACAGGGCCTTGATCGACTGTTCGCGGCGGTACACGCGCATTTGCGTGTCGACCCGGTCGGCTGTACGCCGCAGTGCCAGTTCGCGCAGCGCCAGCAGGTTGCCCTTGCGGAAAAAATGTTGCGACGCACGCGACGCCGCCGGGCCCAGGTACACTTTGCCGTCCTTGAGGCGTTGCAACAGATCGTCCGGCGGCAGGTCGATCACCACCACGTCGTGGGCGTTATCGAACACATGGTCGGGCACGGTTTCGCGCACGCGGATGCCGATGATCCCGCTGACCAGGTCATTCAGGCTTTCCAGGTGCTGCACGTTGAGGGTGGTCCAGACATCGATGCCGGCGCTGAGCAGCTCTTCCACGTCTTGCCAGCGTTTGGGATGGCGCGAGCCGGGCACGTTGCTATGGGCCAGTTCATCCACCAACACCACGGCGGGATGGCGGCGCAGGGCGGCGTCGAGGTCGAATTCGCTGAGCGCGAACTCGCCATGCTGCAGCGCGGCGCGGGGCAGTTGTTCCAGGCCATGGAGCCACTCGGCGGTTTCCGCGCGGCCATGGGTTTCCACCACCCCGGCCAGTACGTCGCGGCCCAGGGCGACTTCGCGTTGCGCCGCGGCGAGCATGGCGCAGGTCTTGCCCACCCCGGCGTTGGAGCCGAAGTAGATACGCAATTTGCCGCGCAAGGCGGCCTGTTCTTCTTGTTGTACCCGCGCCAGCAGGGCGTCGGGGTCGGGGCGTGCATCGTTTAAGGCGGGCATATTCTTCCTCTGGTTGTCTGTAGGAGCGAGCTTGCTCGCGAAAAACCTGAGGGTGCCGTTGGGTGTCAGGTTTCCCGCGTTATCGTTAACGCCCTTCGCGAGCACGCTCGCTCCTACAGTGGATGGGGCGCTATACGAGGCCCAACCCCGTCAGCAGCAGGTCGATCAGCTTGATCCCGGCAAACGGCACCAGCACCCCGCCCAGGCCGTAGATCAGCAGGTTGCGGTTGAGCAACGCCGCCGCGCCGATCGAGCGGTAGGTCACGCCACGCAGGGCCAGGGGAATCAGCGCGACAATGATCAGCGCGTTGAAAATCACCGCGCTGAGAATCGCCGAGTTGGGGCTGGCCAGGTGCATCACATTCAATGCGCCGAGCTGTGGATAGGTCGCGACAAACGCCGCCGGGATGATTGCAAAGTACTTCGCCACGTCATTCGCCACGCTGAAGGTGGTGAGGGCGCCGCGGGTCATCAGCATCTGTTTGCCGACCTCGACCACTTCGATCAGCTTGGTCGGGTTGCTGTCGAGGTCGACCATGTTGCCGGCCTCTTTGGCTGCCTGGGTGCCGCTGTTCATCGCCACCGCCACGTCGGCCTGGGCCAGCGCCGGCGCATCGTTGGTGCCGTCGCCGGTCATCGCCACGAGCTTGCCCTGGGCCTGGTAGTCGCGGATCAATTGCAGCTTGTCTTCCGGGCGGGCTTCGGCGAGGAAGTCATCCACGCCGGCCTCCACCGCAATGGCGGCAGCGGTCAGGCGGTTGTCGCCGGTGATCATCACGGTCTTGATGCCCATGCGCCGCAACTCGGCGAAGCGTTCCTTGATGCCGCCCTTGACCACGTCCTTGAGTTCGACCACGCCCAGCGCCTTGGCACCGTCGCTGACCACCAGCGGCGTGCTGCCACGCCGCGCGACTTCATCGACCTTGGCCTGCAAGCTTGTCGGAAAACTGCCGCCCAACGCCTCGATATGGCTGCGAATCGCGTCCGCCGCACCTTTGCGAATCGCCCGGCCTTCGGGCAGGTCGACCCCGCTCATGCGGGTTTGCGCGGTGAAGTGGACAAAGCTGGCGCCCAACTGGTGAATGTCCCGCGCGCGAATGTCGAACTTCTGTTTGGCCAGTACCACGATGCTGCGGCCTTCCGGGGTTTCATCGGCCAGGGACGCCAGTTGCGCGGCGTCCGCCAACTCGGCCTCTTTTATCCCCGGCGCCGGCAAAAAGCTGCTGGCCTGACGGTTGCCCAGGGTGATGGTGCCGGTTTTGTCCAGCAGCAACACGTCGATGTCGCCCGCCGCTTCGACCGCCCGCCCGGAAGTGGCGATGACATTGGCCGACATCATCCGGCTCATGCCCGCCACGCCGATGGCCGAGAGCAGGCCGCCGATGGTGGTGGGGATCAGGCACACCAGCAAGGCCACCAGCACCGTGGCGCTGACCACGCTGCCGCTGCCGCTCATGACCACGGCGAAGATCGAGTAAGGGCTCAGCGTGGCGATCACCAGCAGAAACAACAGGGTCAGGCCCACCAGCAGGATGGTCAGCGCCACTTCGTTCGGGGTCTTCTGGCGCTTGGCCGATTCGACCATCGAGATCATGCGGTCCAGAAACGACTCGCCGGGGTTGACGCTGATACGCACCACCAGCCAGTCCGACAGCACACGGGTGCCGCCGGTGACCGAGGAAAAGTCGCCGCCGGCCTCGCGAATCACCGGTGCCGATTCGCCAGTGATCGCGCTTTCGTCCACCGACGCCACGCCTTCAATCACGATGCCGTCCAGCGGCACCAGGTCGCCGGCTTCGATCAGCACCACCTGATCTTTGCGCAGCAGCGTCGCTTCCGTTGGCAGCCACGCCGCGCCGTGCTTGGGCTGTTGCAGCAACTTGGCCAGGGTCTGGCGTTTCATGCCGCGCAGGCTCGCGGCCTGGGCGCGGCTGCGTCCTTCGGCCAGGGCCTCGGCGAAGTTGGCGAACAGCACGGTGAACCACAGCCACAAGGTGATGCTGAGGATAAAGCCGCTGGGCGCTTCACCCTGGCCGCCCAGGGACTGGAACCACAACAGGGTGGTGAGGATGCTGCCCAGGTAGACCACGAACATCACCGGGTTTTTCCATTGCGCCTGGGGCTGCAGTTTCTTCAGCGCATCCCCACACGCGGTGAGGACGATGGCGCGATCAAACAGAGGTAAACGAGCATTCTTCATGAGGGAAATCTCTTACTCACTGGCCGCAATAGGGGGCTGACGCGATGGCAGGCGGGCGTCCAGCGCAAGGTTGAGTTGCAGCACATTGACCCGTGGTTCGCCGAGCAGGCCGAGGGTGCGCGCGCTGGTGTATTGGTTGACCAGTTGCAGCAGCTCGGCTTCGGGGATCTGCCGCAGGCGCGCCACCCGTGGCAGTTGCAGCCGCGCATTGGCCAGCGAGATATGCGGATCGAGGCCTGAAGCGGAAGCGGTGACTGCGTCCACCGGAACCAGGGCATCGGCGGCCAGGCCGTTGTCCTGGCGATAGGCGTGGGCGCGTGCGGCCACCTGGTCCACCAGCTTCTGGCTGGTCGGCCCCAGGTTGCTGGCGCCGCTGGAGCCGGCGTTGTATGGCTGCGACACGCTTTTGCTCGGGTCTTGCGGGTCGGCGCCGAGGGTCATGCTCGGGCGCCCGTGAAAGTACTCCGGCCGGGTGAAGTGCTGGCCGATCAGGGCCGAGCCCATGACCAGGCCGTCGCGTTCAATCAGCGAGCCGCGGGCCTGGAACGGGAACACCAGTTGGGCGGTCACGGTGGTGAGCGCCGGGTAGGCGAACCCCGTCAACAGCATGAAAAACACCGCCGAAACCAGCACCGGGCGCAACAGCCCTTTGAATATCGATTGAGTCGTCATCCACGTGTCCTCAGTTGTACGTCTGGCCGGACAGCAACTGCAGTTGCTCCACCAGCGGGCCGAGCGCGAGCGCCGGCAAAAAGGTCAGGCCACCGACCACCAGCACCACGAACACCACCAGCAACATGAACAGCGGGGTCGCGGTGGGAATGGTGCCGGCACCGGCAGGCACGGTTTTCTTCATCGCCAGGGAACCCGCCACGGCGAGCATCGGCAGCATGGTGAAGAAGCGCCCGATCAACATCGCCAGGCCGATGGTGGTGTTGAAAAACGGCGTGTTCGCGTTCAAGCCGGCGAAGGCCGAGCCGTTGTTGGCGGTGCCGGAGGTGTAGGCGTAGAGCACCTCGCTGAAACCGTGGGGGCCGAGGTTGTTCAGGCTGGCCAGGGTGTCGGGCCACAGGGCGGCGAGGGCGGTGAAGCCGAGGATGCTGATGGGGTGCGCGAGCACCGAGAGCATCACCAGTTTCATCTCCCGCGCCTCGATTTTCTTGCCGAGGAACTCGGGGCTGCGGCCGATCATCATGCCCACCAGGAACACCGTCAGCAGGGCGTACTGGATCAGGTTGATAAAGCCCACGCCGTCGCCGCCGAACACGCAGTTGAGCATCATCTGCGCCAAGGGCACGAAACCGCCCATGGGGGTCAGCGAGTCGTGCATGGTGTTGACCGAGCCGGTGGTCGCGGCGGTGGTGGTGGCGATGAACAGGCTGCTGTCGGCGATGCCGAAGCGCAGTTCCTTGCCTTCCATGTTGCCGCCGCTTTGTTCCAGCGACAGGCTCTGGTTGGCGCCGGCCTGGGTCAGCAGCGGGTTGCCGTTTTGCTCGGCGCCGTAGACCAGGGCGAGGAAGCCGATGAACATCACCAGGAAGGTGCCGAAAAACACCCAGCCCTGACGACGCTGCACCAGCATGCTGCCAAAGGTGTAGGTCAATGCCGACGGGATCAGCAACATGCTGAGGATGTGTAGGATGTTGGTCAGCGGCGTCGGGTTTTCGAACGGGTGCGCCGCGTTCATGCTGAAGAAACCGCCGCCGTTGGTGCCGATGTGCTTGATCGACTCAAAGCTGGCCACCGCGCCGACAATCAACTGCTGCTGCGCGCCTTCCAGCGTGGTGACCAGCGCCTGGGAGGCGAAGGTCTGCGGCATGCCCTGCCAGACATACACCAGCGCCATGCCCAGGCACAGCGGCAGCATTACGCGGTAGAGCGTGCGGGTGAAGTCGACCCAGAAGTTGCCGAGGTCGCCCGAGCTGGAGCGGCTCAAGCCGCGAATGAAACCGGCCGCCGCGACCACGCCGGAGGTGGCGCCGACGCACATCAGAAAGGTGATGACCGCCATCTGGCTGAAGTTCGACAGGCTGGTCTCGCCCGAGTACGCCTGCCAGTTGGTGTTGGTAATAAAGGACACCGTGGTGTTGAACGCCAGGTCCGGCGTTTGCGCGGCCAGCCCCAGTGGGTTGATCGGCATCACCGCCTGCAGGCGCAGGACCAGATAGCCCAGCAGCATCATCGCCGCGTTCGACAGCAACAGCGCCGAACCGTAGCGGGCCCAGCCCATGTTTTCCTGCGGGTCGATGCCCAGCAGGCGATAGGTACAACGTTCCGGCCAGGCATGGTAAGTCCCGGTGAACACCCGGGTCAGCCATTTGCCCATCAGTACCGCGAGTCCCGTCATCAACCCCAGGACCAGCGCAAATTCCAGCAGCGTGCTTAACATGTCGTGGCTCCGTTCAAATCTTGCCCATGGCGACAATGGCCATGGCAGTCGCAACAAAAAACACCAGGGAGAGGCCAATAAACATCAGGTCGTACATGGCGAACTCCCTAGAATTTTTCTGCGCGAATAAGTGCGTAGCCCAAGTAAGCGAACAGCCCCACGGCGCATAAGCCGCTGGCGATATAAATGAACGTGAGTGTGAGCACGGTGTAACTCCCCTGAATGAATAAGCCGCAATGGCGGACGCGGGGAGGTTAATCGCTGGGGTATCAAGCCCAGGCACTGATTAGCGGCGGCGGTATTAAGACGGTATAGAGACGACGTTATGCGAGGCGAACGAAAAAAAGGGATAGCCCGCCGCCCGGGTATCCCTTGAAAAACTGGGGTTCTGCTGATGTTGACGCGCTGTTTATTTGGCTTTCTTTTTCTTCTCGCTGCGCGTGGCGAGGTGCTCGAAGCAAAACGCGGCGGTGCCGAAGAGTGCAATCATTGAGAGGACGACCATGCCTAAAGTTGAACTTTCCACGATGACTTCCTACGGATGTTTGGGGGTAGGAAGTGACGGTAGAACGTTCGCGCTTAGTGACTCAATAGAGGCGACGTAATCGTTATGGCGAATTGGCAATCTATACGCATTCTTTACGAAAAGTAGAACGACACAACATCTGCTTATTGTAATGAGATCTAAATGTGGGAGGCAGCAAGCCCCCTCCCACACAGCCCCCAACCTTACAAGTTGCGGCTATGCCGATAGTCGCTGACGGCTTCGTACACCGCTTTACGCAACCGGTTGATCCCGCCGATGGGGCGATGCGCCTCCAGCCCGAACCACGGGTTGAACGACTGGTTGTCGCACGCCAGGTTCAGCGCCGGCGTGTCGAAATCCTGGGCGGGGATCGTCACCTTGGCCACGGTTTCATAGGGCGCATCGCTTTCCTTCCATTCGATGCTGGTGTCTTCGATCGGCATGAACTTCTGCGGGTTCTGCCGCTGGATCTGCAACACGAAACACGCCGGCACGCGGTCGGTGGACAGTTGCTGGTTCAGCGCACTGCGCAGGAAGTTCGGCAGGTCCTGGTTCTGTTTGGGCGGCACGTAATCCGGGCAGCTTTGCGGGTCGGGTGCGACGCGGAACTTGGCGTTGGCCGCGCCGAACTTGTAGGGCGAGACGGAAAAGTACGTGGTCTGGGTCGGGCTGGCTGGCGCGGGGGCCAGGGTCGCCAGGGCGATGAACAGGTGGCGTACCTGCCAACTGCGCGGGTCGAGCTTGGGAAAAAATGCCAGGACCTTCTTGCCGTCTGCTTGGGCCCCGATGTTCTGCGCGTATTCGGCCACGTCGCTGACAAAGAAGTTCGGGTGGCTGAACATCACGAAGTCCTGCTCGGCCCGCGCTTGCTGGTCGGCGAGCAGCTGTTTGCCCGGCACGTCGAGCAGCTTGATGGCCATGCCGCGCGCATCGCGGATGCTGTCGAATTGCGGGTAGGCGTTGCCGTTGGACAGTCGCATCATGGCGTGCCAGGTCTTGCCCGGTTCGGCGAACACACCTTGGCGTAACGCCGGATCGAGGTCGGCCAGCACACTGACTTCGGCCTTCACGCAACCGTGGGCCTTGGCGTGGGCGTCGCGCAGGTAGCGCGTGCCTTCGCGGTGTTGGTCAACGATACGCACTGCCGTCTGGATAATGCCTTGGGTCATTGCCGCTTCACCGGACGGGATCTGCTCATCCGGCGACACCGGACCGCTGTACTGCCAGGCGTACCAGGCGGTGGCGGCCAGCCAGCCGAGCAGGCCAAGGGCCAGCAGCCATGCCAGGGTTTTGCCGAGCACGGCGCCGAGGCGCAGCCACAGGCGCGCGAGCATGGACGGTTGCTGGTTGTGCGAGTGGATAATCATGGCAGTTGTTGCTCCAGCGGGCCGCCGAGGACTTTGAGGTATTCGAGCAGCGCCCAGCGTTCCTGGGGCAGCAGGCCGCGGCCGATGACCCCGTTGCCACGCTGGCCGGCACGGAATTCATGGCCGCTGTTGTGGTTGCCGGTGATGCGCGTATCGAACAGGAAGGCATTTTTGAACGCGTCGGTCTGAAAGCCCAGGTGGCGCGGGTCGTAGTCGAAGGTGCCTTTATAGAAGGTGGTGGCGCGCTCGTCCTGGGGCGAGAGCAACTGGTAGATCGTCGGCACCGAGCCGTTGTGCAAGAACGGCGGGGTGGCCCACACGCCGGCCAGCGGCCGCGCTTTGTAGGCGCGCAATTCGCGCACGCCGATGGGCAGGCCGTAACCGTCCAGGCGTGGGCGCTCGGCCGGGGTAACGCCGGCGGCGCGGTAGGCGTGGTCCTCAACGAAGGCGGTGACGTAGGCCAGGCCCTTGGCCACGGAGATTTTTTTCAGGTCCAGCGGTTCGGTGGGCGTGGGGTGCAACTCGACATTCAGTTTGGCCAGCTCCGCCGGGTCCCATTTCAAGGTGCTGAGGTCATAGCGCTGGTCGGCAATGTTGTTGGCGGCGCCAGGGTCGGTGCCGATGGCGTCCACCGGGAGCATCTTCAGTTGCTGTACCGGGCGGCCATTTTGCTGGGTGACGGCCGGCACATGGCAGCCGGCGCAGTTTTCGGCGAACAGTGCGCGGCCCTGGGCGGCGAGGGGCTTGTCGATGGCGCCGAACAGGTCTTCCGGCCAGGTCGGCGGCTTGAGGCGCTGCAGGGTTTCTTCGATCAGGTTCAGGTCGCGCACCCGCACGCTCGACGGGTAGCGCGCGTCGCCCTGAAGCGGTTGGCCGGCGTTGTCGAAGAAGCCCAGGGTGGCTCCCACGCCGAGGGCTTCGCCGATATTGCGCGCCATCGGTTGTTGCGCTGAACCGTTCCACTGCACCCAGTCGAACGTCCAGATATCCCACAGTTGCGGGTAGTCCACCGGCGCGTTGGCAACGCGGTAATTGTCCGGCGAAATCGCGTCGCCGAAGCTGGCGTTGGCGATGCGGCCGAAGGCATCGGTGCGCCCCGGGCCTTCTTCGGTGGGGTAGAGGCCGCGATGGGTGTCGTTCCAGGCGACTTTGAGGAACTGGTTCAGCGACTGTTTGAAGTCCTGGCGCAGCAGTTGTTCATTGTGAGTGTCGTAATCGTGGCCGAGCACCTTGCGGGCGAAGCGCTCGAATTTCCAGGGGTTGTAATACGTCGCGGCGAGGCTGGCCACCAGGGCCTGGCCGAAACTGCCGCCGCGCAAGGTCGGCACGCTGGACGGCAGCACGTGCTGGGCCGAACCGCCGTCGATGCGCAGGGCCTGGCCGTTGAAATGCAGTTCGCCGGTGTGGCAGGCGGCGCAGGTGATGTCCAGGTATTCGGTATTGTTGCCGGCATTCTTGTGCCGAGCGAAGCCGACCGGCAGGTTGCCGGGGTTTTGTGTGCTGGGCACTTGCTTGGGGTCGACCAGGAAGCCGAAGCGTGCCAGGTACTCCGGGGCGGCGAAGCGCTGTTCGGAAAACGGCAGTTCCAGCGCGGTGAACCAGTCGTAATGCAGGCCTTTTACCTGGGTGCCCTGGGGCGTGAAGTAATAGGTCTGGCGGTCGGCGGCACTCCATTGGTCCTGGTAGCGTACCTGTTCTACGGGCACGTAGTCCGGCAGCCTGGGGTTGACGGTGTAATAGAGCACCACCGCCAGGATCAGGCCCAGCAGGGCGAGAATCAGCAATAAAACACGGGAAAAAATGCGCAAGATAACTATCCTTGTCGAGTGATTGCGTTGTTATGCCACTACGCCACAGGTGCGGCAAGTGGCCATGGTCCTGCTGACAGGCAGTCCCGCGATCCGTCGCGGGCGCCCATCATGAATGAAAATGCGTTTAAACACGTGAACTTATCAGAAGTTTCCTGCTCAGATGCCGGTAGCCATTGGTCGTGGCCGCCTGATAAGCTCGCGACTTTATTCGATTGCCCTTTTGGCGCATGAACAAGGAAATAGCATGAAACAGCATCGGTTGGCGGCGGCGGTGGCCCTGGTTAGCCTGGTACTTGCGGGTTGTGATTCGCAGACCAGCGTAGAGCTGAAAACCCCGGCGCAGAAAGCTTCCTACGGTATCGGCCTGAACATGGGCAAAAGCCTTGCCCAAGAAGGCATGGATGACCTGGATTCCAAAGCGGTAGCCCAGGGCATTGAAGATGCCGTCGGCAAGAAAGAGCAGAAGCTGAAAGACGACGAACTGGTTGAAGCGTTTGCCGCACTGCAAAAGCGTGCTGAAGAACGCATGGCCAAAATGAGCGAAGAGTCGGCAGCCGCCGGCAAGAAATTCCTCGAAGACAACGCCAAGAAAGACGGTGTAGTCACCACGGCTTCCGGCCTGCAGTACAAGATCACCAAGAAAGCCGACGGCCCTCAGCCTAAGCCGACCGACGTAGTGACTGTTCACTACACCGGCAAGCTCACCAACGGCACCACCTTTGACAGCTCCGTGGATCGCGGCAGCCCGATTGACCTGCCGGTCAGCGGCGTGATTCCGGGTTGGGTCGAAGGCCTGCAACTGATGCACGTCGGCGAGAAGGTCGAGTTGTACATCCCGTCCGACCTGGCTTACGGTGCCCAGAGCCCGAGCCCGGCGATTCCGGCCAACTCCGTGCTGGTATTCGACCTGGAACTGCTGGGTATCAAGGACCCGGCCAAGGCTGAAGCTCCTGACGCACCAGCCGCCAAGAAGTAATCGGCGCCTGAACACCCAACGCCCCGTCTCGACGGGGCGTTGTTGTTTCTGCCGCACGCTTGCACACTCAAGCCTGTGCAAACCCAAACGAACGTCCGCAAGGTGCGGCAGTCTGATCAAGACTCGAGTGCAGGTAGCCGGACGCAAGCGCCAAGTCAATGAATTCTTGGGTTTTTTTGATGTGCGCAAAAAACGCCCGATCTGACTGAAGGCCTTGTAAACCGTGGCTCTCAGCGGTGAAAACCGGCTCTGTTCACAAGGTTATCCACAATTTGTGTGGATAACCTTCTCTGTCCCATGGAACTGGAGTGCCGAATGAAACCACCCTTCAATTTCGCCCGTTTTCTGCCCATGGCCGCGCGCTTGCTGGGGCGTGGGCGCTTGCCGACGCTGTTGTTCGCCGTGGCGGCCAAGGGCGCAAGCCAGGGCAACCGCCTCGGTAAGCTCAAGGATGACCTCAAGTTGCTCCAGGCCCTGTGCCTGGCCTACTGGCGTGGCGAGTACCGCGCGATCAGTCCGAAGGCGCTGGTGTCGGTCGTCGCAGGACTGATGTATTTCCTCAGTCCGATCGATGCGATACCGGACTTTATTCCCATGTTCGGCATGCTCGACGACATCGCCGTGCTGGCCTGGGTCATGAAGAGCCTGAGCGCCGAACTGAGCGCCTTTCGCGCCTGGCGTGAGGCGCAGCGTCCGGAAAAGCTCGCCGTGGTTGAGCGCCTGCCTGCGACGCCCGCGCTGCTGGCCCAGGAAAACCGGCAAAAAACCCCATGATACGGCGATCCCCCTGCGACCTTTGTGGCTGTTAGGATTACACTCCTTAGGAAAGCGCTTAAGGAAAGTGCTTACTTAGTAAGTGTTGTTATCCTACGGGGCTGTCATGGATATTCAGATAATTTCACGGGATGGCGAACCCGAATATGCGGTGTTGCCATGGGATCAGTACCAGGCGCTGCTAAAAGCCGCCGGTCAGCAGCAACCCGCATCAGCACCTTCTTCTACTGCCCACGCCGCGCCAGCCCAGGACCTGCACCCGCTTGCAGGCCTGCGCGGCTTGCGCGAAGCCAAGGGCCTGGCTATTGAAGCCCTGGCCCGTACCGTGGGGATCAGCCCCTCGTACCTCGGATTGATCGAAAGTGGTGAACGCCAGCCGGATGCCGCGATCCGCCGCAGTCTGGCCTGGGAATTGGGCGTGGCAGGTTGGAGGGATGAATCTTGAGCCTACGTATCAGCCGTCAACACTGGGATGGGTTACTCCACGAACTGGACCAGGCGCGCCGCCAGCGCCACTTGCTGACTTACCGTGCGCTGCTGGAGCGCCTGCAATTTCCCACGCCGGCGATGCAGACCCTCACCGCCGCCCTGGAACATCTGGCGGCGCTGGACGCCAAGGCCGAGCAGCCGTTGCGCAGTTCCCTGGTGATCAGCCAGGGTGCCAGCCGCCTGCCGCGTACCGGTTTTTTTGAATGCGTGGAGCGCCTGGGGCGTTTTTGCGGGCCTTCCGATGGCGTGGCCGCCGCGTCCTGGCACGCTTCGGAGGTGGTGCGCGTGTTCGAATACGAGTACCCGGAATCCGCCGAGGCTTAAACCGGCAGGGGCAGCATGTCCAGGCTGTCGATCACGTGGATGCTGTAACCGGCGATGTCCTTGGCATGGTGTTTGGCCTGGGACGCCAGCTCCGCCAACTGGCTGGCATCGAGTTGTCCACAGGCCTGTGGATACAAATGCACCACGCCGATGGACAGCGACAGCAGTGCATATTCCTGGCGCACACCCTGGCGGTTCAAGGCCACAAAGCAGCCGGCGTCCAGATGTTCGGCGCGATAGAAGCGTCGGCATTGAGTGTGGAAATCGTCCAGCAGTTGATTGAGCCGTTTGCGCCAATCCTGCGGCCCGAGCACCAGCAAGAAGTCATCGCCGCCGATATGCCCGACAAAGTCGCGGCTGGGGTCGACCCGGTCATTCAGGCATTGCGCCAGGCACAGCAGCACTTCATCGCCACGCCCGTAGCCATAGATGTCATTGAACGGCTTGAAGCTGTCGATATCCACGTAGCAAATCACCGACTCGCGTTGCTGCTGCAACAGTCGCGTCAGGCACTGCTGGATCGGCACGTTGCCTGGTAGCAGGGTCAACGGGTTGGCGTAGCGCGCCTGCTGGATCTTCAGCTCGGTGATCAGCTTGAGCACATCGATCACCCGGCCCAGGCCGAGGTAGTCGCCGTTCAGCGTGATGATGAAGTCTTCCTCGATGCGTTGGCGGGCGCGGCTGGTCAGCAGCCGGCTGACCTGTTGCAGGGACTGGCTCAACTCCACCGCGAGAAAATCATCGCTCATCAGGCGGCTGATCGGCTTGCGCGCGAACAGGTCGGTGGCGAAGGGTTTGAGCAGGGCGTCGGACAACGAATGGCGATGCACAATCCCGACCGGCCGGTCGCGCCCATCCAGCACCGCCAGGGAGTTGAGGTTGGCCTGGCGACGGAAGGACTCCAGCACCTGGGCGGTGGCGGTGTCCTGATTCACTGCCGGCTGCTCGTTGAGCAGGGCGCTGAGGTCACTGCCTTCTTCGCTGAGGGCAATGTTGGCGTTATCGGGTTTGGGTAGCATCAGGCGCGCTTCCTGCGGCGGGTGTTCTTGGGGACGACAGAGCAAATAACCCTGGATCAGGTCGACCCCCATCTCGGTCAGCACCGCCAGTTCTTCCGGCAGCTCGATGCCTTCGGCAATCACCTGGGCGCGCGACGCCCGGGCGATCTGCAGGATAGAGCCGACAAATTCGCGCTTGAGCGCGTCCTGGTGGATGCCGTCGATAAAGTGCCGATCGATCTTCACGTAATCCGGACGCAGTTCCGACCACAAGCGCAGGCTGGAATACCCTGCGCCCAAGTCGTCGAGTGCGATGGCGAAACCCATGTCGCGGTAGTGATGCAGGGCGGTTTGCAGCAGGTCGAAATCGTCGGTGGGCGACTGCTCGGTGAGTTCGATCACCACTTGGCTGGGGGGGATGCCGAAGTCCCGCAGCAGTTGCAGGGTGCGGCCCGGTTGGTGCGCGGTTTCCATCAGGGATTCCGGCGAGATATTGAGAAACAGCTTGCCTGGCAACTTCTGCTCGCTGAAGCGTCGGCATGCGCTTTCGCGGCAGGCTATTTCCAGTTCGCTGAGGCGCCCGGCATGGCCGGCCACGGCAAACAGGGCGACCGGGGAGTGCAGCGGGCTGTTGGACGGGCCACGGCTGAGGGCTTCGTAGCCGAGGATACGCCGCTCGGACAGACAGATGATCGGTTGGAACAGGCTGTGCAAACTGCCTTGAGCCAGGATAGAGCCCAATGCATTCAGCTGTTCGGTCATGGTCATGGCGATCTCGATCTCGATCGAAAAAAAAGGACCGCAGGCGGTGAGCCGACGGTCCTTTATTTCACGACAGAATGATGTCTATATGATGACACTCTGCAGCGCGATCACATTAAATAGCCATCATTTACTGCTTGGCCACCTGTTTGGTCACTTTCAGGTAGTCCAGCAGAATCCGGCCTGTCTCGGCCAGGTAGGCGTCGTCTTCCGGCTTGGTTTTATCCGCCTCGGCCGGCAGCGCGTCTTCATCTTCTTTCTTCAGTTCCTTGAGTGGGTCTTCGCCCTTGGCCTTGCGGCGGACGTTTTCCAGCACCAGTTGCTGATTCTCGATGTCGGCGTGCTGCTTGCGACGATCCACTTCATTGAGGCTGACGGATTTTTCTTCCATCAGCTTCTTGGCCAGGGCCAGCTTGTCGCGGATGAACACGAACTCGGCATCCTTGGCGGAGCGGGTGTCGTGGTCAGCCTTCAACTGCGCCAGGAATGGCTTGAACGGGTCCGACGCGGGCTTGATCGCAGGACGGATGGTGTCCCACGGCATGGCCTCGGGCAGGGCGCTCTCGCCGATTTCCTTGGTGTCGATGATCGACGGGAAGTCGATGTCCGGCAGCACGCCCTGATGCTGGGTGCTCTGCCCGGAAACCCGGTAGAACTTGGCCAGGGTCAGTTTCAGCTCGCCATGGTTCAGCGGCTGGATGGTCTGCACGGTGCCTTTGCCGAAGGTCTGGCCGCCGATGATCAAGGCGCGGTGATAGTCCTGCATGGCGCCGGCGAAAATCTCCGAGGCCGAGGCCGACAGGCGGTTGACCAGCAACGCCATCGGGCCTTTGTAGAAGGCGCCCGGGTTCTCGTCTTCGAGCACGTCGACACGGCCGTCAGCGTTGCGCACCAACACGGTCGGCCCCTTGTCGATAAACAGGCTGGTCAGCTCGGTGGCTTCCTGCAGGGAGCCGCCGCCGTTGTTGCGCAGGTCGATGACCACGCCGTCGACTTTTTCTTTCTGCAGCTCGGTCAGGATCTTCTTAACGTCGCGCGTGGTGCTCTTGTAGTCCGGATCGCCGGCCCGGAAGGCCTTGAAGTCCAGGTAGAAGGCCGGGATTTCAATCACGCCCAGCTTGTAGTCCTTGCCATCCTGCTTGAGGTTGAGGACCTTCTTCTGCACGGCCTGGTCTTCGAGTTTCACCGCTTCACGGGTGATGGACACGATCTTGCTGGTCTGGTCGTTCGGCGCATTGGTGTGCGGAATCACTTCCAGGCGCACCACGCTGCCTTTCGGCCCACGGATCAGCTTGACCACTTCGTCCAGGCGCCAGCCGACCACATCGACCATCTCTTTGTCGGCCTGGGCCACGCCGATGATCTTGTCGGCAGGGGCGACCTGCTTGGTCTTGTCTGCCGGACCGGCCGGTACCAGACGCACGATTTTCACCTGGTCATTGTCGCTTTGCAGGACGGCACCGATGCCTTCCAGCGACAGACTCATGTTGATATCGAAATTTTCCGCGTTATCCGGCGACAGATAATTGGTGTGCGGATCGTAGGACATCGCGAAGGTGTTGATGTAGGCCTGGAAGATATCTTCGGCACGGGTCTGGTCCAGACGTGCCAGCTGATTCTTGTAGCGCTTGGTCAACAGCTCTTGAATGGCCTTCGGCTCTTTGCCGGCGATCTTCAGGCGCAGCACTTCGTCCTTGACGCGTTTGCGCCACAGGTCATCCAGGGCGGCGGTGCTGGTCAGCCAAGGGGCGTCCTTGCGATCCACCAGAAGGCTTTCCTTCTCGGTGAAGTCGAACTTGTCGATGCCTTTGTCCAATTCACCCAGGGCGAAGTCCAGACGCGCTTTGACGCGGTCCAGGTAACGCTTGTAGATGGTGAACCCGGGCTGCAGGTCGCCGCTCTTGAGGAAGTCGTCGAACTGGGTCTTCCACTTGTCGAACTCAGCGATGTCGCTGGCCAGGAAGTAGCTGCGCGACGGGTCCAGCAGCTTGAGGTAGCTGTCATAGATGATCACCGAGCGAGCGTCGTCCAGCGGCGGCTTGCTGTAGTGATGACGCTTGAGCAACTCGACGACGTTAAGGCTGGCAATCACCTCATCGCGATCAGGCTGAAGATTGTCCCAGCTGTTGGCTGCGAACGTATTGGTCGACATCGACGACAAGCCGAGACCAATGAAAAGAGCTAGGGCGGTGCTGGGGAACAAATGCTTCATGCTGATTCGACGCGGGGGCAATTGATAACGCATATTAGGCCGTCTTTGAAGTCGCCGGTTCCATTTGGGCCGGTCGCATAATGCAAAAAGCCCGGCGATACAGCTACGGGCTCAGTCCAGACTCACTATGGAGGCACTGTGAAAGCATTGCAAGGCGTTGAAGGTCATGTGGAGTGGTTGGAAGAGCCGAGTCCTACATGCGATGTAGGTCAGGTTCGCATTCGGGTGGCGGCTGCGGGCCTCAATCGTGCCGATTTATTGCAGCGTGCGGGGCTGTATCCGCCGCCGCCGGGCGTCAGCAAGGTGTTGGGCCTGGAGTGTTCCGGGGTGATCAGCGAGGTCGGCGCGGGTTCGTCCTGGCAGGTCGGCGACCGCGTCTGCGCGCTGCTGGCCGGCGGCGGCATGGCCGAGGAAGTGGTGGTGGACGCCCGTCACGTGCTGCCGGTGCCGGAAGGCCTGTCGTTGATCGAAGCGGCGGCATTGCCCGAGGTGTACAGCACCGCGTGGTTGAACCTGTTCCAACTGGCGGGCGTCAAGCCCGGCGAGAAGGTGTTGCTGCATGCCGGCGCCAGTGGCGTGGGTTCGGCGGCAATCCAGCTGTGCAAGGCGTTCGGCAGCCCGTGCTGGGTCAGTGTCGGCTCGGCGGATCGGTTGGCCTACTGTGAAGCCCTCGGCGCCCAGGGCGGCGTGGTCCGCACGGACGGTATCGAAGGGCTGCGGGATTTCGGGCCGTTCGACGTCATCCTCGACCCGGTCGGCGCCAGCTACGCGGCGCTGGACCTCAAGTTGCTGGCCCTGGACGGTCGTTGGGTGCTGATCGGCCTGATGGGCGGGCGCGAGGCGCAACTGGACCTGGCGCAGGTGCTGGGCAAGCGAGTGCAACTGCTGGGCTCGACCCTGCGCAGCCGTGACGATCAGTTCAAGGCCGACCTGTTCAGTGACCTGAGCCAGCATGTCTGGCCGTTGTTTGCCGAAGGCCGCTTGAGCCCGCAACTGGCCAAGACCTTCCCGATCAACGATGCCGAGGCGGCGTTTGCTGAGCTGGCGACCAACCAGATTTCCGGCAAGTTGGTGTTGGTGATCGACGACAGCCTGACCTGATCCCGAATTGGAATGTGGTCAATGTGGGAGGGGGCTTGCCCCCGATGGCGGTGTATCAGATGAAATATTCTTCACTGACACACCGCCATCGGGGGCAAGCCCCCTCCCACATTTGGATCTTGGTCGAATCAGGCCCAGCGGTGGACCGGCCAGCCGGCTTTTTCGGCGTGCTCGCGCAATACCGGGTCGGGGTTCACCACCTGCGGGTTATCCACCTTCAGCAGCAGCGGCAGATCATTGCGCGAATCCGAATAGAAGTACGCGCCTTCCAGGGTTTCTCCTTCCTGCTCCAGCCATTCGAGCAAACGGGTGATCTTGCCTTCGCGGTAGGTCAGGACGCCGACAGTACGGCCGCTGTACACGCCGTGGCTGACATCCAGCTCGATCCCCAACACTTCATCGATGCCGATACGCGCCGCAATCGGCGTGACCAGGTGGGTGCCCGACGCGGAAATCACCAGCACCCGGTCGCCGTTCGCGCGGTGGCGGGCGATGGTGCGGGTGGCGTCGCTGTAGATCAGCGGTTCGATCACGTCCTCGACCCAGGGCTCCACCAAGTGCTCGATCTCCTCCGGCGTGCGGCCGATCATCGGCTCCAGGCTGAAGTCCATGAACTCTTCCATGGCCAGCTTGCCCTGGCTGTAGGCGTCCATCAGTTCGTTGTTCTTGCGCATGAACGACTCGGGGTCGACCCACGCCAGGCGGCCCATCTGCTCGCTCCACAGGGTGGCGCAGTCGCCGTGGATCAGGGTGTCGTCCAAATCAAAAATTACCAATGCCATCCGTCACACTCTCTTAAAAAATCACTGCTGCTCAGGCTACTTCACACAGTGCGCTCGGGTCGATGGAAAGTGCCAGGCGCTGGCCGTCGGGGTGCAGATCGTCCGCCGAGCGGTTGAGCACGTCCACCACCAATTCCACGCCGCGCGCTTCGATACGGTAGCGAATCACGTTGCCCAGCAGGCTGTGGCTGCGCACCAGGGCGTCGAGTTCGCCGCTGCGGCTCAGTTCGATGGCTTCCGGGCGAATCGCGATGCGCCCGCTGATCGGCCGTTGCAGCAGTTGGCTGGCCTTGTCCGCGTCGAGCAGGTTGTAGTTGCCGATGAATCCGGCGGCAAACACATCCACCGGCGCGGTGTAGAGGGTTTCGGCATCGCCGCTTTGCACGATCTTGCCCTGGTTCATCAGGAAGATCCGGTCGGACATGGTCAGCGCTTCTTCCTGGTCATGGGTCACGAAAATCGTGGTCAGGCCCAATTCGCGCTGGATCTGGCGGATCTGCTCGCGTAGGTGCTTGCGGATGCGCGCATCCAGCGCCGACAGCGGTTCATCCAGCAGCAACAGGCGCGGGCGGGTCACCAGGGAGCGGGCGAGGGCCACGCGCTGGCACTGGCCGCCGGACATCTGGTGCGGGTAGCGCCCGGCCAGCTCCTTGAGCTCCACCAGTTGCAGCACGTCCTGCACGCGTTTGTGGCTGTCGTCGGCGTTGACCTTTTGCATGCGCAGGCCGAAGGCGACGTTTTGTTCCACGGTCATGTTGGGGAACAGCGCATAGCTCTGGAACACCATGCCGATCTGCCGTTTCTGCGGGCTCAAGGGCACGATGTCGTGGCCGTCGAGGAGGATCTGGCCACTGTCGACCGAGGTCAGGCCGGCGATGCAGCGCAGCAAGGTGGACTTGCCGCAGCCGGACGGGCCGAGCAGGGTGACGAATTCGCCCTTGGCGATCTCGCAGTTGATGTCACTGAACACCGGGGTGCCGGCGTAGCCTTTTTGCAGGTGTTGGACGCTGACGAAGCTCATTGGCTTTTGTCCTTGTTCAAGATGTTGGCGGCCCAGGTCAGCACCAGCACAAAGAAGAAATAGGAAATGACCACGGCACTGGTGAAGTGGCCGCTGCTGTTGCGCATGTTGTTCAGGTACACCTGCAGGGTTTCGTAGCGCGTGCCGACGAGGATATTGGCGAACACGAACTCACCGAACAGGAACGAAAACGACAGCAGCAACGCCACCATCAGGCCCTTGCGCAGGTTGGGCAGCACCACCAGGATCGCTGCCTGCCAGGTGCTGGCGCCGAGCAGTTGCGCGGCGTCCATCAGGTCGCGCAGGTTGATGGCTTGCAGGTTGTTGGTGATCGCGCGGTACATGAACGGCAGCGCCACGGTGAAGTAGCAGCCGATCAGAATCCACGGCGTCCCCACCATCGCCAGCGGCCCGGAGCCATAGAGTTGCAGCAGGCCCACCGACGACACCACCGGCGGCACCGCGAACGGCAGCAGGATCAGGATGTTCATCAACGCGTCGAGCCTGGGGAAGTGGTAATGCACCACGAACAGCAGCGGCAGGATCAGCACCACCGACAAAATCAACGCGCCCACGCACACCAGCAGGGACTGGCCGAAAGCCATCAGAAAGCGCGGGTCGCTCCACAGTTGCACGTACCACTTCACGGTAAAGCCGGCCGGCAAGATCGTCGCCGACCAACTGCTGGCAATGGAGTAGACAAAGGTGCCGATCAGCGGCAGCACCAGGATCGCGAATAACAGATACACCACCACCCGGTGGTAGAGGGAGGCCGGGCCGGCTTCAGCGCGAGACATGGTAGCTCCTCTTGAGCAGCAGTTGATGGACCACGGTGACCACGGTCATCAGCGCCACCAGCACCACGGCCAGGGCGCTGGCCATGTTCGGGTCCAGGGAGATGTCGCCGGACACCATCGCCGCGATCCGGATCGGCAATACGTTGAAATTGCCGGTGGTCAGCGCGTAGACCGTGGCGTAGGCGCCGAGGGCGTTGGCCAGCAGGATCACGAAGGTGCCGAGCAGCGCGGGGGTCAGCACCGGCAGGCCGATGTGGCGCCAGAACTGCCAGCCGTTGGCACCCAGCAGGGCGGCGGACTCGCGCCAGTCTTCGCGCAACGCATCGAAGGCGGGGTAGAGCAGCAGCACGCCCAGCGGGATCTGGAAGTAGGTGTAGAGAATGATCAGGCCGGTCTTGGAGTACAGGTTGAAGTCCTGAATGATCCCGGCCTGCTTGAGCATGATGGTGATGCTGCCGTTGAAACCGAGCAGGATGATGAAGGCAAAGGCCAGGGGCACGCCGGCGAAGTTGCTGGTCATGTTGGCGAAGGCGGTGACGAAGTTGCGCAGCGGCGAGTCCACGCGGCGCAACGAGTAGCTACCGAGCGCCGAAATGATGATGCCGAACACGCTGGAGTAGAAGCTGATCTCCAGGCTGTACTGGATCGCCTGCAGGTAGAACTTCGAACTGAAGATTTTGCTGAAGTTGGCCAGGCCCCAGCCGAACTCTTCCGATTGCAGGCTGTTGATCATCACCCACGCCAGCGGGGCAATTTCAAACACGATGAAGAACAGCGCGAAGGGCATCAGGCAGAGGATTGCCAGCCATTTGCTGCGGGTCATGGCACTCACTTCAACAGCTCCCGGCAGACAGGTTTGTCGTGGGGCACGCCCAGCAACGTGCAGACGGTGCCGCACAGCTCGGTTTGCCTGGGCGTGGCGTCGGGATCGAAGGTGAAGGCCGAGCCGATCACGAACAGCGGCACTTCGCGTTCTTCCGGCAGCAGGCCGTTGTGGGAGCGGTCGTTGTTCATGCCGTGGTCGGCGGTCACCAGCACCTGATAGCCGGCGTCGAGCCAGCCTTGCAGGTAGTCGGCCAGGAGGATGTCGGCCGAGCGTGCGCTGTTGCGGTATTGCGCGCTGTCGAGGCCGTGCTTGTGGCCGGCGTCGTCGATGTTCATCGGGTGGACGACCAGCAGGTTCGGCGCGTGTCTGCAGCGCAGGCTTTCGGCGTCGGCGAACAGGTGCGAATCCGGGTAGTGGTCCTGCCAGTAGAAGTGCCCGTGCTGGATCGCCAGGGTCTTGTCGTCGGTATGCCGGTCACGGGCGGCGATAAAGGGCGTGCGGTTATACAACTCGCTGACCCAGTGATAGGCCGCCGCGGCGGTGGTGAGACCGGCGTCGCGGGCGTAATGGAACAGGCTGCGCTGGTTGGACAGGCGCGACACATGGTTGTGGGTGATGCCGCTGTCGATCGGCGGCACGCCAGTGAAGATGCATTCGTAGAGCGGCCGGGAGAGCGACGGCAATTCACATTCGAGTTTGTAGAGGGCTGCGCGTCCTGCGCCGACGTAGGCTTGCAGATGCCCCATGGCATGACGGGCAACCTCGAAGTTCAGGCCGTCGAGCACCACAAGGATGACGTTGTGCTTCATAGGGGGAGACGCTCCGCAACAGATGGGTTTGGATCGGGTTTGCGGTTGGGACCGGAACAAATGTGGGAGCAGGCAAGCCTGCTCCCACACTGACCGCATCTACAGCTCAGGCATTACTGCATATTGATGATGACTTCTTCCTGCCACTTCTGCGGCAGTGCCTTGGAGCTCTTCTCCCAGGCGTCGGCATCCTTGATCGGGGTGACGTGCTTGTATTGCTCGTTCGGCAGCAGCTTGTCCTGCACTTCCTTCGGCAACGTCAGGTGTTCGGCGCGAATCGGCCGCGCATTGCCCTTGGCCAGGTTGATCTGGCCGGCGTCGCTGAAGATGTATTCGCGGGCCAGTTTGGCGGCGTTCGGGTGCTTGGCGTATTTATTGATGATGGTGGTGTAGCCGGAAATCACCGAACCGTCCGATGGGATCAGCACCACGTAGTCATCCGGGTTGGCCATCTTGGCTCTGTAGCTCAAGCCGTTGAAATCCCAGACCACGCCGACTTCCACTTCGCCTTTTTCCATGGTGGCGATGGTCGGGTTGGCGAGGGACAGGCGACCTTGCTTGGCGATGTCGGCGAACATCAGCAGGGCCGGCTGCAGGTTTTTCTCGTCGCCCTTGTTGGCGATGGCGGCGGCCAGCACACCGTTGGCGGCTTGGGCGGCGGTGCTCACGTCACCGATGGAGACCTTGTATTTGCCGCTCTTCAAGTCAGCCCAGCTGGTTGGTACGTCCGAGCCGTGCAGCAGCTTTTTGTTGACGATAAAGGCGATGGTGCCGGTGTAGGCCAGCGCCCAGTTGCCGTCTTTATCTTTCGCCCAATCCGGGACCTGGGCCCAGGTGCTTGGTTTGTAAGGCTGGACCACGCCCTGTTTCACCGCGATCGGGCCGAAGGCCGCGCCGACGTCGCCGATATCGGCACTGGCGTTGTCTTTCTCGGCGGCGAACTTGGCGATTTCCTGGGCCGAGCTCATGTCGGTGTCGATGTGCTTGAGGCCGTAGGTCTTGGCCAGGTCATCCCAGGTGCCTTTCCAGTTGGCCCAGTCATCGGGCATGCCGACGCTGTTGACGGCGCCTTCCGCTTTTGCGGCGGCTTCGAGCGTTTTTAGATCGGTATCAGCGGCCATGGCGGCGGTGCACATGGCAATGGTCGAGCCTAACAGTGATGCCAGGAAAAGCTGTTTCATCCGAAGCTCCTTTGGGCGTTTTCAACGCGGCGTTTTATATGAACGTTAGCGGTGGTGTTGGTCTAGGTCAGCAATACCTGAGCCAATCTAGGCGGGATGGATGACAGTTTCATGTCGATGTCGTTTTTGAAGCGCCGATGTCGCTCGGCGCAGGTTTAGCGTAGACCATGCCCAAGCGCCCGCAGGCCTTGGACTTGGCCGACGGATTGCAAGGTTTGTCACGAGGCTCGACCGGGGTTGTCATCTGTCGGTCATCTGTAATGCCTAGGCTGGCATGCAGTAATACAAGCCCATTTAATGAGCGGTTTATGCACCTGAACGGTGCTGGTCTAGTCCAGATAGGTAACGTTGATGCGTGATGAGGCAATCAAGGCGGTGACATCCATCGGCCTGGCGCTGCAAGAGCAGATTGACCATGGCCTTTTGCCGCCAGCCAGCAAACTGCCCGCCGAGCGCAAGCTCAGCGAGTTGTTTGGTACCACCCGGATTACGGTGCGGGAAGCCTTGTTACAACTGGAGGCCCAAGGCCAGATCTATCGCGAGGAGCGCCGTGGCTGGTTTGTCTCGCCGCCGCGCCTGGCCTACAACCTGATGCAGCGCAGCCACTTTCACGCAATGGTCAACGATCAGGGCCGCGTGGCGTCGACCGAGGTGATCAGCGCGCGGCTGCAACCGGCATCGGCGGCGGTGTGTGCGTGGCTGCAATTGCCGGCGCTGTCCAGCGTGATCCAGATCTGCCGCCGGCGCAGGATCGATGAGCGCCTGGTGTTGTATGTGGAGCACTACCTGAACCCGCAGTATTTCCCCGGGATTCTGGCCTGCGACCTGAACCAGTCGATGACCGAGCTGTATGCGCGCAAGTACGATTTGCACTACGGGCGGGTACGCTTCGAGATTGTGCCGACCTCACTGCCGGTGGAAGCCGCCGCCGCGTTGCGCGTGTCGGTGGGCAGCCCGGGCTTGCGTATCGCCCGGGTCAACTATGACCAGCATCAGCGTTTGATCGACTGCGACCTGGAGTTCTGGCGGCATGATGCCATCCACGTGGGCGTGGATGTCATGGGCTCAGCGTCTTGATCAGTTGATCCACATTGCTTTCCAACGCCGTCACCGGGTCGGCGCCGTCGACGTTCAAGACCAGCAGTTGCGCGCCGCCGGCCGTCACCGCGGTTTGCACCGCCGCGCTTGGCGGGCGATGGTGCAGCACCACGGCCACCTCGTTGTCCTTCAGGCGGCTGCTCAGTTGCTGTAAGGCCTCGGGCGTCCAGTCGGCATCTGGGCGTGCGTCGGTGTCGAGCACTTCCAGGTTCAAGCTGCCGAGCAGATACGCAAAGTGATCACTCAGGCTGACCACGCTCAGGTTATCCGCCTGGGCCAGCCGTGCTTCGCTGTCGGCGGTGAGCTTGAGCAGGCGCAGCTTGAGGGCGGCCAGGTTGGCGTCGATTTGCGCCTTCGCGCCCGGTGCCAGGCGGCTCAGGTCGGCGGCCATCACATCGGCCATGCGCCCCATATTGTTGCTCGATTGCCACGGCTGGCTGTTCAAGCCATCGCTGACGCCCGGTTGCACGGCGATCCCCGGCAGGCCACCGTCCACCGGGCGCGCGGCGTCCACTTCGACGATGCGGATATTGCTGCGTCGCGCCACCGGGTACAGCGGGTCGTCGGCCCACAGCGAACGCAAGCCGATGACGGCATCGGCATCCATCGCCAACGTGCTCAAGGCCGGCGCGCCACGACCGGTGAAGTAGGACACCTGCCGCGAACCGGGCAGGTTGGCCGGCGCGGCGCGTTCGAGCTGTACGTCGCTGCCTTTAAGCAGCAGCTCCGCCAGGCCATAGGTAATGGGCAACGAGGCGAGGACCTTCACAGGTTTCTTCGCTTTGGTCAGCGCGGCGTGGCCCAGGCCTTGGTTGACTTTGAAACTCTTCGGATCAAAACCGTCGACGGCCAGCGCCGACGTGCTGGTCAGGCAAACGATGGCCAAGGCCAGTGAGCGAAAGACAGGGTGCATTATCCAAGATTCCCTTTGAGGCTGGGCACGGTGCCGCGCGCGATGGCGGCGAGGGCGAAGGCGATACCGGCAACCAGGATGATCGCGGCGCCGGAGGGGATGGGCAGGTCGAAGATGATCGGCAGCAGGATGCCGCACAACGTGCTGACGGTGGCAATCGCCACGGAGACCCAGAAGAAGCCTTTGAGCGACTGGCTCAGCAAGCGTGCCGCCGCCGCCGGAATCACCAGCAGCGCGCCCACCAGGATCGCCCCGATGACCTTGACCGCTGCGACGGTGATCAACGTCACCAGGATCACGAACAGGTAATCCAGGGTCTTCACCGCCACCCCGCGTACCGCCGCCAATTGCGGGTTGAAGCTGGCGAGCATGATGCGGTTGTACAGCGGCAGGGCGAGGGCCATCACCAGCGAACCGACAATCGCCAGCACCAGCAGGTCGTTGCCATTGACCGTCAACACCGAGCCGAACAGCACGTTTTCCAGGATGTGAACGTTGATCTTGCCCGCCAGTATCAACAGCAGGCTTGCGCCCAACGCCAGAGACACCGAGAGGAACACGCCGATCAAGGTATCCGGCGCCAGGCCGGTGCGGTTGCGCAGGTAATTGAGCAGGATGCCGAACAGCAGGCAGTAGCCGAACAGCGCGCCATAGGGCCCGGTGTAGGGTTCGCCGAGCAGAATGCCCACGGCCACGCCGGTCAGCGCGGCATGGCCGACCGCTTCGGAGAAAAACGCAAAGCGTTTGACCACCACCAGCGTCCCCAGGCCGCCCAGCACCGGGCCGATCAGCAGGCCGGCGAGCAGGGCGTTGACCACAAAACCATAGGCCAGCGCCTCCGGCAGGTAACCGGAAGAGGCCCAGCCCTGGACCATCAGGCGAAACGCTTCATAACTCATGGCGCCAGGCTCCGAGGATGGGTGGAGAACAGGGTCAGCAGGCGATCCGGGGTCAGTGCGGCTTTGGGTGTGGCGTCGAACAGCACGCGGCGGTTCAGGCCGGTGACGCGGTCGGCGAGGCGGCCCACGGCGTCCAGGTCGTGCTCGATCCACAGCACGGTGATCCCGGCGCGGCGCCAGTCATCGAGCAGACGTTCGAACACCTGGATACCGGCTTCATCGAGGGCCGACATCGGCTCATCCAACACCAGCAATTGCGGGGCCGGGATCAGCCCCTGGGCGAGCAGCACGCGCTGACGTTCACCGCCCGACAACGCGCCCATGCGCCGTTTGCGTTTGTCCTGCAGGCCGACCCGTTCCAGGGCCTCGCCGATGGCGCCGGCGTAATGCCTGGACAGCCCGAGAAACGCCGGGCGCCGCTGACACATCGCCGCCATGAAGTCATCCACGGTCATCGGCAGGCCGCGGTCGAACTCCAGCGCCTGGGGCACATAACCAATGGTGCCGGGCGTGTCCGGCCACGTCAGGCGCAGTTGCCCCTGGTGCGGCGTTTGCCCCAGCAGCGTTTTGATCAGCGAGCTTTTCCCACCACCGTTCGGGCCCACCAGTGCATGGATGCTGCCCGGCTGCACCTGGAAGCTCACGTCATCGAGGATCACGGTGCGGCCCAGGGTCAGCGACACCTTGTCGAAGTCGATGGTCGGGCCGACGCTGACCATGCTCAAGCGTTGCGCCGCCGTCATGCCCCCGACTCCTGAATCGCCCGCACCACCGTGTTGAGGTTGCCGGTCATTTCCACTTCGTACTTTTCAGCGCTGTATTCGCCGTAGGAGATATGCGACAGCGGGTACAGCCGGACCCCGGATTCACGCTGGATGGTCTCGACGTAGGTGGACGGGAAATCCATCTCCGAGAAGATCACTTTCACATCCAGGGCGCGTAATTCATCGATGGTTTTCTTCAACTGGCTCGGGCTGGGTTCGATGCCGTGGGCCGGCTCGACCACGGCGGTGACTTCCAGGCCGAACTCGCGCAGCAGGTAGTCGTAGGCTGCGTGGACCGTGGCCACGCGCAGGTCCGGGTTGGGCGCGCGGGTCAGCTTGGCCAGGGCCTCGGCGCGCATCTGTCGCAGGCGCTTGCCGTAGGCGCGGGCGTTCTGGGTGTAGGTTTTGGCGTTGTCCGGGTCGAGCTTGCCCAGTTCGCGGGCGATGTTGTTGACCTGGGCAATCGAGGCACTGATCGACAGGAAGGTGTGCGGGTTGACCACCTTGCCGGCGCCGCGCGCGGCGTTGCCGGTGGCGGCCAGCAGCGGCACGTTGGCGTTGGCTTCGATCACCGGGATGTGCGGTCGCTCGCTGGTGGCGATCATGCGGTCGGCGAAATCGTCGTGGCCGACCCCGTTGAGCACGATCACATCCAGGGTGCCGATGCGCTTGATGTCGTCGGCGCGCGGTTCGTAGGCATGTGGGTTGAAACCGGCCGGAATCAGCGGCACCACCTCGGCCTTGTCGCCGACGATGTTGGCGACGTAGCTGTAATAAGGGTGCAGGGTGATGCCGATCCGCAGGCGCTTGGCTGCCTCGGCGTTGGCCAGCGGAGCGAGCAGCAGGCTGATCAGGCTGACCAGCAGCAGGCGTACAAGGGGCGATGAAATAGACATGGGCAATCGGTCTTCTCGGTCAGTGACGGTGCTGGCGGGTCACGCCGGCGTCGAATTGCGCGACCACTTGCTGCCAGCCGGCCGCGATCAGCGCCTGGTCGGTGAGGTCGGCGGGGGCGGCCAGGTCTGGGCGGCGGTTGAGCCAGATGTCCGGCTCGGCGCCCGTTACCCGCATCAGCAGCGAGCCGCTGGTGGCCGGCGCCTGGCTCACGCCGAGGTAGGCCGACGGCGCCAGCAACTGCCAGCGATGATCGCCACGGCTGACCGAACTGGCGTCCTGGGCAAAGGGCGCAAAGCCTTCTTCGGCCAGTTGCGCGGGCGTCGGCAGCGCGCTGTGTGCCTGCTGCAGCCAGTGGATTTCATCCAGGGTCACGCGCAGGTCGGCGTAGATGCCTTGCTCGGCGGCGCTGAGGTCGCGGCGCGCGTCCAATTGGTGGCTGGGCACGGCAACCACGGCCTGGGTTTCACCGTGCAGGGCCACCACCGTACCGGCCACCGCCAGAATGATCAGGCACAGCAGCAGGACATAGAGGGTTTCGTGCCCGGCCCCGGCTGGGCGTACCACCTGTGTCGTACTCATTGGGACGGGATATCCGCTTGGTCGATTTCAACGACGTGACCGGGGCCTGCATCGAACAGCACGTAGAACTCGGCTGAGGGCTTCTTGAAGGTCAGGGTCGAGTCCGCGCCGAGCTTGCCGGGCACGAGGATGGTTTCGTCGTAGCCGATCACATCCAGGGTCACGCCGGGGGCGCCGCTGCCGTCGGAAAAACCGCCGGTGCATTGGATCTGTTCGCCGGGGATTTCCTTGCATTCGCACATCGGGTTGTGGGCCACGGCTGTGGGACAGAAACCGGCGCACAGCAACAACGTGGCGCAGGCGCGGCTCAGGCGTATCAATGTCATGGTTTGACTCCTTGCTTGTTCAGCCAGGCAATGGTGGCAGGCGAGGCCTGGCTCAGCGCAATGGAACCCTGGTGCATCGTGCCGTCCCAGCCTTCCATGGTGACCCACAGTTCGGCGTCGGCCGGCGTGCGCTCGGGCACCGGCAGCAGCGCGCCCATGCGGTACGGCGTGCCGAAGAAGATCACCCCGGCGGCGCGCAGGCTGCGCGGTTTGCCGATACGCAGGTAGGTTGCCTTGACCTGCTCGGCGCAGTTGGCGCACAGGGCCGCATTGAAAAATTTCATCGGGCCGGCCGGGTCGGGGCGCGGGCCTTCGTTGCGGAACTCGGCGAGGGTCAGGCTCCAGGGCCCGACCTGCACCTCGCCGGCCACCCGCTCGCCGATGCCGCTGTCACCGCGAAACAGCGCGGCGTCGGCAAAGTACTTGGGCATGAAGCCCAGGGGCACCAGCAACAGCAGGACGTTAAGGTGGAACCGCCATTTCAGCCACACGGCGCGCAGTGGCGAAGGCGTTGCGGCAGCGACCTTGCTCATTGGTTGCCCTCCGTCATTTCAGCCTGCAGAGCCACGACCGCTGCCGCCTGGCGCGGCGCCTTGTGGCTGCGCTTGAAGGCATGGAGGGTGGCCAGGGCCGTGCGTTTGGTCCAGATCAGCAGGCCGCTCAACACCATCATGCTCAACACCAGGCCGAAGAATGCCCAGATCAGCTTGATCCACAGCCCGCCAAAGTCGCCGGTGTGCAGCGGGCGCATGGACTCGGTGACGAACTCCAGCGTCGAGCGGTTGGACAGCAGGTGCGAAACCGCCACTTCGCCGGTGTAGGGGTTGATCTGCGCGGTCTGGAACATCAACGGATACCAGCCCCGCCCGCCGATCTGCAGATGGCTGTAGGCATTGAGTGGCAGGAACACGAAGCTGGTCTCCAGCCCCGGAATCCGTTGGCTGGCGATTTCGATCGCGTCGTCCAGGGCAATCATCGGCGCCGGCACGCCGGGGGCGGACGTCGGCACGTTCTCCCGGGCGATCACCGGCACGATGGGCTCGCTGGAGATGGAAATCTGGTTATCCCCCAGGATCGCCTGAATCAGGAACCAGGTGCCGGTGATGGAAATGACCGCGATGAACCAGATCGACCAGATACCGCTCAGGCGATGGAAGTCGCCCCAGAAGATCCGCGCGCCATGGCGGATGCGCAGGGTCGGGCGCAAAAAGCCCTTCCAGAAGCGCTTGTACACCACCAGCCCGGTGATCAACGACGCCAGCAACGGCAGGCCGAGCGCGGAGACCAGGTACCAGCCCCAACTGAACCCATTGGTGAATGGCACCAGCCACCAGCCGTGCAGGGCGCGGGTGAATTGTTTGAAGTCGAACGCCGGGCTGATGCCCTGGATCGCCCCGGTGTAAGGGTTGACATAGACCTCCACCGAGCGCCCGTCGGGGTAGCTGAGGGTGACACTCAGGGCGAAGTGCGACTCGTCCGGGCGGATGATGGATTGCACGATCACCAGGGGCTCTGCGCGTTTGATGGCGTTGATCACCTGGTCATAGCTCAGCGGTTCGGCGTCGTCCGACGGCTTGCTGGCGCGGATTTCCGGGTTGGCCAGCCAGACGATTTCCTGGCTGACCACCGCCAGGGTGCCGGTGACGCAGACGATCAGTACAAAAAACCAGATGGGTAATGCCAGCCAGCTGTGTACGAGAAACCAGAGTTTTGAGCGCGACTTCTTCGACATGTGAATGGGAGTCTTGATCGGAGGGGGCAATGAGGGCCCGGAAAAGGCCAGTCGTAGCTTTTGCTGACGCGACAGGCTGTATCTAAGTTAAGACGGATGAGAATGAGAAATCCCTAACCCAGATATGAAAGCAAATGTTTCAGGTTCACATTCGGGGCGCTGAGGCCTCGGTGCTGGGCAGCCCCCGTCTCAAGCCGACCCTCGATCAAACAGTGGCAGCGGGCCTGCCCGCGATGGCGCTCGGTCAGGCACCGCCCGACATCCCGCCATCGCGAGCAAGCCCGTTCCCAGGCTCAGCCTTGCTTGAACAGCGCTTCGGCGCGCTGGCGGATTTGTGCTTCGTTCAGATCCTCCTTGCGGGAGGCCAGGAACCACACATGACCGAACGGATCTCTCAGCGTGGCGGAGCGGTCGCCGTAGAACTGGTCCTTGGGTTCGGAAATGGACAGGCCGCCGGCTGCGACCGCTTGTCGATACTGCGCGTCGACATCGTCCACATATAAATGCAGGCCGACACTGGTGTGGCCATCGCGCGGGCTGCCGAAGGCCATTTCACCGCAGGGCGAGGCGAGCATGATCGCCGAGTCTCCGATACGCAGTTCAGCGTGGCCGACCTTGCCGTCGGGCATGTCCAGTCGCATGACTTGCGTGGCGTTGAAGGCTTTTTTGTAGAACTCGATGGCTTCGGCGGCTTTTTCGACGCCCAGGTAGGGCGTGATGCTGTGATAGCCCTCGGGGATAGGTTTTACGCTCATATCATTCTCCCTGAATTGTGTTTATGAAGGGACGGCCCTTTCACTATAGGCCACGCCAGCCGTGGCTTGCGGGCAACCGACGAGGTGTTGCCCAGGCAACAGTGAACCGGCAGATCGTTGCGCCATCAGTGCTGCGGCGGGCGCCAGCCGCAGCGACATCACGGGGTTCAGGGCGGGGCGCTGTCCCTGGGGTTTAAGGTGAACACTTCCCACAGGGAGCGGTTTTTCAGCTGGGCTCCAACAACTGAGCCCCCGGCCCACGCTCACCGAGCAGGTCGCCCTGATTGCGCAACGGGCAGGCTTCCAGCGACAGGCATCCACAGCCAATACAGCCATTGAGCTTGTCGCGCAGGAGCATCAGCTTGTTGATGCGCTCGTCCAGATCTGCCCGCCACGATGCCGACAAACGCTGCCAATCTTTAGCCGTCGGCGTGCGTCCATCCGGCAGGGCCTGCAACGCTTCACCAATTGTCGCCAGCGGAATCCCCAGGCGCTGGGCGATCTTGATCACCACCACCCGGCGCAGTACATCGCGCGGGTAGCGCCGCTGGTTGCCGGCATTGCGATTGCTTTTGATCAGCCCCTTGGTTTCGTAGAAATGCAGGGCCGTGACCGCCACGCCGCTGCGGGCCGACAGTTGGCCAACAGTAAGCTCCTTGGTAACCATGAAAAACTCCGGATTAACCCTTGACCTTGACTTAACTAGAGGTTTTACCCTGCGGGGTATCGAATCACAAGATTCTGCCTACAGAGAAAGGGGAGTGTTCATGCAGGTATCAGAGAAGAATCGCAGTTTCACTCAATTGATCGAGTTTCAGGTCGAGCCCCAGCAACAGCTCGCCCTGGTCGCGGCATTGTCCATCCAGAGCGAGCGCCTGGCCCAAGGGCACGGCGGCTTTCTCAATGCGAGTGTGCAGGTCAGCGATGACGGGCGGCGGGTACTCAATTACCTGCAATGGCGCTCACGCGAGGACGGCGAGGCGGCCTTCCAGTGCGTTGAGCACGGCGAGGAAGATTTCTGGACACTGATACGCGCCCACCAGGCGACGGCCGTGACCTTCGGTTCGTTCCAGGTGCTGCACAGTTTCGAGCGCAGCCATGACAATGCGTTGCACTGCCGTTTAAATGGATAGGTGCAACATGCGCTCACCCTGAACGTTTTCCCCCGGGCGGCGCTTGTTCACCGCCAGTTCGCCGATCTTGATCAGGCGCGTGCGTGTGACGTTGCGGCTCAGGCCCAGCAGGTTGGCGGTGTGGACCTGGTTGTAGTGGCTGAAGCGGTAGGCGGCACGCAGCAACGCGTCCTCGACTTTTTCATGCAGGGCACCGGCCTGTTCCTCGAACAGCTTTTGAAAGGCCCGTTCCAGCAAGGCTTCGGCACTGTTGTCGGTGCCGTGCTGGCTGTCGTCCTGACGCTCGATGCGCAGGTTCGACAGGCGTAGATCGTCGCGTTCGATCACGCCATTGCGGCAGATCAGCAAGGTGTGGTGAATCACGTTTTCCAGCTCGCGGATATTGCCTGGCCAGCTGTAGTTTTTCAGCTTGTGTTCGGCCTCGCGGCTGATGGTGACCGGGCCGTAGCCCAGGCGCTGGCTGTAGGCTTCGATGAAGTGTCGGGTCAGCGGCAGGATATCGCCGGGACGCTCGCGCAACGGGCTGAGTTCCAGGCTGACCACGTCGAGACGGTAGTAGAGGTCTTCACGGAAGTGCCCAGCGTTGATGGCTTTTTCCAGCTGCACGTTGGTCGCCGCAAGCACGCGCACATCGATGGGAATGCTCTTGCGCGAGCCCAGACGTACTACCTCCCGCTCTTGCAGTACGCGCAATAATTTGACCTGGATCGCCATCGGCAAATCACCGATCTCATCGAGGAACAAGGTGCCGCCGTCGGCCTCTTCGAACCAGCCGGCCTTGGCGCTGAGGGCGCCGGTGAAGGCGCCTTTTTCATGGCCGAACAGTTCGGCTTCCACCAACGATTCGGAAAACGCCCCGCAGTTCACCGCCACGAAGGGCCGGTTGCGTCGTGCGCTGAGGTTATGAATGTGGCGCGCCACCAACTCTTTACCGGTCCCGGTTTCGCCGATGATCAACACGCTGGCTTCGCTGGGCGCCACTTGCTGGATATGGTCGAGCAGTGCCTGGGATTTCGGGTCTTCGAAGACCTGGGCCGTGGCGCGGATCGAGGTGGCGAGGGCGGGCGAGGGCGGTAAGGTTAAAAGCTGCATGGGCACCTCTTTATGAATAGAACGTAGGAGTCGGCAGGGACTGGTTCAACGCCCAGTCCCCCAGTTCGTGGAGTTTGTAGTCCACCGGGTCGTGCAGGCTTTGCGTGCGCAGGTTGCGCCAGTGCCGGTCCAGGCGCAGTGACGCATGGGTGGAGCGCGCGCCGGTGACTTCAAACAGGCGGCTGCACAACTCCAGGCCCTGGCGGCTGGCGGCGACCTTGGCGGTGGCGATGGCGATGGCCAGTTGGCCGCGTGCGTTTTCGCTGAGGTTCGGCCCCTGGGCCCAGGCTTGATCGAGCAGCGCGGCGGCGCGTTCCACCAGCAGGCGCACACCTTGCAGGGCCACCCAGAATTCGCCGTAGTGGTGCAGCACGTAAGGGTCTTGGCGCACATCCTCGGCGGTGGATTTATGCCACGCACGGGTTTCGGTGAGGGTGTAGTTGCGCGCTTCATCAAAGGCACCTTCGGCTATGCCGAGGAACATGTGCGTGAAGGTCAACTGCGCGATCAGTGGGCGCAGGCAGGCGAACGGTGTGCTCAGAGGGCCCGGGTCGAGCAGCAATTCCGACTCCTCGACGCGCACCCGTTCGAAACTGGCGCTGCCGCTGTCGGTCTGGCGCTGGCCGATATTGTCCCAGTCGTTGTGCAAGGTGATGCCGCTGCGCCCGCTGGGGATGGCGGCGATCAGCAACTTGCCGCCGGCGCTCTCATCCACCGCCGAGGCGATCAGCATTTCCGAGTCGCTGGCGCCGGAGCAGAAGCTCTTCTTGCCGGAGAACTCACGCCAACCGCCGAAATCCTTGACCTGCGTGCGCGTGTCCAGCGGGTTGAGGGCGTTGCCCCAGAACCAGTTTTTGCGTGCGGTCTGTTCGAACCACGGCTGCCATTGGTCCGGCCGCGAAAACAGGCGCACCGTAGCGAGCATCAGGTGGTGAAAACCGAAGACATGAGCGATGGAGCTGTCGACCTTGGCGAATTCACGCACGATACCCAGGGTGTCGCTCCAGCGCGCACCAAGGCCGCCGTATTGAGTGGGAATGCTCAGGGCCAGCAGACCGCTTTGGCGCAGGGCATCCCGTTCGGTTTTTGGCGTGCCGCCGCGCTCGTCGCGTTCGACGGCGGTGAGGGCGAATTCGGCGGCGAGCTGTCTGGCGGTCTGCAAAGGTGAGGGCAGGACGCTGTGGGGGTTGGCTGTCACGCGGTGTTCCTCATAGGGCTCTAATGCCGTGTGCTGTCTATTGGGCAATGCAGATCAACGGTGCGATCTCAGCATTCTCAGGCCTTGGCCGGCAGCACATCATTGGCAATCATCTCGCCAAACGGTCCGGTGAGATTGGTGACACCGCGCCCGGCCAGGCTGGCGTAGGGTTCCGGCAATAGCGGGAACACCAACTCGGCGAAGCGATAGGCTTCTTCGAGGTGCGGGTAGCCGGAAAAGATGAAACTCTCGATGCCCAAATCCGCGTATTCCTTGATCCGCTCGGCCACTTGCCGCGGGTTGCCTACCAGCGCCGTACCGGCACCGCCACGGACCAGGCCGACACCGGCCCACAGGTTGGGGGCGATTTCCAGGTTGTCGCGGCGCCCGTCGTGCAAGGCGGCCATGCGGCGCTGGCCTTCGGAATCAAAGCGCGAGAAGGATTTTTGCGCGGCGGCGATGGTCTCGTCGCTGATGTGTTCGATCAGTTTGTCGGCGGCTTTCCAGGCGTCTTCTTCGGTCTCGCGCACGATCACATGCAGGCGGATGCCGAACTTCACGGTCCGCCCGTGGCGCGCGGCCCGTTCACGTACATCCGCGAGCTTTTCGGCGACGGCGGCGGGTGGTTCGCCCCAGGTCAGGTACACGTCCACCTGTTCGGCGGCGAGGTCGTGGGCGGCGTCGGAGGAACCGCCGAAGTACAGCGGCGGGTAAGGCTTCTGCACCGGTGGGTAAAGTGCCTTGGCATTCTGCACACGCAGGTGTTTGCCTTCGAAGTCTACCGATTCGCCCTGCAATACGCGGCGCCAGATCTTGAGGAATTCGTCGGAGACTTCATAGCGTTCGCGGTGGTCGAGGAAGCTGCCGTCGCCGCGGTTTTCGTCGGGGTCGCCGCCGGTCACGACGTTGATCAGCAGGCGGCCGTTGGACAGGCGATCCAGGGTCGCCGCCATGCGCGCCGACACTGTGGGCGAGATGATGCCAGGGCGAATTGCCACCAGGTAGCGCAAGCGTTCTGTCAGCGGCACCAGCGCCGAGGCGATTACCCAGGAGTCTTCGCACGAACGCCCGGTAGGAATCAACACGCCGTAGTAGCCAAGGCTGTCAGCGGCCTGGGCGACTTGCTTCAGATAATTGAGGGTGACCGGACGGGCACCTTGGGTGGTGCCCAGGTAATGACCGTCGCCATGAGTGGGCAGAAACCAGAAAACATCCATGACGAATCCTTAAGCGATTTTCAACAGTGAGGGGGCGTGCGCGGCGAACAAAGGGGCTGCGCGTTCTGCCGCAAGGCGAATACGGCCTTTCAAGGCTTCGTTGGTGATTTGGTAATCGGTGAAATCGGCTTCGGTGGCGTATACGCCGATCGGCAAGGTCAGGGCCTGGAAGAAGCTGAACAGCGGGCGCAACTGGTGATCGAGTACCAGCGCGTGACGTTCGCTGCCGCCGGTGGCGGCCAGCAGCACAGGGGTGTCGATCAGCGAGTTGAGGCCAACCAGGTCGAACAGATGCTTGAGCAGGCCTGGATAAGAACCGCGATAGACCGGTGCGGCGACGATCAGCAAGTCGGCCTGTTCGATGGCCAACAGTTGGGATTCGACCTCGGCCGGCAACTCATCGCGCGACAGTGCGCCGCCCAGTGGCCGGGCGATATCACCGAGTTCGATCAGGGTCGTCTGGATCGGCAACAACGTCGCCAGTTCGGCCAGCACGGCCTGGGTCAACACCAGGGTACGGGACGGGCGCCAGGTTCCGCCGGAGAGGGCAACGACATTCAGGGGACGGGTCATGAACAGTTCCTTTTTCAACAGTGGCATAGCAGGGGAAGTGAGCCGGTCTGAGCAAGAGCTGTACCAACGGCTGCAGGCCTTGATCCGCCTGGGCTGCGGGCTCACTGCTGAAAAACGTTGCTGTTGTCTGCCTGGTGTTTTGTTGAATGGCTGTTGCCTGCGCAACAGTTGCCTGGCGAACAGTGTCGAATTCGCGTGGAGCCATTTATAGAGGGTTATGTTTATTCCGTAAATGAACGTATTTCCATATTTATAGATCTTAAAGGAATATAAGGGTGGCGCTGATGAGGGTGTGGCGACGGGTGATAGCGACTATCACGGATGGTGATTTTTCACTGTCCAGGGTCGGGAGTAGCCTGTGTTCATTGACTTGAGACCTTCTTCGCAGAGCCGTCGCCATGAACCGATTTTTTGCTGTTTCCTTATTACTCGTCACTTCTGTCGTTGCCGGTTGTGCGACCCATCCTTCTCCTGAATTGCGCCCTTACACGGCGCAAGAAACCCGGGAACTGGCGCTGGAGGCGTTGAGCCGTCGCGGCTTGTCGTTTGACGAATATCAACGCCAGCGGGCTGCCCTGACCGGTCAGGCACAACAACCTTTCAGTTTTGCTCACCAGGGCGAAATGAACGCCGAACGTAATGTGACCCTGCATGGCCGCCCCAGTTGAGCCGGTGCTCAGTGGCAAAAAGCCCGAGGTTTCTCAAGAAGCCTCGGGCTTTTTGTTTGCCATGGCGCTATGTCAGCCTGTTAAGCTGAATTTCAGGAGCGTTCCTACGCACATTTACGTCAAGTGGTCCTTTTTTAATGGCATTCGATCGGGTAAACCTGACGACCTCTGTTCCGGTCGATGCCCCTGAGACGTTGCTCTCGGGAACCTGCTCTGCGAGTCCCTAAGGTTATGAATAAACGTCCGTTGTATTTCGACTACGCCGCCACCACCCCGGTGGACGAGCGGGTCATCCAGGTGATGGTCGAGTGTCTGGGCTTGCACGCCAATTTCGGTAACCCTGCGTCCAGCTCCCACGCCTTCGGCCAAGCGGCCCGGCAAACGGTTGAACAGGCGCGTCGCCAGGTGGCCGAGTTGGTCGGTGCCGAGCCGGAGCAGATCGTCTGGACGTCCGGCGCGACGGAGTCCAACAACCTCGCGATCAAGGGGGTGACTCAAGCGCGGGGCTTGGCGGGTGGGCATATCATCACCAGCCAGATCGAGCACAAGGCTACGCTGGACACCGCGCGGCAGATGCAGGAGGCCGGAGTGGCGGTGACCTACCTGGCGCCGGACGCCGATGGGTTGATCAGTGCCGAGGCGGTGAGTGAAGCACTGCGTGAGGACACCTTCCTGGTATCGCTGATGTTGGTGAACAACGAGTTGGGCACCCTCAACGACATCCCCGCCATTGGCGCGCGGGTGCGTGAACACGGCGCGTTGTTGCATGTGGACGCGGCACAGGGTGCGGGCAAGGTGGCGATCGACCTGGCGCAATGGCCGGTGGATTTGATGTCGTTTTCCGCGCACAAGGTGTATGGCCCCAAGGGGATCGGCGCGCTGTATGTCGGGCCGCGGGCGCAGCGGAAGGTGTTGGCGCAGATTCACGGCGGTGGCCACGAGGGCGGCTTGCGCTCCGGTACACTGGCAACCCACCAGATTGCGGGCATGGGCGCGGCGTTCGCCTTGGCGGCGCAGGCGTTCAGTGAAGAGCAGGCGGCGATCGTGGCCTTGCGCCAGCGCCTGCTCGATCAACTGGCGTCGGTCGTCGGTGTGCGTCTCAATGGCAGCGCCACCCAGCGCATTCCCCACACCCTCAGCCTCACCTTCGGTGAAGGCGAGTTCAACGCCGCGGCCTTGAGTGCGGGCATTGCTTTTTCCGCCACCTCGGCCTGCAATTCGGCGAGCAATGCGCCCTCCCATGTGCTGCTGGCGCTGGGGCATGATGCCCGCAGCGCCGGTCGAACCATTCGCTTGAGCCTGGGACGGTTCACCACCGAGCAGGATATCGACCAGGCCGTGCAGTTGATCAAGGCCACCCTTGCCAGTGCGCCGGCGTTCTGGGCGGTCTGATTCTTCATTCGTAATCCATAACAATTATTCGTGGTTAGCAGGAGACACAATGAGTACGCAGCCTTTGACCCATGGAACGGTTCCCCAGCGCCTGGCGCATACCCGTGAATTGATGCGCCGCGAAGGCATTCATGCCTTGTTGGTGCCGTCCGCTGACCCGCACCTGTCCGAATACCTGCCGGGCTACTGGCAGGGGCGTCAATGGTTGTCGGGCTTCCACGGCTCGGTGGGGACGCTGATCGTCACCGCGGATTTCGCCGGTGTCTGGGCCGACAGCCGCTACTGGGAACAAGCGACCAAGGAACTCAAGGGCAGCGGTATCGAGTTGGTGAAGCTGCAGCCGGGTCAACCTGGCCCGCTGGAGTGGCTGGCCGAACAGACGCCGCAGGGCGCCGTGGTGGCGGTCGACGGTGCGGTAATGGCCGTGGCGTCGGCGCGTACCTTGGGCGGCAAACTGGCGGAGCGCGGTGCTCGCCTGCGTACCGACATCGACCTGCTGAATGAAGTCTGGAGCGACCGCCCGGCGTTGCCGAATCAGCCGATCTACCAGCACCTGCCACCGCAGGCCACCGTCAGCCGTGGCGAAAAACTCGCTGCACTGCGCGCCAGCTTGAAAGAAAAGGGCGCCGACTGGCACTTCATCGCCACCCTGGATGACATCGCCTGGTTGTTTAACCTGCGCGGTGCCGATGTATCGTTCAACCCGGTGTTTGTGTCCTTCGCCCTGATCAATGCGCAACAGGCCACGCTGTTTGTGGCGCTGAGCAAAGTCGATGCCGCGCTGCGGGCGGTGCTTGAGCAGGATGGCGTGACCTTGCGCGATTACAGCGAAGTCGCCGATGCCCTGCGCGCGGTGCCATCGGGCGCGAGTGTGCAGGTTGATCCGGCACGCGTGACCGCCGGTTTGCTGGAACACCTGGACGCCAGCGTCAAGCTGGTGGAAGGGCTGAACCCGACGACGCTTGCCAAATCCCGCAAGAGCCTGGCCGACGCGGAACATATCCGCCTGGCCATGGAGCAGGATGGCGCGGCCTTGTGCGAATTCTTCGCCTGGCTGGAGAGTGCGCTGGGCCGTGAACGCATCACTGAACTGACCATCGACGAACACCTGACGGCCGCACGTACCCGCCGTCCCGGTTATGTGTCGCTGAGTTTCAACACCATCGCTGCGTTCAATGCCAATGGCGCGATGCCGCATTACCACGCCACCGAAGAAGAGCATGCGCTGATCGAAGGCGATGGCCTGCTGCTGATCGACTCGGGTGGCCAGTACTTGGGCGGTACTACCGATATCACGCGGATGGTGCCTATCGGAGCGCCGAGCGATGAACAGAAGCGTGATTGCACCCGCGTGCTCAAGGGGGTGATCGCCCTGTCCCGTGCTCATTTTCCCAAGGGCATTATGTCGCCACTGCTCGATGCCATCGCGCGCGCGCCGATCTGGGCCGAAGGTGTGGACTACGGCCATGGCACGGGGCACGGTGTAGGTTATTTCCTCAATGTGCATGAAGGTCCGCAGGTCATCGCCTACCAGGCCGCTACTGCGCCGCAAACCGCGATGCAGCCGGGCATGATCACCTCCATTGAACCGGGTACTTACCGTCCGGGGCGTTGGGGCGTGCGTATCGAGAACCTGGTGTTGAATCGCGAAGCGGGCAAGACCGAGTTCGGTGAGTTCCTCGAGTTCGAAACCCTGACCTTGTGCCCGATCGACACCCGTTGTCTGGAACCGTCGTTGCTGACGGCTGAGGAGCGCCAGTGGCTCAATGCGTACCATGCCGAGGTGTGTCAGCGTTTGAGCCCATTGCTCAGTGGCGCTGCGCTGGAGTGGTTGCAGGTACGGACCGCGGCTATTTGATCGGTCGCTGCTCGGCAAGTGCCGCTTGTGATTTACGCGCAGGCGGCCGGTCGCAGCGTCGCGAAGGGCTGCGCGGGGTCGAGGCGTTCGGTGGGCGCTGCGGAGCAGTCGGAAGTGGACTGCTCGGGCCGCTATTTACAGATGACGATCATGCTCCGGCTGGTGTAACCGGCAGGGTTGAGGCCGAAGGGGTAGTCCCCAGGCTCCTCGGAGTTGTCACCGGACTTGGCGATAACCCGGTAGCCCTTGGCGCCGCATGAGTTGACTGCACTGATGTAGCACTGGTCCCAGGAGGAGGACAGCCCGGAACAGTTGATATGCAGCCCTTTTTTGCCCCGTTTCACTTCTGTCTTGGTGGTCGCGGCACAGCCAGCAATGGCCACGACCATTAACAGTATCAAAATTCGCTTCATTCCCATCCTTAATAGCCGCTTCGAAAAAATTGCCTGAAGCTGGCTTTACTCGCTCTCGATTGTAGCGTTCGCGCTGTCCTTGTCGAAACTCTCCATGAATGACATTTGTTTGCGGCCTAAACATGGCCCAAATGAGCGACAAATACCAGAGTTACCGTCAAAGATGATTAATCGGCTGGTACTAGAGGTTTGGCCTCGTTTCGCATGGTCAGCGTGGCGCCAACGGAGGCCAGGATAATGCAGGAGATGGCCAGCCACTGTGCGAGCGACAAATGCTCCTGCAGGAAGAACAGGCCCGAGAGCGCGCCGAATGCGGGCTCAATGCTCATCAAGGTGCCGAAAGTACGGGCGGGCAGGCGAGTCAGCGCGACCATCTCCAGGGTGTAGGGGAGCGCCGTGGACAGGATGGCGACGCCGATGGCAACTGGAATCAGCGCAGGCGTCAGCAATGCCGCGCCCGCATGAACGATGCCGATCGGTGCGACGAACAAGGCGGCGATCATGACGCCGAGGGCAGCAGTTTGCACGCCGTTGTCATTCCCTGCCTTTTGGCCGAACAGAATGTAGAGCGCCCAGCAAACACCTGCGCCTAGTGCATAAGCCGCACCGACCAGGTCAATCCCCGTGCTGGTTTCTCCCGTGGGGATCAACAGCAGAAGACCGACAACCGCGAGGGCGATCCACAGAAAGTCCACCGCGCGGCGCGATGCATAGAGGGCGACGGCGAGCGGCCCGGTGAACTCCAGGGCTACCGCAATACCAAGAGGGACTGTGCGCAGCGACATATAGAAGAGGAAGTTCATGCCGCCTAACGCCATTCCGTAAACAATCACGGTGCGCAGGGATTTGGCCGTCAGCGTGGCCCGCCATGGGCGCAATATCAGCAACATGATGATGCTGGCGAAAATCAGGCGCAGCGTGGTGGTGCCTTGAGCGCCGACGATAGGGAACATGGTCTTGGCCAGCGAAGCGCCGGACTGGATGGAAGCCATGGCGATCAACAGCAGGCCGACGGGAAACAGTGCCGAGGCCAGGCTGCGAGGGGAGGTGGTCATTGGGGTGTTCGTCCGAGGTCATATTTGAGTAGCAAAGAGCCCTATGATGCTTAAGTGTGTGTCGCTGAGCAATATATTGCTCAATTATCAGTTTTCTACCTTCTATATAGAGTGGATTGGGAGGTTTTCCGCTGTTTGATAGAAAAACCAAATTAAAGGTTGACGGCAAATCCTGGACGTCTATAATTCGCCCCACTTCCGGCG